>JAZLEB010000104.1:0-10178 GCA_045615065.1 Candidatus Pelethomonas sp. | reverse complement strand
TCCCATCCCTGTTTCCGACAGCTATGAGCTGACGCTGGAGAATGTGACCTTCCGCTATCCCGAAACCGAAAAGAACCTCTTTGAAAATCTGAATTTGACCATTCGCCCCGGCGAGAAGCTGGCCATCGTTGGTCTGAACGGGGCAGGTAAAACGACCCTTGTAAAGCTCCTGTGCGGTTTTTACGATCCCACGGAAGGACGGGTACTGCTCAACGGCATCGACATCCGCGAGTTTAACCGTCAGGAATACTACGGACTGCTCTCCGCTGTGTATCAGGATTTTTCCATTATGGATGCCACTATTGCAGAGAACATCTCTCTGCAGGTAGAGAACATTGACGAGAAGCGCGTCCGCGATTGTCTCCGCAAGGCGGGACTCATGGGCTTCGTGGACTCTCTGCCGCAGGGACTTGAATCTCATGTGGGTCGCAATGTGTATCTGGACGGTATTCTCTTCTCCGGCGGTCAGACTCAGCGGCTTATTCTGGCTCGTGCACTCTATAAGGACGGTCCCATTCTGGTGCTGGATGAACCCACCGCCGCCCTTGACCCCATTGCGGAAAATGACATTTACATGAAATATAACGAAATGACAACGGGAAAAACCTCGCTCTTTATTTCTCACCGTCTGGCGTCCACCCGCTTCTGCGACAGGATCATTTTCCTTGCCGACGGCAAGATCGCGGAGGAAGGAACGCACAGCGAGCTTCTGGCGCTGGACGGCGAGTACGCGAAGCTCTATGAGGTGCAGAGCCGTTACTATCAGGAGGGAGGCGATTCCTGTGGAGAATAAGATGACTAAAAAAGAAATGATGAAGCTGACATTGCGCGCATTGAAGGACATTAACCGCTGCCAACCGGGAAAATTGATTGCAAGTACCGCAAGTACCGTAGTATCCGCACTGTCCCCCTATGTGACAGTATGGTTTTCCGCACAGCTCATCAACGAGCTGGCAGGCGCGCGCCGTGCTGACGAACTGTGGCGCTGGGTGGTGCTGACGTTGGCTGTAACAACTGTTATGGGCCTTCTGAGCGCTGTTTTGCGCCGCTGGACCGCCGCTATGGATACCACCTTCTTTCATAAGAAAGAGCGGCTGTTTGTCGAAAAGTTTATGACCATGGACTACGAGGATTCCGACAAGCAGCATACCCGTGACCTGTATGCCCAGATTGAACAGAATGAAAACTGGGGCGGCATGGGACTGTATAAAACAGTAGAATCGTTCGAGAAGCTCATGAGATCCGTTGTCGGTATTATTGGTGCCATCGCGCTGACGGTCAGCCTATTCACTCTGCCTGTTCCTGATGGTACAGGCGCGCTGGCCGCGCTGAATAACCCTCTCTTTGCCCTTGCGCTTCTGGCTGTCATGGCGGTGATCCTTTGGCTGACCTCTGTGAGTGCGGTAGCGTTTAACCGAAAATGGGCAGAGGCTGCTGAATTGGCCACTTTTGGAAACCGCCTTTTCAGTGCGTTCTGCAATCTGCCTAACGATCAGAGAAAGCTTTTGGATGTCAGAACCTATGGTCAGTATGAGGCGGCGGAACACTGGATGGAAGGAGATTTGGTTTTTTGCCCAGGCGGCGACTTTGATAAGATGTTCAGAAGTTGGGCAAGCAAGCTCATGTCCATCTCTGAGGGAGGTGTGGCAATTTTTACAGGCTTTGTGTATGTATTTACCTGCCTGAAGGCGCTGGGCGGTGCGTTCGGCATCGGCAGCGTGACCCAGTATGTCAGTGCAGTCACGGCACTGTCCCAGAATCTTGGCGAACTGCTGACGGTGCTTGCGGAGATCGAGGGCAATGCAGGATTCTTGAAGACCACCTACGAGTTTCTCGACATTCCCAATTCCATGTATCAGGGCAGTCTGACCACCGAAAAGCGAAGCGACCGCCAGTACGATGTGGAATTTAGAAATGTTTCCTTCAAGTATCCCGGCAGCGAGCGGTATGCCCTCAAGAATGTGAATATGAAGTTCAAGGTGGGCAACCGTCTGGCAGTTGTTGGCGAGAACGGCAGCGGTAAGACAACCTTTATTAAGCTCCTGTGCCGTCTGTATGATCCCACCGAGGGCGAAATTCTCCTCAACGGCATCGACATCCGCAAGTACAACTACCGCGACTACATGGAAATCTTCTCCGTGGTCTTTCAGGACTTCCAGCTTATGAGCCAGCCGCTGGGCGCCAATGTGGCAGGCCGGGCGGAGTATGACCGTGATCGCGCAGAAAAGGCACTCATTGACGCAGGCTTCGGCGACCGTCTTGCGAAGATGGAAAAGGGACTGGACACCATGCTCTTCAAGCAGCTGGACAAGGAAGGTGTGGATGTTTCCGGTGGCGAGCGGCAGAAGATCGCTATCGCCCGTGCGCTCTACAAGGATTCTCCCTTTATCATCCTCGACGAGCCGACTGCCGCTCTCGACCCCATTGCGGAGGCTGAGATCTACTCCAAGTTCAATGACATCGCGGGCGATAAGACGGCAATTTACATCAGTCACCGCCTGTCCTCCTGCAAGTTCTGCGACGAGATCGCCGTGTTCCACGATGGCGGCGTGATCCAGCAGGGCAGCCACGATTCCCTGCTCTCTGACGAGAGCGGCAAGTACTACGAGCTCTGGAACGCACAGGCGCAGTACTACACCGAGAAAACCGCATAACAAAGACTACGACCTCATGGGCAATGAGCGCAACGGCGGAGCAGACGGGAAATCGACTGCTCCGCCGTTGTGCTTTTTTGCATCTTTGAACTTGAACTTAACCCTGATCCTTATAATGCAAGCGAGCACACCCACGAGTTTCAACAGAAACTCGTGGGTGTGCTCGCTTGTCTCTCAATCGGTCGTGTTGCAGTGATATGCAAGATGCCTTTGCGGCACTCTGCTTTTGTTATTCAGCTTCGCTGTAGCGGGGAAGATCAACAGTGATAGGTTCGTGTCCGGTGTGTTTGAGGAAAATGTTCAGAACATCCGCTGTTTTCATCTTCACTGTGCCGTCATTCTTGCAGGGGTGGCAGCAGAAGTAATCCTTTTCCTTGGTCTCACGGTCCATAACCAGCTGTACTTTGTGCTCGGTATCAAAGAGCAGGGAGAGAATAGAGGCGGAACCGGGCTGAACATGCAGCAGTTCTTCCATAGCTTCACTGGAAGCAAAACTCAGACGGGAGGAGCCGATTTGATGCGAGAGGTCCTTGGTAAAGAAAGGTTTGTCACCGGGCATGGTCAGAAGGTAAAAGTTTGTCTTCTGCCGGTTGCAGAGTACAAGATTCTTGCAGACATCCGCACCAAGTACCTGACCGATGGCAACACAGTCTTCCATCGTATCCGCATTGTCATGTTCCACGCGCTCAAAAGGAATGTTGAGTTGACGCAGGATGTCGAAAGAGGCCTGCTGCGCTTCGTTCAATCCAGCGGTGGGAAAGTCGGTAAAGATAGGTGAAATATTCATATCGATTCTCTCTGTTTGTTTATTAGCTTATCGGAGTAGCGCTTCTCCGGCCTGAACGATGTTTCCTGCGCCAACGGTCAGGATAAGATCCCCGGGACGGGCGGTGCTTTTCAGCTGCTCGGTCACTGCATCCAAAGTGGGACAGAACACTGCGCCGGGAATCTTTTCAGCAAGGTCTGCGGAAGAAATACCAATGGTGTTTTTTTCTCGCGCAGCAAAGATCTCAGCCAGGAACAGCTGATCCACATTTTTCAGCTCGGCAACAAATTCATTGAACAGCGCCTTGGTGCGGGTGTAGGTGTGGGGCTGGAAGGCAAGCACAATGCGCTCGTAGCCCAGTTCCTTTGCCATGGAAATAAGGGCGTGCAACTCACTGGGGTGGTGGGAGTAGTCGTCATAGACTTTGGCACCGTTGATCTCACCCTTGTACTCAAAACGGCGGCCTGCACCCGTGAAGGATTCAAGTCCTTTCTTCACAGCGTCACCGCTGATACCCAACACATAGGCACTTGCGGCTGCGGCAAGTGCATTGTATACATTGTGTCTGCCGCCAACCTTCAGCTTCAGGTGAGTGTAGAGTGTACCGTTCGCAAGCACATCGAATTCGCCCATACCGTGATCCCATGCGAGGTTTTCTGCCTTGATGTTGGCATCGCCATTGATGCCGAAGGTGAAGAGGGGAAGACCGGAAAGAGCATCTGTTGTATTGGCGTCATCACCGTTGCAGATGATATGACCGTTCTTCTCTGCAAGAGAGGCAAAGCGGCGGAAGGAATCTTTAATATCGTCAAGATCCTTGAAGAAGTCCAAATGATCTTCCTCCACATTCAGGATCACCGCCACAGTGGGGAAGAAGTAGTGAAAGCTGTTGCAGTACTCGCAGGACTCAAGAATGATCGTGTCACCCTTGCCCACGCGGTAGTCGCTGTTGATCAGAGGCAGTCTGCCACCGATCATAACAGTGGGATCAGTTTCGGCTGCCATGAAAATGTGAGTGGCCATAGAGGTGGTAGTGGTTTTGCCGTGAGTACCGGCAATGCAGACTGCGTTCTGATAGTGCTGCATAATAGCACCCCATGCCTCAGCACGCTCGAAAACGGGGATTCCTGCCTCGTGGGCAGCTGCTACCTCGGGGTTATCGTCGCCTGCGGCGGCGGTGCGGATGATACACTCAGCGCCATGGATATTTTCTGCTTTCTGTTCGCCGGTGTAAACGGTAATACCCAAACTGCGAAGATGCTCGATTTTTTCGCTCTCCTGCCAGTCAGAACCGGTAATGATCATACCGTTCTTATGAAGCACTTCGGCCAGAGAGGACATAGAAACCCCGCCGATGCCGACCATATGGGCGCGGCGACCGGGGGTGATATGCTGCTGGATCTGAGTTGTAATATGTGTCATGGGAAAAATTCCCTCCGAAAACGGCTGGATAGCCGGTAGTAATTGCCTTTTTTGCAAAAATATATTATAATAGATTTCAATAAACAACGCAACCATAATTTCGTGTCAAACCTGGTGTTTTTTTGGAAAAATACGGCGAAATGAGAAATGATATGTTAAAGATACCTGGACATGTGAGAGAAATACTGGAAACTTTGGAACAGGCTGGCTTTGAAGCCTGGTGCGTGGGCGGCGCTGTGCGCGATCTTCTGATGGATAAGGAGCCTGCGGATTGGGATGTGACAACCAATGCTCTTCCTGAGGCGGTGCTTGACCTGTTTGCGCCCCATGCCAACCCTACCGGGTTGCAGCATGGTACTGTTACCGTAGGCGGCGGCCGCGGTACCGAGATCACCACTTATCGGCGTGATGGAGAATATCTTGATCACAGGCGCCCGGAATCGGTGGAATTTTCGTCATCACTGAGGGAGGATCTCGCCCGTCGCGATTTCACGATGAATGCCATTGCGCTGAATCTGCGGGGAGAGCTATTTGACCCCTACGGCGGACAGGAGGATATCAGAGCTGGTGTGATTCGCGCGGTCGGTGAGCCTTCCAAACGCTTTGAAGAAGATGCGCTTCGTATCATGCGGGGACTTCGGTTTGCATCCCGGCTGGGCTTCACCATTGAGGAGAAGACAAGCGCCGCTATCCACAGCTGCGCGCCGCTTCTCGGCAGCATCGCGGTGGAACGGCTGAATGTGGAGACCACAGGACTTCTCTGTGGAGATCATGTTGCCGACGTTCTGCTGAAGTACCCGGATGTGCTGGGCGTATTCATTCCTGAGATTTTGCCCTGCATAGGTTTTGACCAGCATAACAAATATCATATCTACGATGTGTGGGAGCATACCGCACGGTCTGTAGAGGCCGCCGGTAAGGACAGTGTCCTTCGCTGGACGATGCTGCTTCACGATCTTGGTAAACCCGACACATTCACAATGGATGATGACGGCTGCGGTCACTTTTACGGGCATTTCCGCAAGAGTAAAGAGAAGGCGGAGGCGATCACCGAGCGATTGCGGTTTGACCACCGCACCAGGCAGCAGATTGTAACTCTGGTTGAACGGCATGATGCGGAACTGGCGCTCTCTGACCGTACAGTGCGGCGCAATCTTTGCCGCTACGGGGAAGATACGGTGCGGCTTCTCCTGGCTGTCAAGCGGGCAGACAATATGGCACAGGCGCCTGAATACCGCTCACGGCAGGAACTGATCGACCAGTGGGAACAGCTTCTCAATGTGGAACTGGCGTCCGGCAGTTGTTTCTCACTGAAGCAGCTCGCTGTGAAGGGAAATGATCTTGCGGCGTTGGGACTATCCGGTAAGGAGATTGGTGCGGCGCTGGACAGACTGCTGGAACTGGTGATCGACGATCAGCTGCCTAATAACCGAGATATATTGCTAGATTATGTGAAGGAGAAATTGAAATGATTTATTTGGGAGCACATCTCTCCTCATCGGGAGGATTTTATAAAATGGGTAAGGCTGCGCTCTCTATCGGCGCTAACACCCTGCAGTGCTTTGTGCGCAATCCACGGGGTGCCAAGGCAAAGACCATCGATCCTGTGGATCTTGGTAAGCTGGATGCGCTGATGCGTGAGCACAAGTTTGGACCCATTGTGGCGCATGCACCGTATATCATGAATGCCTGCTCGGCAGATGCGGGTATTCGCGCTCTGGCAGAGGAGATGCTGACAGGTGATCTGAAGCTTATGGAGTACCTGCCAGGCAACTACTACAATTTCCATGGCGCGAGACATGTGGGGCAGGGAACTGAGGTCGGTATTACCCAAATCTCCGAAATGCTCAACCGTGTGCTGCATCCTGAACTGAAGACAGTCGTTCTGCTGGAGACCATGACCGGTAAGGGCAGTGAGATCGGCGGCAAGTTTGAGGAGCTTCGGGAGATCATTGACCGCGTGGAATGCAAGGAACGCATCGGCGTGTGTCTGGATACCTGCCATGTATGGGACGGCGGCTACGATGTGGTGAACGATCTTGACGGCGTGGTAACGGAGTTTGACAAGGTGATCGGTCTTGATTATCTGAAAGCCATCCATGTCAATGACAGTATGAATCTCTTTGGCGCAAAAAAAGACCGCCACGCGCTGATCGGTGAAGGCCATCTCGGATTGGAAGCAATTGTGCGTGTGATCACCCATCCGGCCCTGAAGCATCTGCCCTTCAATTTGGAAACACCCACTGAGGATCAGGGCCATGCGCAGGAGATCGCGCTGCTCCGGGAGAAGGCCGGGGAGTAATCGGTAAAAAGATTGGAAAACCTGCACTAACTGTGCGGAAAAGTATTGAATTATTTCCGGTTAAATGTTAGTATAAAATTTGGAGAACTTGAGAGTATTTTCCACTGTGGGTAGTGCTCTCTTAACAAGAAAGAATTGATTTGAAAGGGTAGTGTGGACATGGCGATTCATGTAACAAGCGAGATCGGTCAGCTGAAAAAAGTTCTGCTGCACCGCCCCGGGAAGGAACTGGAGCACCTTGTTCCTGACGAACTCAGCCGTCTGCTGTTTGATGATATTCCTTACCTGAAGGTCGCACAGCAGGAGCACGATTACTTTGCGGATATTCTCCGCAAGAACGGAACTGAGGTAGTATATCTTGAGGATCTGGTGGCAGAAACCCTGTGCCAGAGCGATGAGCTGAAGGCTCAGTTCGTATCCGACTTTATCCATGAAGGCGGCAGTGTTGCCCAGCGCTATAAGAAGGAACTCACCGAGCTTCTTATGAACTATGGTGATACCCGTGAGATGGTGCTCAAGACCATGGCCGGCGTCACTCTCAGTGAACTGTCCGGCGGCATCGAGAACTCTCCCCTGACCGCACTGACCCGCAACAAGGATCACTTTGTTCTCGATCCTATCCCCAACCTGTACTATCAGCGCGATCCTTTTGCCAGCATCGGTACCGGTGCCAGCGTTCACGCAATGTACTCTGTGACCCGCCGCAGAGAGACCTTGTATGGCAGCTATGTGCTCCGCCATCATAAGGACTTTGCCGGTCAGGTGCCGTTCTACTACAACCGTGAAGAACCCTTCAGCCTGGAGGGCGGTGATATTCTCAACCTGAGCCGCGAGGTTCTGGCTGTGGGTGTTTCCCAGCGAACTATGCCTGAGGGTGTGGAGCAGTTGGCTGCAAACCTCTTCGCTGATGAGACTGCAAGCATTAAAAAGGTGCTGGCTGTTGAGATCCCCAGTGTGCGTGCCTTCATGCATCTGGATACCGTGTTCACGCAGGTGGATCACGATAAGTTTACTGTGTTCCCCGGCATTCTGGACGGCCTGCGCGTGTTTGAACTTACTGCAGGCGACCGCAAGGGAAGCATCAAGGTCGCTGAGCGCGGTAATGACTTTGCCGGAGCGCTGCGTGACAATATGCCTGTGGATGATGTGACTCTGATCCGCTGCGGCGGTACGGATCGTGCTGCCAGCGAGCGCGAACAGTGGAACGACGGTGCAAACACTCTGTGTGTCGCTCCCGGTAAGATCGTGGTCTATGACCGCAACTATGTGACCAACGAGATCCTGCGCGATCACGGCCTCGATGTGCTGGAGATGCCCAGCAGTGAGCTGAGCCGCGGTCGAGGCGGTCCCCGCTGCATGAGCATGCCTCTGTGGCGTGAAGATATCTGATCAACAATAAATAATATAGATAAAATTTGAAAGTGAGGATGATCCGATGAGCTTTGTTATGCCTAAGTATCGTCACCCCGATTTTAACCGTCCTGAGTTGAAGAATGCCCCCGATGCCGTCTTTGCCGTTGCTGAGATGGACGGCGTTGCCCCCGAGAATTACCACAGCACTTCCATGTATCCCGAGTATGTGAAGGTGAACGGCGAGTGGATCCTGGCTGAGGAGAGCCGTATGGACTCCAGCATGGTCCTGTGTGATGATGGTCACATTGCCGTTGTCGAGAACCGCAACATCAAGAAGGGTGACAAGGTCCTGCTGGGCCGCACCGAGAAGGGTGAGGACGGTATCTATATGCACTGCCACGGCTTCGAGGATGAGGCCGAGGGCCTGGAGGATCAGTTTGTGTTCCGTCAGGGCAGAAGCCGTGAGACCTCCTATGCCAAGGACTACGATAACCTCATCGAGCTGCTCAAGCACGAGAAGGAACACGGCAACATTGTTTGGGTCATGGGCCCTGCCTTTGCATTCGACGAGGATGCCCGCAAGGCCATGCAGGCGCTGGTGGAGAACGGCTATGCTCATGGTCTGATGGCCGGTAACGCACTGGCTACTCACGATCTGGAGGGCGGTCTGCTGCATACCGCGCTGGGTCAGGATATCTACACCCAGATCTCCCAGCCCAACGGTCACTACAACCATCTGGATGTGATCAACAAGGTTCGCCGCTGCGGCTCTATCCACAAGTTCGTTGAGGAGTATAAGATTAACAACGGCATTATGTACTCCTGCGTGAAGAACAATGTTCCTTTCGTTCTCACCGGCTCCATCCGTGACGATGGTCCTCTGCCCGAGGTCATCAGCGATGCTTACAAGGGTCAGGCCACCATGCGCGAGATGGTCAAGGGCGCTACCACCGTCATCTGCCTTGCTACCATGCTGCACACCATCGCAACCGGTAACATGACTCCTTCCTTCCGCAAGACTGAGGACGGTACCATTCGTCCCCTGTACTTCTACTGCGTTGATGCTGACGAGTTCGTTGTGAACAAGCTGCTGGACCGCGGCAGCCTGTCCGCCACCACCATGGTCACCAACGTTCAGGACTTTATCACCATTGTTGCTAAGGGTCTGGGCATTTTCTAAGAAGTCCACCCTAAAATAAAGAATCAATACATAATTAAGGAGATTTTCTGTTATGGCACTGAATATCAGAGGCAGACACTTCCTCACCCTGCTGGACTACACTCCCGCTGAGATCCGCTACCTGCTGGATATGTCCAAGGAGTTCAAGAACCTGAAGCGCAACGGCGTGCCCCACAAGTATCTGGAGGGCAAGAACATCGTTCTGCTGTTTGAGAAGACTTCCACCCGTACCCGCTGCTCCTTCGAGGTTGCCGGTATGGATCTGGGCTGCGGCGTGACTTATCTGGATCCCGGCAGCAGCCAGATGGGCAAGAAGGAGTCCATCGCTGACACCGCTCGCGTTCTGGGCAGAATGTATGACGGTATCGAGTACCGCGGCTACAGCCAGGAGCTGGTGGGCGAGCTGGCCCGCTACGCCGGTGTTCCCGTGTGGAACGGTCTGACCGATCAGTTCCATCCCACTCAGATGCTGGCAGACCTCCTCACCATCGAGGAGAAGTT
>JAZLEB010000103.1:0-3063 GCA_045615065.1 Candidatus Pelethomonas sp. | reverse complement strand
CGTTGACACCGCAGCCAAAAGCATCTGCCAGAGCCACGGCGATCTGAATGGCGGAATAGGCATCGTTGCACTGTCCGATGTCCATCAGACGGGGCAGAGTGCCGATGGTGCCCAGATCCAGATCGTTGAAGCGGTACTTTCCGCAGGCGAGGGTCAGCACCACAGTGTCGGCAGGCGTCTTCTTGACGAACTCGGTGTAATAGTTTCTGCCAGCTCTTGCGCCGTCGCAGCCGCCTACGAGGAAAAAGTGGCGGATCAAACCCGACTTAACTGCCTCGGTGACCTGATCGGCAACAGACAGGACAGTATTTCTGGCAAAACCGGTCAGGACTGTACTACCGCCATTGATGCCCGGGAACGCGGTATCCGCCGCAAAGCCGCCCAGCTCCAACGCCTTCTTGATAACAGGTGCGAAATCTTTGTCATCGCCGATGTGACGCATACCGGGGTAGCCTACGACCTCGGTGGTGAACACGCGGTCGGCATAGCTGTCCTTTGGGGGCATCAGGCAGTTGGTAGTAAAGACGATGGGCGCAGGAAGCGCGGCAAACTCCTTCTGCTGATTCTGCCAGGCGGTACCGTAATTGCCCTTGAGGTGGGAGAACTTCTTCAGCTCGGGATATGCGTGGGCACTCAGCATCTCACCGTGGGTGTAGATGTTGATCCCCTTTCCCTCGGTCTGCTGCAGGAGAAGCTTCAAATCACACAGATCATGTCCGGTGACGACGATAAAGGGTCCCTTTTCCACCGTCAGACTGACCTCGGTGGGCCGGGGATGGCCGAATGTTTCGGTGTTCGCTTGATCCAGCAGCGCCATGCACTTAAGGTTCACCTCGCCGACTTCGAGAACGATGGGCAGCAGTTCGTTCATGCCCCAATCGTCCATTCCAATGGCAAAAAGCGCCTTGTAGAGGAAACGGTGGATCGTCTCATCCTTGTAGCCTAGAACAGCAGCGTGGTAGGCATAGGCAGCTACGCCACGGATACCGAACAGGATCAGGGACTTCAGACTTCGGATATCCTCGTCGGCGTTCCACAGCTTCTTCATGTCGTACTCATTGTTTCTGCCACACTGAGAGGTACAGGCATAGCAATCCGGGACAAGCTTGCGCTTCTCTGTATCGACCAACTCCAGCAGACGATAAAAACACTCATCGTCAAAGTTCACATTGGTGAGGGTGGCAAAGAGGCTCTCGACCACAACGGCGGCGGTGGAGTCGCTGAGCAGATGGTCGTTGTTCTCGGTGGCTCTGGCAAGACCGATCAGCACACCGGTCAGTCTGTCCTGCAGCTCGGCAGTATCGGCCTTCTTACCGCAGACACCGATATTGCCTGTGCAGCCCTTGCAATGAGCGGTCTGTTCACACTGGAAGCAAAACATAGTAAAATCTCCTTTATCAAATAATCTGTCCGTCGGGACTGATGATAGCGGTGTGCAGCGGGATCTCTTTGCCGCAGCGCTCGATAGCGTTCTGTACAGCATGAGCAAGACCTCCGCAGCATGGAACTGTCATACGGGCAAGGGTGATGCTGCGAATGTCATTGCTTGCGAAGATCTCGGTAAGCTTTTCGGAATAGTCCACGCCGTCTAGCTTGGGGCAGGCGATCAGCGTCACCTTACCGCGCATGAAATCGCGGTGGAAGCTGCCGTAGGCGTAGGCGGTGCAGTCGGCGGCGATCAGAAGATCCGCGCTGTTGAAGTAAGATGCATTGATAGGGGCAAGCTTGATCTGCACCGGGAAGTTTAAGAGTTCACTGGGAACGATCACATCCACACTCTCGTGGTCGTGGTGAATGCTCTGGCAGGCAGAGCCGGGACAGCTACAGTGAAACTTTTCTTCCTTCTTCCTTTTCGCTGCCAGAACTGCGGCTTCATCGTAGGCAGGCGCTTCCCTCTCCTCAACGGAGATCGCGTCCACAGGACAAGCAGGCAGGCAATCGCCGAGACCATCGCAGTAGTCCTCTCGCAGGAGCTTTGCCTTGCCGTCCACGATGCCGATGGCTCCCTCGTGGCAGGCATCCGCACAAAGGCCGCAGCCGGTACACTTCTCTTCGTCAATGGTGATGATTCTTCGGATCATACAATTTCCTCCTTTTTTCGATGCCGCTCCTCGGCGGCTTTTTGTTTCTGCATGGCGGCGATCTCCATCATATACTCATACATCTCGTCGCCCACACATTTCCGTGCGTACTGACACCACTGAACACAGCTCAGGGTATCGTTGTAGGCCACAAAACCGCAGTTGTCACAGGAAACCTCGGTATCGATGGAAAAGATCTCGATGACACCGCCGCACCGGGGGCAGATCTTCTCGTGAAGCGTCGGTGTCCGAGGCTTGCCCTGACAGCCCTCCATAGTAGCTATGCTGATCCCTCCTCTATAGTTGCTTTTGTCAGGATCAATATATCAACAAAACAGTCCATCCGATGTTGCGCAGGTCACATCGGACAACATTTTTTAAAGAAACTGCCCCACTGCAAAAAGCAGTGAGGCAAATATCAGAGAAGTTTGAAGCAATTTTTATCGTAGTCGATCAGACCATCCGCTTTCATATTTGCAAGCTCACGGGTCAAAGCACTACGGTCGGCGCAGAGGTATTCTGCCCATTCAACTCTACCCAATGGGATCTCAAAGTAGCGGGAATTCTGCATCTGGGCACGGATAGAGAGATAGGCAAGGATCTTTTCCCGCAGGGTCTTCTTGGAGATGACCTCCACCTTGCGCATCAAGTCGCGGTTTTTATTGGCGATGATAAGCACCATGTTTTCGATCAGCCGATGGTGGAACACACAGGCCATGGTGCAGCTGTGCATCACGCGGTCAAAGGGCAGAAAGAGGATCTCAGCATCTTCGCTCACAAGGAAGGTCACAACTGAGACGTTGTCCTCGCCGCAGGCAAAGGTTTCGCCAAACAGTTCATCTTTTCGCATACGGACGAGCATTGTCTTGTTGCCCCAAAGATCTTCCTTGATCATATCCACAGCGCCGGAGAGCACGATGCCGATATGCTTGATGTTCTCCTCCTCAAAGGCCACAATCTCACCTTTCTGAAATGCGGCAAT
>JAZLEB010000102.1:0-5053 GCA_045615065.1 Candidatus Pelethomonas sp. | reverse complement strand
GCGATCACCCTTTTGAACCGAGGCCCGAAGGTGGAGAGATCCTATTATGAAAAGGAGATTGCCCAGACCATCAAGGCGGTCAAGGAACTGACGAAGGGCGATGAGCCTTGCCTGGTGTTCCCCATGGTCACGGACATCCATTATCTGAAATCCGCAGAGGTGCCCGAATCCTTTGACTACTGCATTGCCAACATAAAAGCCCTGAGCGAGGAGCTCGACTTTGACTTTATTGCCTGTTTGGGCGATGTTGTGGAGGGTGACATGTCGCAGGCCATCACCGCCGAGCACAGCGCCCACATTGTGGAAGGCTTTGCCAGCATTGGCGTTCCCTATTATCCGGTGATCGGCAACCACGATGACAACCGATACGGTCCCAAGGAAGTATTTACCCATGAGCAGCTGTACCAAAACTACATGAGTACCCTCGAGAAGGAGAACGTGGTGTTTGATACCTCCTCCATGGAGAAAACCAATTACTACAAGGATTTTCCCGAGCTGAAGCTCCGTTGTATCTTCCTGAATGCAAATACCAACGGCGCTTACGGCTATTCCAATGATACATGCAAGTGGTTTAAAAGCGCCCTGAAAACGGAGTACGGCGTCATCGTGTTTACCCACATTCCTCCCATCCCGGCGCAGAACTACGGCCATACGAAGTACGGCACTGACATGGGAAGCACCACCATTCGCAAGCTCTGTGCCGCTGCGGATAATTTCATCATCATGTTCAGCGGACACAACCACTATGACTCTGTGTTTACCGATCCGTTCCTGAGCTATACCATGAATTGTCAGAAGTTTGAAAACGAGAACGGAGATCCTGCTCTGTGGACAGAAAATGCGGTAAAGCCGCAGCGGGAGAAGGGAACAGCCAGCGAAGACTGCTTCGATATTGTGGTGATCCACCCCGAGTCCGGGCGGATTGATACCGTTCGCTTCGGCGCCGGTGAGGACAGGACCATCAACTACAATTAAAGTGAGCCGGAGCTGTCAATCCGGACAACAGACATAGCGCCGCCCCCCGATGCAAGGATTTTCCTGCATCGGGGGGCGGCTTTATGGCAATACGAAACGGCACACATATATAAGGAAAGCGAGCGGTCGTTATAATCCCTTTTTAATCGCGCTGATGGCTGTTTTCTCCAACCGGCTCACCTGTGCCTGAGAGATGCCGATCTCGTTGGAAACTTCCATCTGGGTCTTGCCTTGATAAAACCGCATGGCAAGGATTCGCTTTTCCCGTTCGCCCAGCCGCTCTACGGCGTCTTTCAGGGCGATCTGCTCGATCCAGTTCTCGTCGGTATTGATCTGGTCGCTGACCTGATCCATGACACACAGTGTATCTCCGCTGTCGGAGTAAATCGGCTCGTAGAGGGAGACCGGGTCCACCACGGCATCCATGGCGAACACCACCTCTTCCCGTGGGATGTCCAGCTCTTTGGCGATCTGCTCCACGGTGGGTTCCCGTTGGCTCTCGCGCATCAGTTTCTCCCGGGCCTGCAGAACGCGATAGGCGGTGTCGCGCATACTGCGGCTGACGCGGATGGCGCTGTTGTCACGCAGGTATCGTCGGATCTCGCCTACGATCATGGGCACGCCCTGTTCCTCGCCCATAACCGGAATTTCATAAAGAGTATTTTGAGAAAGATTATTAAGGATTTCTTCGGTTAACTGGATTTGCAATTAGACAATTTTAAGAAAGTTGTATAGTGCAAGAATCGGCAAAGTGCCGTTGCTCGAAATGGGTTTGGTATCTAAGCCCGTTATCGCGTGAGAAAGGCGTCGCCAAACAAAGATGAATGGACACAGGTGCAAGTGCTCAAAAGACAAGCTCTCGCAAAGGATGAAAGCTAAATTATAAGCTGCCACAGAATTTTGAAATTCTATGGCAGCTCTATTTGTGGTGGGCTTTTTATTAGCTAAAAACAATATAATAGGTATCGTTGTCAGGAAGATTAGTAACTATATAATTGTAAGAGGAGTGGGCACTAAAGCTATCGCTCCAGGATTCCATAAGATGTCCTGCACTGTTATAGATGTCATAGTTTACATAGCAACCATAATCACTTCCGGAAGTATTAAGACCTATCCAGGCACATACAACAATTTCTCCGTTATCATCCACAAAAACGCCAGTCTCTGAGCTCAGATATACCGAATCGATAGTAAAATCCTCATAGTCGTGCTGCCACGGAAGAGCCGTGCAAACGACATCTATGTTATAAACATAATCTTCCCCACAATGCGTACATTCGCAATATTCATGCAAATTACCACTACTATCATACCAATAGTCGTATTCCCAATTGTGGCCATAGGCGCTCTCGCCTATTAACCCACAGTGCGAACACGCACCGTCACGGGTGCAGGTAGCATTTGTCATAGAATGGCCTAAGGCAGAGATTACCTCCGTATATGAATCGTTGCACCTTCTACAAGTGTATGTATATAGACCTTCGGTTGTGCATCCTGCAGCTTTTGTAGTTACTTGTTCGTAGTCGTGTCCAAGCGCAGGAATGTGCTCTTCCGCGCGATTGTTACAGACAGCACAGGTGAGCACTTGTGTGCCGGCTTCAGTGCATGTTGCCTGCTTGGTGATTTCGGCGGACTCATTGTGCCCGAATGCAGGAAGAACAGTTTTATCAATATAGCCACAAATAGTACATCTTGTTTGATCATACCCGTCATCGGCGCAAGTGGGATCCAAATGCTCTTTTTTTGTATCCGTGTGTTTGCAGAAAGATTGATGGTCACAGTTAACGTCTATACTAAACGCAGCATACATTGCCGCCATATCACCCTTAACGCCGTAATCGCACAATTCGATCATGCGATCATTGATTATCCATTTGAATATGATAGTATCAAGCGTCGGATAGGAGATTTCAGGGTCGCCGTATTTTTCTGTAAATGAAGCTTCAACATCCTTTAAGACTTTCTCTGAAATCTCTTTGTCACGTGATGTAAGATCATAACCCACAAGATCTTCGGCAGTTTCGAAGTCATCCGTCCCCGGGTAACGAAACACCAAGCTGAAGTCGTTTACAGTATCCCCTTCATAATCGAACTCCAGATAGAAGTCTTCGCCCATGAACCTTACATCATAAGAGTTATATTCTGCATAATCTGGTTTGCCCAAAAGGGATATGACATCATTTTGTGTATACAACAATAACAATTTCTCTATAGTAGGTTCCGTTACCTTCATATAAATGGCTATGCCGGCAGTAAGGAGAATAGCAGCAACCAAAGAGATAATCGCGAATTTGGTCAGTTTCTTTCGATTCTTCTTCCGTCGAATATCCGCCTCTGCCCGCAACTGTGCCTGACGCGCAGCCTCAGCTTCTCGCGTCTCCTGCTCTTTCACCAGGCGGGCATTCATGTGTTCGGTCAAGGTAGCGGTGTCAAAGGCAGAAAAAACCTTGTCCTTAAAAATCCGACAGCGAGTGCAGGTTGTGCCCTTATTCCAAGTGCCGCAGGCGCATTGCCAAAGACCTTTAGCCTCCGTAGGAATGCATGTTGCGCTCTCATTAGTCTCAATGCGGTATTGCTTTTCCAGCTCGGTTTTATTAAAAACAACCGAGAGCGAACGGGTAGATGGGAGTGCCACAAAGTTGCCGGCGCTTTCCCACATACTGCCGTCGTTGAACACAACAATCAAGGAAGAAACGGAAAAAGAACGGGTGACGGTAGAAGGCATAATAATAGCCTTATTGGCACCAAATTCTTGGCCGTTAGCAATGTTCAACTCCAAATATTGATAGTCGTTTATGCCCTCTACGATTGTTCCGGAAATATCTTGCGCTGTAAGAGAGACTTTGATGGCCTTAATCCACTTATCAGAAACACTTTGGAATTTCAACTGGGCAATAATGCTCCCGGTTTCCGTGTCTTTTGATAGAACACCGGCAAGCAGAATTACGGGCGCACCATCAATGTATTGTATTGCCGGTAATTCATATAATCTCTCGAAACGAGTTGCCATAATGATACCTCAAATCTGGGGAAGGTTGGATTCAATATCTTCCAAAACTGCAACTTCCGGAAGAGCGGAGTGCTTAGTGCTTGTACCAAGGCACACATAATGTAAAATCATGAGACCGATCGCCGCAAGCAAAAAGGTGCCTGCCAGCACAAAGAATGCCGTGGCATACGTGCCGTTTATAATATAATTATAAGCATCGCCACCAACATAAGCATTTACCGTATCATAGGGATAATAATCTCCATTTTCGTACACGAACATCTTAAAAAATCCCATGAAAAGTGAAATGCCGCTGAAAATAAAGGAAACTACAGATAGTACCTTCCATGCGCTGCTTTTAGCTTGGATATCATTCTGTTTCATAAGAGGTTCCTCCGTTACAAAATTAAAATTGCGGACCATATCACAGCTGGTAGAAGGGTCCGTAAGTACGAAAACATTATACTGCTATTCAATAAAAAAGTCGTTAGACAAGAAGCCGAAAAAAGGGCTTAAAATTTGGATGTTTTTAATAGAAGGTCCACCTCCCAAACGAGAGGTGGACCTTTTCGCGTGCTATTCATTCATCACGGCTGAAGGGAAGAAGAAAATCGTGAGTGCTTCTCCAATGTCGGCAGAAGTTATTTCTTTGAATGACAATGTAAAAGATATTTCCTCGCCCTCGACATTCTCAAGCAAAATTGAGGCTGTTTCGATATGATTGCCATCCTCGTTTGCGGCAATCGTATCGACCAAAAGGTATTTTAAGCTATGTTTTCCGGGGTTAAAAATAGTTATGTCTGCATAGAGGCCGTGTTCATCGTCTCCCCAACGATCTATGGAATAGTCAATATTGTTCCTAAAATTTATAAGGGAATTGTGTTGTGAATTCGGAACACAGTAATAATACCCACGTACAAGGCTTTGCTGCTGTGCGTGGGCATACTGGCGATCACCCTTTTGAACCGAGGCCCGAAGGTGGAGAGATCCTATTATGAAAAGGAGATTGCCCAGACCATCAAGGCGGTCAAGGAACTGACGAAGGGCGATGAGCCTTGCCTGGTGTTCCCCATGGTCACGGACATCCAT
>JAZLEB010000101.1:0-17842 GCA_045615065.1 Candidatus Pelethomonas sp. | reverse complement strand
GAGTGCCACGGTTTTTAAGCGGCGCGGCAGTTCTCTGCTGCACCCCGGGAGTTAGCCAGCAATAGACAGGACAACCAAAGGACTGGCGGGGAGAATCCAAAGAGGGGCCTGCGCCCCTCTTTGTGTCGTTTTAGGGTGTGGGAGTTTTAAGAGGGAGAGGGGAATCGAAACCCCTCTCCCTCTTAACGCCCTTTTCGTGTCTTTTCCGGCGTGGGAAAAGACACCCGTCGGAGACAAAAGATAATTTCAACATCCCCGATAAACTCCAAGTTATCGCTCCCACGCCGCCGCAGGCGGCGACCTCGTCGGTCTGACCATGGCAAAAGGGTGCAGCCTAATTGACTGCACCCTTGTACTGGTTATGTAGAATCTTACTTCATACCTGCGGTGATGATTGCCATGGTATAGACCTCCTCGGCGTTGCAGCCGCGGGAGAGGTCGTTGATGGGGGCGTTCAGACCCTGCAGGATGGGGCCGTAGGCATCGTAGCCGCCCAGACGCTGAGCGATCTTGTAGCCGATGTTACCTGCCTCGATGCAGGGGAACACGAAGGTGTTGGCATAACCTGCAACAGCGCTGCCGGGGAACTTCAGCTGGCCGACAGTGGGGCTGACAGCTGCGTCGAACTGCATCTCACCGTCGATAGCGAACTCGGGAGCCAGCTGCTGAGCGATCTTGGTAGCCTCAGCGCTGAGACCCACGGTAGCGCCCTTGCCGCTGCCCTTGGTGGAGAAGCTCAGCATAGCGACCTTGGGCTCGATGCCGAAGAACTTGGCGGTGCGTGCGGACTCAACAGCGACCTCAGCCAGCTTCTGAGCGGCGGAAACGGTCACATTGCCCTCCTTGTCCACGCTGTCCTCGTAGGAGATGTTGATAGCGCAGTCGCCCATGCACAGGGTCTGCAGAGCGGGATCGCCGCCCTCGCGCTTCATGATGAAGCAGGAGGAGACCAGGTTTGCGCCGGGCTTGGTCTTGATCAGCTGCAGAGCGGGACGAACGGTGTCGGCGGTGGAGTAGGTAGCGCCGCCCAGCAGAGCGTCAGCCTTACCCATCTTCACCAGCATGGTGCCGAAGTAGTTGCCCTTCATCAGGTTGGCGCGGCACTCCTCAGCGCTCATCTTGCCCTTGCGCAGAGCGACCATGGTCTCGACCATCTCGTCCATACCGGCATAGGTGGCGGGATCCAGGATCTCAGCCTTGGCGATGTCGAAACCGCCCTTCTCGGCAGCAGCCTTGACCTCGTCCACATTACCGACCAGAATGACATCCATCAGGTCGTCCTTGATGAGGCGTGCGGTGGCTTCCAGAATACGGGCATCGGGACCCTCGGTGAACACGATGGTGCGGCGGTTATCCTTCAGATTCTTCAAAAGAGCGGTAAACATAGTTCGTTTTCCTCCGTTTTTTGTTTTGCAGGCGGCGTGAGCCGCCAAATTTCGCACTTTCTATTATATATCAAAGGAATAGTTTACTCAATGGATATTTTGCATTTTTCGCAAAATTTTTCCGGCGGCAGAAAAAAGAACGGGAACGCATGAAAGCGTTCCCGTGTAAATTATTAGTGAGGAAGGCGCTCGGCGGCACGGTTTTCGTCGCGGGCATAGATCAGGGTCGATTCCGCCAGCCAGAACAGAAGCGTGAAGAGGCTCATCACGATCCAGTAGAAGAAATAATAGGAGCTGTGCAGGAGCGAGTATACGGAATCCGGAGAGAAACCCCAATCGATATAGCAGATAAGTTCGTAAACGAGGTAGGAAATCCAGCTGGCAGCGGTCAGCATGGCGATCGTAATATTAAGCTGTCCCGCAAGGGCGCCCGGGAAAGTAAACCAGCTTCTCCGGATGATCTTTGTGAGTATCATTGCGGCAGGAAATACGAAGGAAAGGATACCTAAGAGAGAGGAAGTCAGATCCAGAATAACGCGGAAATCGGAATAACCGTAACTGATCATACTGACGATATACCGCACATTGTCCCCGATATATCCGATCTCTAGAAGCATCCAGGAGCCCATAGCGATAAAGAAGAAGATGTTGCGCCAGGAAAACCGCGCGGGGATCAGGAAATACACTGCCATCAGGCAGAAAACGAGGGGGAAAAGGAACTCTGTGATCGAAAACATGTATCCGGATATTGTGCCTGCGATTGCTGCGACTGCATCAGTGACCGTCAAAAAGATCATGATGATGCCGCAGGCGATAGAAAGTTTTCGCGACATTTTGCTCATAGTGTTTATCTCTCCTATGTGTGTTTGATGAAATTGACACCAGTATACCTTGTATATCGGCATTTCTCAACGGGAAATTTATCTGATAAGAAAATTTTGCGCGGTGCGGTATGCCGAATTCATTGACAGGGTGGAGAGATTGCACCATAATAAGTATTAAGTAAAGAGCGAGATGGTGAGAGTATGAGAAAACTACTGGCGGCGCTGCGGAGGCGGCTTGTTGTGCATTTCCCAGCGAGAACTGTAGACGAAAAGAAATATAAGACGGTCTATATCAGGGAAATGGGTATAGAACTGTCTATTCCCACCCGCATGATTGCTATTACGTGGGAAACTGACAGAAATGACCCGTGTTTCAAGCAGATCGGAGAAACGGCAGAATCTGTTTGTACGTCCATGAGGGAGAATCTGATTTATTTGAGGGCTGTGGATCCAAAGAGGCGGTATGAGATTAGGGTCCGTGTGAGAAGGGACAACACTTCAAACTTCATTCAAGATGAAAAGACTTTTAGAACCATGAGCGACTGGATGGTGGGATACGCAGCCAGGCACGGGCTGGAGCGGTATAAAAATTCAGAATATGTATACGGGGGAATCAGGTATCTCTACGAGAGCTTCCAATGGAAGAGGGGCGGCGCTGTGACATATAGGAAGAAATACAGCACAGTACATAATGGTAGGGCGATTGCTGTAAATCTGGTGTCGGTTCCTCCCTACGGTCTGGCGGGAAAAAAGCGGGTTCTGAAAAGGATCGTTGAAAGTGTTCGGATTTCAGACCTGGAGCCTGTTCCAGAGCCAATTTTAAACCCGGATGAGTACTACTGCGGCGTGGACGATGTGATATATGACCTGAATCCGCCGGAAAAATGCTGCGACGGATGGGATCCGGTGACATATGATATGAGTTCGAGGTATGAACGCTGCGATAAATAGACCGGGCAATATGTATGCGAAATAATTTTGACGGTAAGGAGACTCTACCCATGAAACAAGACCGCCAGCATTTGCTGCTGCATGATGAAAATCTGGTTCGCTCATTTGTGATACTGGCACTGCCGCTGTTCGGCGTAAACCTGCTCACCTCCCTGAATGATCTGATCGACACCTACTTTATCGGCAATATTCCCAACTCTGTGGCCGCTCAGGCGGGCATGGGCGCGGCGTGGCCGTTTCTCAACATCCTTATTGCGTTCAATATGGGCATCGCGGTGGCGGGCGTGGCGGTCATCAGCCAGTTTCTCGGCGCCGGCAAAAAGCAGGAGGCGCGCAAGTACGGCGCCATGCTGGTGCTCATCGGCTTTGTGATGGGCTTTGTGATCAATGCCCTTGTCTATTTTCTTGCCCCCTATGTGCTCCGCTGGATGGGAACGGAGGGCGATGTGTTCGTGAGCGCCCTCACCTATGTGCGGGTAAGATCCTTTGAACTGGTGTTTCTGTTCTTCTTCGCCGCGTTTCAGTCTATCCGTCAGGCTCGGGGCGATACCGTAACCCCTGTGATCTACTCCACGGTGGGTATTTTCGTAAATGTCACCCTGAACTGGCTCTTTATCTATGTGTGGGGCTGGGGTGTGTTCGGCGCGGCGCTTGCCACGGTGATCTCCATTGCTGTGCGCGCTCCCTTCTGTTTTTACCACCTGTTTATTGAGAACAGCGACGCGAAGATCTCCTTTGCCGATTTGAAGCCCGATTTCTCCTATATCAAGGAATTGGTGCGCGTGGCGATCCCCTCCGCTGCCTCTCAGGCATTTTCCTCGCTGGGTTTTCTGGTGCTGCAGGTGTTCGTGCTCTCCTACGGCGCAGAGGTGGCAACCGCCTTTGGTCTAGGCAACAAGGTCACCAATATCCTTTTGATGCCTGTTATGGCGCTGGGCAGTGTGCTCTCCACCTTTGTCGGGCAGAATGTTGGCAAAGGAAATCCCGACCGCGCGCTGCGCGCCTATCGGGTGTGCCGCAACCTGTCGGTGTCCATTGCTGTGGTGGGCGGCATCATCCTTTTCCCCTTCCGCGACGATGTGCTGGCGCTCCTCTCCAATGACGCGGAGGCGGTGCGTATCGGTATTGAGTATGCCACCTTCGTGGTATTCGCCCAGCCGTTGATGGGCTTTTTTCAGAGCTATCTCTCCCTGTTTAACGGCGCCGGCAAGACCAAGTTCTCCTTTATCATGGCAACTATGCGCCTGTGGGGTCTCAGAATCCCGATGATCTGGTGCTTCCAGCAGTTTACGGATCTGGGAAGGCTTGGCATCTGGTGGGCAGTGCTTCTGAGTCTGGTTGTAGTGGATATCTTTGGCGCGTTCCTGATGCGCAAGCTGGATCTGACAGCCAGTCTGGCTTCCAAAAAATAACAAACATTTGTTGCAAATTGGCGAAATTGCCTGTTTTTGAGTGTGTAATATAGGAAATGTGGACATTTTACGGCAAAAAAAGGGTTGACGGGGCGCTGCTTTTCTAGTAGAATACCTCTGTAACTATTTTGTAACAATTTTGATTTGTCATACTCTCAGGAGGTACCATGGCCGAGAAACATTCCAAGAACAGAATGCAAACCAAGTCTGCAGGCGCAGGCAGAAGTGCTTCTGATATCCGCAGCCGCCGCCAGTTTGCCGAGAGTAACTCCCTGCACCGTCAGGTGAAGCTGCTCGCAGCAGGGTGCATGCCCTGGTGCAAGGACAAGGTGCGCAGTGCGCTGCGTCTTTTCACCTCTTCCGTTGATACCGTTCGCGAGATGCTTCGCAAGATCCGCGTTCCCGCCGGTGTGCAGATGACTGCGTTCCTCGCTGTCAGCCTTGCCATTGCGGTGGTGGCATCCTTCCAGGTGCTTTACACCACCGGCACCACCCTCACCTACAAGGGTGTGGAGCTGGGTACTGTGGCTACCGAGGAGGAGGCTCAGGCAGTCCTCGATGCTGTTGAGCGCGAAATTTCCGCGGTAGTAGGTTATGAGTACACACTGGAGGGCAGTGCGGTTTCCTACTCTACCGGTGTTACTTCCCGCGATAATATCAACAACGGTCAGAATCTGGAGGATGCTCTGAACGCCCAGCTCAACGTGATCGAGCACGGCTACGCCCTGTATGTGGACGGGCAGTTTGTGGGCGCTACCCAGACCGAGGGCGCGCTGGAGGAGCTGCTCAACCAGCTTACCGCACCCTATCGCAACGAAAACACTGTGTCCATCACCTTTGCCGAGCGCGTGCAGATCGTGGAGTGTGACCTGCCTGTGGAGAGCTTCTCCAACCTGGCTGATATCGCCCTCACCATCAACAGCACCAAGGCCGGCGAAGTCACCTACACCGTCAAGAAGGGCGATTGCTGGTCCGTTATCGCGCAGGATCACGATATGACCAACCGCGAGCTGCTGGCTCTCAACCCCGGCTATGACATGGATAAGCTGCAGATCGGCGATGTGCTGGTCATCAGCAACGCTGTTCCTTTCCTGACCGTTGTGGTCACTCAGATGGAGTACTATATCGCCGAAGTGCCCTATGATATCGAGTATATCGACGATCCCAACATGTGGCAGGGCGACACCGCTATTGTCAGCCGCGGCACCTATGGTACTGCCGACACCTCCGCGCTGGTCACCTATCAGGGTGCTACCGAGATCAAGCGCGAGATCGTGGAGCAGAACATCATCACCGAGCCTGTTACCCAGGTCGAGCGCAAGGGTACCGCTCCCCGTCCCAGCTGGGCACCTACCGGTACCTTCCGCAACCCTACCAGAGGCACTCTGACCTCCAAGTTCGGTTACCGTTATCTGTTCGGCTATACCAAGTTCCACGGCGGTATCGATATTGGCAACAGCTACGGCACTGACATCGTGGCGGCTGACGGCGGTATCGTCACATTCTCCGGTACCAGCGGTGACTACGGTAAGCTGATCATCATTGACCACCAGAACGGCTACAAGACCTACTATGCCCACTGCTCCAAGCTGCTGGTCAGGGTAGGCGACAAGGTCCACAAGGGTCAGCACATTGCGGAGATGGGTTCCACCGGTAAATCCACCGGCAACCACCTCCACTTCGAGGTCCGCTATAAGGGCGAGCGCAAGAATCCCTTGAATTACGTTTCTTACTGATTTCAAAATATCCTCCGGCGAGAGTCAGCCGGAGGATATTTTTATCCACACACTGAGGTGAATGTTATGAAGAAAGCACCGGAGCGCAAGCTGGGCCTGTACATCCATATCCCCTTCTGCAAGAGCAAGTGCCTGTACTGCGACTTCTACTCCCTGCCCCGCTCTGAGGAGCAGATGGACCGCTATACCGCCGCGCTGCTCCGCCATATGGAAGAAAACGCGCCGTACGCGGCAGGTCATACAGTGGACACTGTGTATTTCGGCGGCGGAACGCCGTCCTATTTGGGTACAAAGCGTCTTTGCGCCCTGCTCAAGCGCATCAAAAAGCTCTACCGTGTGGAAAAAGGCGCGGAGATCACGCTGGAGGCAAACCCCGAGAGTCTGGATACGCCGCGCATGGTTCGTGCGCTGCGCCGCGCGGGTTTCAACCGCATCTCGCTGGGTGTGCAGTCCGCCAATAATGAGGAACTGCGCGCCGTGGGGCGCATTCACACCTTTGAGCAGGTGGAAAAGTGCGTGGCGGCCATCCGAAAGGGCAAGATCAAAAATCTGTCCCTTGACCTCATCTACGGTCTGCCGGATCAGACGATGGAGAGCTGGCAGGCTACTCTTGAGAGGGTGGTCTCCCTCGCCCCCGAGCACTTGAGCTGCTATGGCCTGAAGATCGAAGAGGGTACGCCGCTTCATAAGATGTACGATACACTGACCCTTGCCGATGACGATTTGCAGGCGGATATGTATCTCTATGCCTGCGAATATCTGAAAAACTTCGGCTATGAGCAGTATGAGATCTCCAATTTTGCCAAGGGTGGTATGGTCTCCCGCCACAATATGAAATACTGGCTTTTGGAGGAGTACGCAGGCTTCGGTCCCGGCGCTCACTCCGATCTGGGCGATGTGCGATACTCCTATGTCCGCGATCTGGCTGCCTACTGCGAAAGTGTGGAAAGCGGCACGGGCGAGCTCATCGACCAGCAGGAGCGCATTGCGCCTCGTGACCGCGACACCGAGTATGTGATGCTGGGTTTGCGGACCGCACGCGGCATCGATAAGCGCACCTTTGAAAATCGGTTCCGCATGCCCTTTGCGCCGCTGGAGGCCGTGCTGGAGCGGTTCCGGGCAAGCGGCCATGCTGTTTTTGAGAACGGCAGCTGGCACCTGACACCGGAGGGATTCCTGCTCTCCAACACCATCATCCTGGAGGTGCTGGACGCGCTGGGACAGGAGAAGGTGCGCCGTGAACAGGCGGCGGCAAACCGGGATTTTCGCATCAAAACCGGGGAATAAGTAATGCACCGACCTGCAAAAAACAGGTCGGTGCTTTGCCGCTGGTATGTATGAATATATCTTCCTGCGGTTTAAATTGGAGTTTATCGGTGAGTTTGTTTTTGCAAATGCAAACCGTGCTGCTGTTGCAGCAGAGGAGTCGCCATCTAGTTTGCCGCCGTGTCCAGTCTCCGACGGGGTACTTTTGTATAGAAACAAAAGTACCCAAAAATTCTCCCAAGGCGTTCCCTCTTGGGTATCTCCCTTTTAGAGAACAAAATTGTTCATGCGGCACTTTCTCGTCGAGAAGGCGCTGCTCTTGCCCCGCTGCCGCTTCTGCGGATCAGCACTTGAAACACTGCGTTTTTCTTGGAGTGCCACGGTTTTTAAGTGGCGCAGCAGTTCTCTGCTGCACCCCGGGAGTTAGTCGGCAATAGACAGGACAACCAAAGGACTGGCGGGGAGAATCCAAAGAGGGGCCTGCGCCCCTCTTTGTGTCGTTTTAGGAGTGAGGGGTTTCTTAAGGGGAGAGGGGGCAAGGTGAATTGTCCCAAAGGGACAAGAGAGGGTGGCCTGGGCCAAATCGAAACCTCCTCTCCCCTTAAGTGTCTTTTTCGCATCTTTTGTGACACGACAAAAGATGCCCGTCGGAGACATAAAGATAATTTAAACTCCAATTTGCATAGAAATAACGCAGACAGCAGCAGTTATCCGCTACAATTGCGGAATAAACCCGCCTGCTGCTGGACAAATCCTCCGCAATACTATATAATATTTGGGATAAATTTTCCGAAAGGACTTATGATACATGAGTGAAATCATTCTTCTCAAGCTGGGTGAGGTCGTGCTGAAGGGTCTCAACCGCCGCACCTTTGAAAATAAGCTGATGAGCAACATCCGCCGCCGTCTGCAGCACTGCGGCACCTTCCATATCTATTCCAAGCAGAGCGCTATCTATGTGGAGCCCCAGAAGAACTGCGATCTGGACGAGGCATACAACGC
This sequence comes from Candidatus Pelethomonas sp., assembly GCA_045615065.1. Taxonomy (GTDB): domain Bacteria; phylum Bacillota; class Clostridia; order Oscillospirales; family Oscillospiraceae; genus Pelethomonas. The sequence continues at coordinate 9,266 of JAZLEB010000101.1, read as the reverse complement.
CTGCCGTCAGATCTTCGGCGTGGTGGCAGTGAGCCGTGCTACCGCCTGCGAGAAGGACAAGGATGCCATTCTCCAGTGCGCCAAGAGCTACCTTGGCGAGCAGCTCAGCCGCGCCCGCACCTTCAAGGTGGAGACCAAGCGCGCTGATAAGAAATTCCCGATGACCTCCATCGAGATCAGCCAGTATGTGGGCGGTATGCTTCACGAGGCATACCCGAACCTCTCTGTGGATGTCCACGATCCGGAACTGACCATTCATGTGGAGATCCGTGATGCCGCGGCTTATGTCCATGCCCCTGCCGAGAGCGGTGCGGGCGGTCTGCCCATCGGCATGGGCGGCAAGGCGGTGAGTCTGCTGTCCGGCGGTATCGACAGTCCTGTGTCCTCTTTCATGGTCGCCAAGCGCGGTGTGCAGTTGGAACTGGTGCATTTCTTCTCTCCCCCCTACACCTCCCAGCTTGCGAGAGAAAAAGTGGAGCAGCTGGCCCGTGAACTGGCTCCCTGGTGCGGACGGATGGTGCTGCATATCGTTCCCTTCACCGAAATTCAGGAGGAGATCCGCGGCAAGTGCCCCGAGGATCATTTCACCCTGATCATGCGCCGCTTTATGATGCGTATTGCCGAGGGCGTTGCAAGACGTACCGGCTGCAAGGCTCTGGTCACCGGTGAGTGTCTGGGTCAGGTGGCAAGCCAGACCATGGACGCACTCATCGTGTCCGACGATGCCTGCCATCTTCCTGTGCTGCGCCCTGTGATCGGCATGGACAAGGAGGAGATCGTGAAGATCTCCCGCCGCATCGGCACCTTCGCCACTTCCATTCTTCCCTATGAGGATTGCTGCACGGTCTTTACCCCCCGCCACCCCAAGACCAAGCCCCATCTGAATGAGGTCATTGAATATGAATCCGTTCTGAACATCGAGGCGCTGGTGAACCGCGCGCTGGACGGCACCGAGCGTGTCGCCATCGAGATGCAATAAGGAGAAACACTATGGCACACACCGCTGAACTGATCGCTGTCGGTACCGAACTGCTGCTTGGCAATATTGCCAATACCGATGCGCAGATGCTGTCCGAAGGACTCAGTACGCTCGGCATTGCTGTGCACTATCATACAGTGGTGGGCGATAATCCGCAGAGACTGAAGGAAGCACTGGAGATCGCCCGCAGACGTGCGGATATTATTATTACCACCGGCGGGCTCGGGCCCACCTATGATGACCTTACCAAGCAGACGATTGCACAAGCATTTGGCAGAAAGCTGGTGCTCCACGAGGATATTCTGGAGGAGATCCGGGGTTACTTTGAAAAGCGCGGCGTGAAAATGCCTGAGAATAACACCCAGCAGGCTATGCTGCCCGAGGGCTGCACGGTGTTCACCAATCCTGTGGGCACTGCCCCCGGCTGCGCCATTGAAGAGAACGGTGTTCGTGTATTGATGCTTCCCGGTCCGCCCTACGAGTGCCGCTATATGTTTGAAAACCGTGCCGTTCCCTACCTGATGGGGCTTACGGACGGGATCATCGTCAGCCACAACCTGCGTATTTTCGGCATCGGTGAGAGCGCGGTGGACGAGAAGGTCCACGATCTCACCGCTTCTTCCAATCCTACGCTTGCCCCCTATGCCAGAGTGGGCGAGTGTTTCCTGCGGGCCACCGCCAAGGCGGAGAGTGCCGAAAAGGCGGAGGAGATGCTGCGGCCTTTGATGGACGAGGTGAAGCGCCGCCTGGGCGACGCGGTCTACGGCGTGGATGTGGAGAATATGGACGAAGTGGTGACCGGTATCCTGAAGGAGCGCGGTCTTACCGTTTCCGCGGCGGAGAGCTGCACCGGCGGTCTCTTCTCCAAGCATATGACAGACCTTCCCGGCTCTTCCGCCTATTTCCGCGGCGGCGTTGTGAGCTATGCCACAGATCTTAAACACTCCATTCTGGGGGTAAACAGTGAAACACTGGAACAGTACGGCGCTGTCAGTGAGGAAACTGCCCGGGAAATGGCTGAAGGATGCCGCAGAGTGTGCGGCACCGATCTTGCCATTGCCATCACCGGTGTTGCCGGTCCCGATCAGGACGACCGGGGCAACGAGGTAGGTACTGTGTATATCGGTCTTGCTTATGAGGGCGGCACTATCTGCAAAAAGGTGTTTGCCGGCTTTGGTCGCGGTCGCGGCCGTGTGCGCTCAAGCGCGGTGCAGCATACCTTTGACCTGCTGCGCAGATTTTTGCTGGAATTGCCGCTGAACTAAGCACATAAAATAACAAATAACGGATCTTCAGCCGCCCCCCTTTCCGGTGGGGCGGCCGATACCCATTTCTCATGTATCCCCAAAAAGGAGGAACCGGACGATGCTGCAGATGCTCTCTGCCTTATTGAATATTCCGGAGGCAAAGTCGCTCGTAGAGGCGGTGGAGCGCGGCGGCTGCCCCGCGGCTGTCACGGGACTTGCCAATGTACACCGGGCACAGTTTGCCGCCATGCTCTCTCTTGAAACCAAGCGGCCTTTGGTGATGGTTTGCTCCGACGAGAGCGAGGCGAACCGTCTTGCAGAGGATCTGCAGGTGCTTACCGGCATGCTGCCCCGCAAGCTGTTTGCCCGGGAGTTGTTTGTCCGCGCGGGAACTACCATCTCACACCAGTGGGAGTTTGCCCGCATCGCCGCGCTCTATGACCTGTGCCGGGGCGGCGGTGCGCCCATCGTATGTACCGCAGAAGGTCTGCTGCAGAAAACATCGCCCCGGGAGCAGATGGAGAAGGCTTCCATCACGCTTTCGGTAGGCGCACGGTTCGATCTTGCCGAGCTTCCCGCCCGACTCGTCGCCGCGGGTTACAGCCGCTGCGATCAGGTGGAGGGTGTGGGTCAGTTTGCACTGCGCGGCGGTATTCTGGATGTATTCTCCCCGCTGATGGAGGATCCCGTCCGCTGTGAGTTCTTTGATGATGAGATCGACTCCCTCGGCGCTTTTGACATTACCACCCAGCGCAGAACAAAAAATCTTGACGAAGCGCTGCTGCTGCCCGCCGCGGAGCTGCTGCCGGATGCCCATCTGACCTCCTGCTTTGAGTATCTCCCGCAGGACGCGATCCTCTGCGTCAGCGAGAGTATGAGGGTTGCCGAGAGGGTCAAGAGCGTCCTGTTCCAGTCCCGCGAGGACACAGAATCTCTGCTGGCATCAGGAGAAAAGGACGGCGACCTCACCCGCCTGCTTCTCTCTCAAAGCGAGTGGCAGGATAGTCTGGAGCAGTTTCCTGTGTGTATGATGGAGGCCCTGCCCACCTCCCGCTATCCCCTGAAACCCCGCACTTTATTGAGCATCAACGCCAAGCAGCTGTCCGCCTACGGCGGTAATATGGATGCTGCTTCAGGCGAAATCTCACACTATCTTTCCTCCGGCTGTTCTGTGCTGCTTCTGTGCGGCAATCAGACCCGCTGCCGCAATATGCAGCGCATGCTGGAGGAGCGCGGGATCAATGCCGCGCTGGACTTCAACCTCTCCGCCATGCCGAAGACGGGCGAAGTAAGGATCGTGGAAGGTGCGCTGTCCGCCGGTGCGGAGTATCCCCAGCTGTCCCTTGCCATTCTCACAGAGGGTCAGCTCACCGCCGCCACCGCAGGCAAACGAAGCGCCGTCAAGAGCCGCAAGAAGGACAACCGGCAGAAACTGCTTAGTTACACTGACCTGACGCCCGGCGATCTGGTGGTGCATACCCACCACGGTGTGGGCCGGTTCGACGGCATGCGGAAAATGCCGGTGGACGGTGTGGAAAAAGACTATATCAAGATCAGCTATGCCGGCGGCGACAGCCTCTATGTGCCCGCCACGCAGCTGGACTTGGTGAGTAAGTATATCGGCGGCGGTGCGGAAGATGACAGCCGCCCCATGAAACTTAACAAACTGGGCGGCGCTGAGTGGAAAAAGCAGAAGAGCCGTGCCAAGGCTGCGGCCAAGGATCTTGCCAAGGGGCTCATTGCCCTCTATGCCGAGCGGCAGCGCCGCCCCGGCTTCGCCTTCTCCCCCGACTCCCCGTGGCAGACGGAATTTGAGGAGGCTTTTGATTATCCGGAGACCGACGATCAGCTTACCTGTATCGCTGAGATCAAAAAGGATATGGAAAAACCGACGCCTATGGATCGCCTGCTCTGCGGCGATGTGGGCTACGGAAAAACAGAGGTCGCCCTGCGTGCGGTCATGAAGTGTATTCTGGACGGAAAACAGGCCGCGATCCTTGTGCCAACCACGGTTCTCGCCCAGCAGCATTTTACCACCGCGGTGAACCGATTCCGTTCCTTCCCTGTGGAGATCCGGGTGCTCAGCCGTTTCCAGACCCCCGGTCAGGTGCGGCAGATCCTGTATGATCTGAGTGTGGGTAAGGTGGATCTCATTATCGGCACCCATAAGCTGCTGAACAAGAGTATTCAGTTCAAGGACCTGGGTCTTTTGGTTATCGACGAGGAACAGCGCTTCGGCGTCACCCACAAGGAGAAACTGAAGGAGATGAGCCGTCAGGTAGATGTGCTCACCCTCTCGGCAACGCCCATCCCCCGCACACTGAACATGGCGCTCTCGGGATTGCGCGATATGTCCACACTGGAGGAGCCGCCCCAGAACCGCCAGGCGGTGCAGACCTATGTGGTGGAGCACGACTGGATGATGCTGGCCGACGCCATGCGCCGTGAGGTGGAGCGCGGCGGACAGGTGTACTATCTTCACAACAAGGTGGAGTCTATCGACCGCACTGCCAGCCGCATCAAAAAGATGCTGGGCGAGGATGTGAATGTGGTCATTGGCCACGGTAAAATGGCGGAAAAGGAGCTCGCTGCTGTGATGCAGCAGATGGTGGAGGGCTCTGCGCAGGTGCTGGTGTGTACTACCATTATTGAAACCGGTATCGACATTGCCAATGCCAATACGCTTATTATTGAGGATGCGGATAAGATGGGACTGGCGCAGCTCCATCAGATCCGCGGGCGTATCGGCCGCAGCGCCCGCCGTGCTTACGCCTATATGACCTACCGACCCGGCAAGATCCTGACAGAGATCGCCTCCAAGCGGCTTACTGCCATTAAGGAGTATGTGGAATTCGGCGCAGGCTTCAAGATCGCCATGCGCGACCTGGAGATTCGCGGCGCGGGAAACCTTTTGGGCAGCGAACAGTCCGGTTATATGATGAGCGTGGGCTACGATATGTATCTCAAGCTTCTGGAGGACGCTGTTTTAGAGGAACGGGGCGAGAAACGACAGATCAGTACCGAATGCGCGGCGGATCTTACGGTGAATGCCAATATTCCCGACCGCTATGTGCCCTCTGCCGAACAGCGTATGGATCTCTACCGCCGCATCGCCGCTATCCGCACACAGGAGGATGCCAGTGACCTTGTGGATGAACTGATGGACCGCTACGGCGACCCGCCCCAGTCTGTCTACACCCTGCTGGATGTGGCGCTGCTGCGTGCCGATGCCGCTGCCGCGGGGATCAGCGATATCTCCCAGCGGGGCGACAAGCTGAAATTCACCATTGCGGATTTTGCTGTGGAGGCCATTGCGAAGCTGTGCAGCATGCCCAAGTACCGACAGCGGCTCTCTTTGGCGGCAGGTGAGGTGCCTACCATGACATTGACTTTGCGCCCAAAGGAGGAGGTACTGGCGGCTGCTTTGGCGCTGGTGGAGGATCTCCGTCTTGCGGGAGGAGAAAAAACAGAAGAAACTGTGCAAAAATAGATTGTAAGGCATAAAAAAGTGTGATATCATAGCGACTATGTGTGAAACCGCAAATTTGCGGACATGAATTCAAAAGAACGCGAGGAGACGTCCATGAAAAAACTGATGAGCCTTCTTCTGGCAGTGATGATGCTGCTGAGCATTGCCGGCTGCGGCGCCGATCAGAAGGAGACCAATATTTACACCGAGATCACCGGCATTGCTGCCGACGAGACCGTGATGACCGTAGGCGAGGTTGAGATCCCCGCTGAGCTGTTCTTCTATTGGGTCTCTACCATTGCGCGCGATGCAGAGAGCTACTACAGTCAGTACTATATGTATACCGGCCAGTACGGCCACATGCTCAATGCGGATCTGACCCTGAACTGGAATGCCAGCTATATGCAGGGACTTACCATGGGCGATGTGATCCGCGCTCAGGCAATGGAGCAGCTTGCCTTCTTCGTGATCGTGGAGCGACTGGCCGCCACCCACGGTATCGAGCTGACCGATGCCGACCGCACCAAGATCGTGGCCTCCATTGAGGCAAATCTCAACAAGTTCACCACCAATCTCATTTCTGAGGATCCCGCCAACGAGGCACTGACCCGCGAGGAAGTGGAGACAATGTACTTCTACCGACTGGGTGTCAGCAGAGCCTCTGTGGAGCGCCTGATGGCTGTGACCTACCTGCGCGATGCGATCATTCAGGAGATGATGAGAGAGGGCTCTGACCTCTATATCACCGAGGAAGCCTACAACGATATGGGCTTCTATGCCGACCATATTCTGATCGCTATGGTGGATCTTGCTTCCGGTATGCCCCTGAACAGCGACAAGATTGCTGAGAAGACGCAGTTGGCTGAGGAGATCCTGTCCCGTCTGCAGGCCAGCGAGGATCCTGCTGCGCTCTTTGCCGCTCTGGCAGATATGTACAGCGAGGATACCGGCCGCAAGACCAATCCCACCGGCTATATCTTCACTCCCGGCACTATGGTGAAGGAGTTTGAGGATGCCGTTGCCGCGCTGGAAGTCGGACAGATCAGCGGCCTTGTGAAGAGCACCTATGGCTACCACATTATTCTTCGCCGCGATCTGATGGAGGGCTTGGAAGCTTACCCCGAGCAGAAGACTCAGCTGGCCGATGCATATCTGACCACTATGGTCAATTCCCTGATCGCCAACAGCTCTGTGTCTACCACTGAGGCACTCACCGGCATCAATCTCAATGAGATCTACAATACCTATATGATCAAGACCGGTCAGAGAACCACCACCAACAACAATACCGGCATGACCCCCACCGACAAGTAAGATTTATGACAACAGGAGCCGCAAGATCACTTACGGCTCCTGTTGCTATCGCACCACAACGGATGATTTCAACTTACGCGGGCGCATAAGGAGACTGACCTATGGCAAACGGTATTATCATTATCGACAAACCTTCCGATTGGACCAGTATGGATGTTTGCGCCAAGCTGCGCGGCATCCTGAAGGAAAAGAAGATCGGTCACGCGGGTACTCTTGATCCTATGGCAACCGGCGTTCTCCCTGTGTTTGTGGGCAATGCCACCCGCGCGGTGGAATTTGCTGAGAAGGGTGATAAGGAGTATATTGCGGGACTTCGTCTTGGTATTGTGACCAATACACAGGATACCACCGGTGAGATCCTCAGTGAAACGGCGGTGACCGCCGACCGCGCTGCGCTGGAAGCGGTTCTGCCCCGCTTTGTGGGAGAGATCGAGCAGATCCCGCCTATGTACTCCGCCATCAAGATCGGCGGAAAGAAGCTTTACGAGATGGCTCGCGCCGGTAAGGAAGTGGAGCGCGCTCCGCGCCGCATCACCATCCGCTCCATTGAACTGATGGACAGGATCGGAGAGAATGAGTATCTCCTGCGGGTGCGCTGTTCCAAGGGAACCTATATCCGCACCCTGTGCCACGATATCGGCGCGGCGCTGGGCTGCGGCGGCTGCATGTCCTCTCTCCGGCGCACCATGGCCGCAGGTTTCACATTGGAGGAAGCGGTGACACTGGAAGATGTGCAGGAAAAGGGCGAGAGTCTTCTGTGTCCTACCGATCTGTATTTTCGCAGTTTTGATGCGTATACTCTTGCGAATTCCCGGCAGGAGCATCTCTGCCGCAACGGAAATCCTGTTTCCGTGAAGGGCCTGCATGAGGGAATGACCTACCGTGTGTACAGTGCGGATGGAGAATTTCTCTGTATCAGCCGCTGTGAAAACGGCGTGCTGACTTCCATTAAGAATTTTTTTGGAAGATAAGATGATGCAGCCGAAATCCAATAGAAAGGAGGCGGGAGATATGACCGGCAATCAAAAGCGCGTGATCGCGCTGGGCTTCTTTGACGGTGTCCATCTGGGACATCAGGCGCTTCTCAAAAAAGCGGTGGAGCGCGGCGTGGAGCGGGGGTTCATTCCCGCCGTATTCACCTTTGACCGATCTCCCAAGGAGTTTGTGAGCGGTGTTAAGGTGCCGCTTCTCACAACAACCGAGGAGCGCCGCGCCGCGGTGCGGCGCCACTCCGGCATTGAGGAAGTGATCGCCGTCCCCTTTGACGAGGAGATGATGCACACCCCGTGGGAGGATTTTGTCTGTATGCTGGCGGAGAAATATCACGCCGGCTGGCTGGTGGCGGGACATGATTTCCGCTTCGGTCATAAAAACGAAGGTACACCTCAGCTGCTGCAGGAGAAAGCGGCGCAGCTGGGACTCGGCTGCGATATTATTCCCGCCGTGATGCTGGAGGGTGAGACTGTCAGTTCTACTCTGATCCGCGGTTTGCTGCGAGAAGGCGATGTACAAAAGGCAAACCGTTTCCTCGGCAGTGCCTATGCCATCACCGGAACCGTGCGCCACGGAAAGGGGTTGGGCCGAACCATCGGCGCGCCTACGCTGAATGTGATCCCGGCTGACGGACTTCTGATCCCTGCCTACGGTGTCTATGCTACCCGGGTATATATTGCCGGGCGCTGTTTGAACGCGGTGACCAATGTGGGCGTCCGCCCCACGGTGGATGAAGACGGCGGTGTTACAGTGGAGAGCCATCTGCTGGATGTGAGCGAACAGCTCTACGGTGAGGAATGCCGCGTGGAATTTGTGAAGCTTCTGCGGAAAGAGGAGAAGTTTTCCGACCTTGCCGCCCTGCAGGCGCAGATCGCGGCGGATATCGCCGCCGCGCGGGAGTGCTTTTAAGAAAATCGAAGAAAGACAAAAGAGGCAGCTGCGTTTTGCGGCTGCCTCTTTGTTTTGGTGTCGATGCAACTTGGAGTTTGTTGCGCTCTCAAGTTTGCACAATCCAAAGCCTCCCTCTGACGAGGGAGGTGGATTTTGCGAAGCAAAAGACGGAGGGAGAGACAGAAAAGCAAGAACTTCCGGTGTATCCCTCCCTCAGTCTGCCCTACGGGCACCCAGCTCCCTCGTCAGAGGGAGCCTTGCGGACCGCGGTGCCCAAACTCCCCGATAAACTCCAATTTGTCCCTCACCGCAAAAAAGGAAGTACCTGTCGGTCAATGTCATTAACTTAGGGTTTTTGACCGCACGCAAAAAG
>JAZLEB010000100.1:0-17567 GCA_045615065.1 Candidatus Pelethomonas sp. | reverse complement strand
GGACAGACTTCCTGTTGAGGAAGATATCTTTATTTCTCAGTACGATGCAACCGGCGCTGCTCTTGAGATCGGTACCTACGGCGGCACCATCAATCTGGTTGGCGGCGGCGGTTCCTGGGATATTTCCCGCCCCACCCTGGGGACCCTCATCCGTCCTAACACTGACGGTTCTTACTATCCCAACGTCATTAAGGACTACGAGTACAACGAGGACTACACTGTTTGGACTTTCTACCTGCGTGAAGGCATGAAGTGGTCCGACGGCGATGACTTCAACGCTGACGATATCACTTTCTGGTACTACATGTGCCATCTGACCAACTTCAGCACCAAGAAGAGCTGGGCTGCCCTGAAGGACGGCACCGATGCTGAGGGTAACGATCAGTACGCTGTTCTGACCAAGGTTGACGATTATACCGTTACCTGGACCTTCCAGAACCCCAAGTTCCCCGCCGACTTCATTGAGAACGGCGACTTCAAGTGGTGCTGGGCTCCCTCCCACTGGCTGCTTGAGATGATCCCCTCCTCCATCTATGTGGAGAACCCCTACTGGGAAGACACCGGCCTGTCCGATGAGGATGTTCTGAAGAATGCACAGGCCAAGGGCGTTGACATGGCTACCATTAAGGATCTGGGCAAGGAGCTGACCTACTACTTCTGGAATGTCGGCGGCATCCCCACTCTGAACTCCTTCAACCTGAGAGCCGGCGAAACCAGAAGTGACACGATCGTTCACCTGGACCGCAACATTTACTACTGGAAGGTAGACGCTCAGGGCCAGCAGCTGCCTTACTGCGACGGTATCGTCATGACCAAGACTTCTGCTGACGGTCAGGATCAGCTGATGTTCCGTTCCGAGGAAGTTGACATTATCGGCGTTGCAATGCAGGATATCGCCTCCATCATGACCGATATGGGCGACAAGGCTGTTCTGCGTACCTTCGCAAGCGTTGATTGGGGCGGAGTCAAGGTCACCTTCAACTACACCCACACTGATAAGAATTACGCTGACCTGTTCAACAACATCAAGTTCCGTCAGGCTATCTCCATTGCTGTTGACCGCAATCAGGTTTCTGAGCTGGTTTCCGACGGCTTCCTGCTGCCCGGTCAGTGCGCTCCTCAGCCCGGTAACTTCGGTTACGATGAAGAGTGGCTCAACAAGTGGACCGAGTACGATGTGGCAACTGCCAAGAAGCTGCTGGAAGAGTGCGGTCTGGTCATGGGCAGCGACGGCTTCTACGATTTCGCTGACGGTTCCGACTTCCTGCTGACCTTCTACAGCTATCTGGACAGCGGCGCAGCTGGCGAGTATCCCATCCTGGAGCAGTTCTACAATGCTGTTGGCATTAAGACCGCTTGGAAGGAATTCGAAGTTGCTGCCTTCGATATGGAAATCGACAACAACACCTGGACTGCAGTTCTGGGCCCCCACACCGCTATCGGCGGTCTGTCCATGAAGGACCGTGTTGCTCCCTTCGTTCCCGTGCAGGAAGCTGCTGAGTGGTACGGCGAGTTCGGTTCCTGGGTTGCTACCAATGGCGAGAGCGGTGTTGAGCCCACCGGCGCTATGGCAGAGCTGGTTGAGATCTGGAGAAAGTGGGAAGCTACTCCCAACGCAGAAGAGAGAGACGCTTACAACCTGGAGATCTATCAGATCCACAAGGATAACCTGTGGACCATCGCTTATCTGCAGAGCGCAGGTACCTATAACCTGGTTAACGCAGCTGTGAAGAACTATCCTGATAATCTCGTGAGCGCTGACCTGTATATGTATGCCAATATCGTTCACTACGAGAACCTGTTCAAGGCTCAGTAATTGTCGGTATTTCATACAAGAGTAATACATAATTAGTTTTTCGGAGGCGGGGAAGCCAGTTTCCACGCCTCCGAATTCTTTTGAGAGGTAATTCCAATGAATGACAAGACTAAGAATTCAATAAGGAATTTTATTGTGCGGGTCAGAGAATTTTTCAAAAAAGACCTGGTTCAGTATATTGTGAAACGTCTTCTCATGTTCGTTCCGACGCTGTTTTTGATCTCGGTTTTGTCTTTCTTCGTGATTCAGCTGCCGGAAACAGACTATGTAGACAGAGAAATTGCAAAGCTTGCTGCAGAGGGTGAGTTCATCAGCCAGGAAGAGGCTGATGCCCTTCGTGCGGAGTACGGTCTCGATCTGCCGGTGTGGCAAAGATACCTGAAATGGATCACGGGAATCCTCTGGACCTCTGAAGATTCCGCGTACTACAGACTCTATGAGTCACACCACGACTGGAAGTACTCGTTTGCTTACGGTAAAAATGTATGGGACGTTATTGATGACCGATTGGGTCTTACGATATTAGTGTCTGCGCTCATCATGCTGTTCCAGTACGGCGTATCGCTTCCCATTGCGGTATATGCCTCGACACATCAGTATTCTGTAGGCGACTATGTCGCTTCGTTCTTTGGATTTTTAGGTGCGGCAATACCAAACTTTATATTGGCGTTTATGCTGATGTACTGGTCGTATAAATGGACAGGCAACGCGAATGTGGGACTGGATATGAGCGGCTTTTTCCCGTTCCTCAAGAGTATGATCATTCCGTTCCTGGTTATCGGTACTTCCGGTACCTGCGGTATTATCCGCTCTGTGCGCGCGCAGATGCTGGATGAAGTCGGTAAGCAGTATACACTGACTGCCCGTGCAAAGGGCGTTTCCGAGAGAAAAATCGTCATGAAGTACTGCTTCAGAGCTGCTATGAACCCCACTGTATCCGGTATGGGCGGCGTGTTGTCCAGCCTGTTTTCCGGTTCTACGGTCACTGCAATGGTTCTGATGATCGATATTCAGGGCCCTGAGCTTCTGAAGGCTCTCCAGACCTCTGACCTCTATCTTGCAGGCGGTATTGTTATGACACAGGCGATCCTTGTTGTCATCGGTATTTTGCTCTCTGATATTGCACTGGCATTTTTGGATCCCAGAATTCGCTATTCCGGAGGTGGAAGATAATGAGCCTCTTCAAGAAAAAAGTAAAGACTCAGGAAGAATATTATCTTGCATCCCAGTGGACGCTTATGGGCAGAAAGCTGAAAAAGCACAAACTGGCGCGTTTTGCCATGGTGATCCTTGGTATTCTGTATTTGAGCGCTTTTCTCGGCAACTTCCTTGCACCGTACGGTCTCGAGGAATTTGACGGTACATACCGTAATGCCGCTCCCACAAAGATCCACTTTACCTATGAGGGTGAGTACGTAGGCCCTCATGTCTACAAGCTGCAAAAGACCATTGACAGAACGAACTTCTCTGTGACGCTCACAGAGGATACATCGGAGTATTTCCCTATCCGGTTCTTTGTACACGGCTGTGAGTACAAATTCCTGGGATTTATTAAAACTGACCTTCATCTCTTCGGTACAGAGGAAGGAAGCAATGGCGGTACGGGCGCGAAGGTTATGCTCTTCGGTGCGGACTCGCTGGGACGCGACCTGTTCTCCAGAGTCCTGTACGGTGGTCAGGTGTCCCTGACACTGCCCTTTGCCAGCGCGATCATCAGCTTCTTCCTGGGCATTCTGATCGGTTCCCTGTCCGGCTATATCGGCGGTACGTTTGATATTATCGTTCAGCGTATTATCGAAGTGATCGGCGCGGTGCCTCAGATCCCCCTTTGGATGGCGCTTTCTGCCGCGATCCCTGCCGGCATCTCTACGATCAAGATGTATTTCTACATGACACTGATCCTCTCCTTCATCAACTGGACCGGCATGGCGCGAGTTGTGCGCGGTAAGATGCTGTCTCTGAAGAACGAGGACTATGTTATGGCGGCAAGACTTGCCGGTGTTTCCACCTGGAGCATTATTTGGAAGCATCTGGTGCCCGGCTTTATGAGCTACCTGATCGTATCTATGACACTTGGTATTCCCGGCTCTATCGTTGGTGAGACATCCATGTCCTACCTGGGTCTGGGTATCAAGTCTCCCGCAACCAGCTGGGGTGTACTCTTGCAGGAAGCCAGTGCTGTTACGGAAATCGCAAGTAATCCCCATAAGCTGATCCCGATCATCTTTGTTGTCGTTACCGTTCTCGCGTTCAACTTCCTCGGTGATGGCCTGAGAGACGCTGCTGACCCCTATAAGTAAGAAACCGGAGGTGTAAAGAAATGAATAAGGATACTATTCTTGAAGTAAAAGACCTCCATGTGGACATTCCTTTGTCAGAGGGTCTTCTTACCGCTGTGCGTGGTGTCAACTTTGAAATGAAGAAGGGCGAGACTCTGGGTTTGGTCGGTGAATCCGGCTGCGGAAAGTCCCTGACCTGTAAGGCGATCCTTGGCATCAACGAGAAGAAGTGCAAAACCAGCGGACAGATCATGTTTGATTCCGAGCAGCACGGCGAAGTGGAACTGATTGACCTTGCCAAACAGAAGAAGAATGACAAGATCCGCTCCATCCGCGGCAAGGAGATCTCGATGATCTTCCAGGAACCGATGATCGCTTTCTCGCCCATGTATACGATCGGCAATCAGATCAACGAGGCTACCCGGCTGCACATCACGAAGGACAGAAAAAAGTCCAAGGAGATTTCCATGGAAGTGATGCGCAAGGTCGGTATTGCCAATGTGGAAAAGCGCTACAATCAGTATCCCCATGAGTTCTCCGGCGGTATGCTGCAGCGCGCGCTGATCGCAATGGCACTGGTCTGCAATCCAAAGCTGCTCATTGCCGATGAGCCTACCACCGCACTGGACGTTACCGTTCAGGCACAGATCCTGGAGCTTATGAAGGGACTTCAGAAGGATTTTGGCACATCGATCCTCTTCATTACCCATGACCTGGGTGTTGTTGCGAAGATGTGTGACCGTGTGGCGGTCATGTATTTGGGCAAGATCGTGGAAAGCGCGGACTCCGAGGAGATCTACGCCAATCCGCAGCATCCTTATACAAGAGGTTTGATCGGTTCCGTGCATAAGATCGGCTCCAAAAAGCAGGAAAGACTGTTCTCCATCGACGGAACAGTTCCTCTTGCCATGAATCTGCCGAATGCCTGTGGCTTCTATGACAGATGCGATGCCCGCATTGAGGGCCTGTGCAACCGGGCAGAGCCTGAACTGGTGGAAGTCGAACCGGGACATAAGATCGCCTGCTTCAACTGCCCCTATGAGGCCTGCAAGGAGCAGAGAGCGAGAGTGGAAGCACGTTTGAAGGAAAAGGAGGGTGCAGCCAATGAGTAAGGACACCATCCTGGAAGTAAAAAATCTGCATAAGCAGTTTACCTCGAAGGGTATTACGGTGAAGGCGGTGTCCGATGTGAGCCTTGCGGTGAAGCAGGGTGAAACCATCGGTATCGTAGGTGAGTCCGGCTGCGGCAAGACTACGCTGGGTCGCTGCATTGTGAGAGCCTATGATGCCACCAGCGGCGAAGTGCATTACACTACCGCCAGCGGTGAGACTATCGACTTCCTTAAAATCGGCAAAAAGGCCATGAAGGAATACCGCAAGGAGATCCAAATGATCTTCCAGGATCCCTATTCCTCTCTGGATCCCCGTATGACGGTCTTTGACATTATTAAGGAACCCATCATTGCAAACTACCCCAGAATGCCCAAGAAGGAGATCGAGCGCAAGGTCATGGATATTGCCGAGAAGGTGGGTCTTAACACCTCCTACCTGAAGCGTTATCCCCATGCCTTCTCCGGTGGTCAGCGTCAACGCATCGGCATTGCAAGAGCGCTGGTGCTCAATCCCCGCGTCATTGTGTGTGACGAGGCAGTTTCCGCACTGGATGTGTCCATTCAGGCACAGGTCATCAACCTGCTGCATGACCTGCAGAAGGAGTTTGGTCTGACCTATCTGTTCATCAGTCATGACTTGTCTGTGGTCGAGTACATCTCCGATAAGGTCGGTGTGATGTATTTGGGCAAGATGGTGGAATTCGCGGAGACCAAGGAACTCTTCGAACATCCCATGCATCCTTACACCGAGAGCCTTCTGTCCGCCGTGCCTGTGGCAGATCCCAAACAGCAGATGGAGCGTATTCCGTTGGAGGGCGAGATCCCCAACCCTGCCAATCCGCCCAGTGGCTGCTATTTCCACACCCGCTGCCGCTACTGCACCGATAAGTGCCGTGAAGTTGCACCTGAGTATAAGGAACAGGAACCCGGTCACTTTGTAGCCTGCCACCGTGCTGAAGAACTGAAGCTGAGAGGGTTTTCCTATGAGTAAGAAATTGATCATTTTCACCGACAGCGGTGATACCATTATCGACGAAGCAACTCAGATCCGCGATGAAAACGGTATTGTTCTGAAAGCGGATTTTATCCCCGGCGCGGACACGGTGCTCAAGCAGTTCCACGATGAGGGGTTTACCATCGCGCTGGTGGCTGACGGTGAGTGGGACTCCTTCCAGAATGTATATCGGGAAAACGGCCTGGGCTACTGCTTTGATGCCTGGATCGTTTCCGAGGTGGTGGGCAAGCAGAAGCCTGAGCCCATCATGTTCGAGAAGGCCTATGAGGCGCTTGGACTTAACGAGGCGGACAAGAGCCGCATCGTGATGATCGGCAACAACCTGAAAAAGGATATTGCCGGCGCTAACCGTCAGGGCCTGATCTCTGTGTGGCTGGACTGGTCGCCCCGCTATTTTCACGAGGTGGAGGAGCCCGACTGGCAGCCTGATTACACGGTAAAAACGCCTGCTGAGCTGATCGATCTGATCCATATGCTTAACGATAAACTGTAAGCCGTAAGAGCAAGAGGTATGCAATGGAAAGAACTGCATATACAACTACAATCAACGAAAAGCTGAATAAGCTGATCGAGGCGTTCTGTCCGATCCTTTATGAGGATGACGATATTTTCCTTGAAAATATGAAGGACCGCAACCTTGCCGGTGACGATATCATGAGATATCAGCACTGGGAATGGACGCAGGGCGTTGGCGTGTTCGGCCTTTGGAAGCTGTTTGCTGCCACCAAGGATGAGAAGTATCTCGACATCCTGAAGCGCTACTACGACAACCAGATTTCCATTGGCTTTCCTGCGCTGAATGTGAATACCATGGCGCCCTTCCTCACCATGTCCTATCTTGGTGAGTACCTGAACGATGAGAAATACCTTGCCCCCTGCCGCGAGAGTGCAAAGTGGATCATGGAGCGTTTCCCCCGCACCAAAGAGGGCGGCTTCCAACATATGACTTCCGACACCCTCAACGATCAGGAACTGTGGGATGACACATTGTTTATGACGGTGCTGTTCCTTGCCAATATGGGACGCATCGAGGGAAAACCGGAGTACATCGAGGAGGCAAAGTACCAGTTCCTCCTCCACGCCAAGTATTTGGCAGATCCCGCCACCGGCCTGTGGTACCACGGCTGGACCTTCAACGGTAACCACAACTTTGCCGAGGCTTTCTGGGGACGCGGCAACTGCTGGGTCACTATCGCGATCCCGGAATTTCTGCAGATGGTGGAATGTGACGAGGAGACACGGAAGATCCTGATCGGTGTTCTTCGCAATCAGGTGCAGAGCCTCAGAAAATATCAGGCAGAGTCCGGTATGTGGCACACTCTTATTGATGATGACACCTCCTATGTGGAGGCAAGCGCCACCTGTGGTTTCGGTTACGGCATTCTGATGGCGGTGCGCACCGGCCTTTTGGGTAAGGAATATGAAGCGGTGGCCATGAAGGCGCTGGAGCCGATCCTCAAGTGTATCACCGAGGATGGTGTGGTCAATCAGGTGTCCTACGGAACACCAATGGGCCGCGAGTCCAAAGACTTCTACAAGAAGATCGAGATCCGCCAAATGCCCTACGGACAGGCGCTGGCGATGCTCTTTCTCATCGAGTGCCTGAGCGGCGCAGCATCTTGATTGAATGATTTTCGGAGCATACGGGGAAATGGGGCGTTATGTCCTGTTTTCCCGTACTCCGGTATAACGGAGGGAACATATGGCAAAGGAATTTATTATGCCGGGCAAGATCATCAGTGGCAGCGGCGCGCTGGAGCAGTCGATCGAATGCCTGAAGTCCATGGGAAAACGCGCGCTTGTCGTCACCGGAAAGGTGATGGTAAAGCTTAAGAATGCAGACCGGCTGACAGTATTGTTGGAGCGTGCCGGTATCGCATACCATGTGTACTCCGACATCACGGGAGAACCTACGGATGAGATGATCGCCGGAGGTCTCAAAGCATATAGAGAGAACCACTGTGACTTTATCGTCGCGCTGGGCGGCGGAAGTCCCATTGATGCTATGAAGGCTATTGCGGCCCTTGCGGTAAACGAGGGCGAGCTGCGTGACTTCATGGGCAAGGAAATCGCGGGGGAATTGCCTCCGATGGCTGCTATCCCCACCACTGCCGGTACGGGATCGGAAGCAACCAAGTTTACCATCATTACAGATACAAAAACAAATGTGAAAATGCTGCTGAAGGGTGATGCGCTGATGCCTGATCTGGCGATCATCGACCCTCAGTTTACGATAACCTCTCCGCCATCCCTGACCGCTGCCACCGGTTTGGATGCGCTGACCCACGCCATTGAGGCGTATACCTCACGAAAAGCACAGCCTATGACCGATGTGTATGCGCTCTCGGCGGTGAAAAGGATCTTTGAATACTTGCCCAGGGCCTTCCACAACGGTGACGATGTGACAGCCCGCGAGCAGATGTGTCTTGCTTCGCTGGAGGCGGGCGTGGCCTTCAACAATGCGTCAGTTACCATTGTACACGGCATGAGCCGCCCAATCGGTGCGCTGTTCCATGTGCCCCACGGTATTTCCAATGCCATGCTGCTGAAGGAGTGTATGAGTTTTGCGCTTCCCGGCGCGCTGGACCGTTTTGCCGAGTTGGGTAAGACCATCGGCACTGTGTGGGAGGGAAGTGACAGCGAGGAAAACGCCAAGCTGTTCCTCTGCGCGGTGGAAAATCTCTGTGCGGAACTGGAGATCCCCACCCTCGAGCAGTACGGTATCGACCGCAGCGCGTTCTTTGCGGCAATGGATAAGATGGCGGGGGACGCCATTATCAGCGGCAGCCCTGCCAATACCCGCAGGGAAGTGACCAAGGCGGATATCCTGACAATCTATCAAAATCTCTGGAACTGACAGGGAGGTACAAAAATGAGTTACATTACGTTTGACAATTCCCGCCCCTTTGACGTGGTCCTGCTGGGCCGTGTGGCGGTGGACTTCAACCCCGTGGACTACTTCCATCCTCTGGAGGAGTGTACCACTTTCAAGAAGTATGTGGGCGGCAGCCCGGCCAACATTGCTGTGGGTGCTGCGCGCCATGGCCTGAAGGTCGGCTTCTTTGCCCGTGTTTCCGACGATCAGCTGGGTGATTTCGTGGTGCATTTCTTCGAGAAGGAGGGGATCGATACCTCCCGCATCCGCCGCTGTGAGAATGGCGAGAAGATCGGTCTTACCTTCACCGAGATCCTGTCCCGGGACGAGTCCAGCATCCTGATGTACCGCAACTGTGTGGCAGACCTGCAGCTGCATCCGGACGATATCGACGAGGAGTATATCAAAAATGCCAAGACACTCGTGATCTCCGGTACTGCCCTTGCCGCCAGCCCCTCCCGCGAGGCGGCGCTGAAGGCTGTGATGCTCGCCAAGCGCTGCGGTACCCGCATCCTCTTTGATATTGACTACCGTTCCTACAGCTGGAAGAACTTTGATGAGATCTCCATCTATTACTCCATGGTAGCCCGCGAGGCGGATATCATTATGGGTTCCCGCGAAGAATTTGACCTGATGGAAAAACTCATCGAGCCCGGCCGCGACGACCTTGCCACTGCCTCTTACTGGCATAGTCAGAATGCAAAGATCGTGATCATCAAGCACGGAAAGAAAGGCTCCACCGCCTACACCGCGGACGGAAAGCAGTACACTGTTCGTCCGTTCCCTGTGGAGGCGCTCAAGTCCTTCGGCGGCGGCGATGGCTACGGCGCAGGATTCCTCTATGGTCTGTACAGCGGTTGGGATATGTACGATTGCCTGGAGTTTGGCTGCGCGCAGGCATCCATGATGGTGGCTGCCCACTCCTGCTCCGAGGAGATGCCCTATGCCGACGAAATCCACGCCTTCATCAAGAAGTGCAAGGAGCAGTATGGCGAAACGGTCTGCTGTGACAGGAATTCCTGATAGGGAGGGTAAAGTTATGTCAACCACAAGAATGACGGTCGCTCAGGCCATTGTGAAGTATTTGGACAACCAGTATATTGAGCTTGACGGCGTAGAGAATAAGTTTGTAGACGGTATTTTTACCGTGTTTGGTCACGGTATCGTGGTGGGTCTCGGTCAGGCGCTGCACCAGAATCCCGGCGCGCTGCGGGTCTATCAGGGAAGAAATGAGCAGGGTATGGCTCATGCTGCTGCCGGCTATGCCCGCCAGCATAATCGCAGACGGATCATTGCCTGTGCTTCTTCGATTGGTCCCGGCGCTGCCAATATGGTCACTGCGGCCGCCACCGCTACGGTGAATCGCATTCCGCTTCTCCTGTTCCCCGGCGATACCTTCGCTGTTCGCCAGCCCGACCCCGTGCTGCAGCAATTGGAGCAGGAGTATTGCCCCGCAGTGACTACCAACGATGCCTTCCGCCCTGTGTGTAAGTTCTGGGACCGCATCACCCGCCCCGAGCAGCTCATGTCCACCATGGCGCAGGCCATGCGTGTGCTGACCGATCCTGCGGAAACCGGTGCCGTGTGCATTGCACTCTCTCAGGACACCGAGGGTGAGTCCTATGATTATCCCGACTACTTCTTTGAAAAGCGGGTGCACCGCATCCGCCGCATCCGGCCTGTTCGCGAAGATCTGAATGTGCTTGTGGAGTCGATTCTGCGGAGTCGAAAACCTATGATCATCTGCGGCGGCGGTGTTCGTTACAGCGAGGCGGGCGAAACACTGGAGCGCTTTGCTGAAACCTTTAAGATCCCCTTTGCGGAGACACAGGCGGGCAAGAGTGCCTGCAAGTCCTCTCATCCCTATAATTTGGGCGGTGTGGGCGTGACCGGCAACAGCGCCGCCAACACCATTGCACGGGATGCCGATCTCATTATCTCTGTGGGCAGCCGTCTGTCCGACTTTACCACCGGCTCCAAGGAGCTGTACGGACACACGAAGATCGTGTCCGTGAACATCTCTGCCTTTGACGCCGCCAAGATGGATGCCGCTATGGTGGTAGCGGACGCCAAGGCCGCGCTGGAAGATGCCGCACAGGAACTGGCCGCTAAGGGCTATATCAGCGGCTACACCGGTGAGATCGAAGCGGCAAAGAGGGGATGGGATACCGAGTATGCCCGCCTTGCCGCCTATGCCTACGGCGAAAACTTTGAACCTTTGATCGCTGCGCGCAACGAGGGCTCCATTGAAGAATTCCGCCGCACAACAGGCGGCGAGATCACCCAGACCGGTGCCATCGCTCTGATCCGGCGGGAAATCGACGATGATGCCATCATCGTGGGTGCGTCCGGAAGCCTTCCCGGTGATCTGCAGCGGCTGTGGACCACCGATAAAAAGGATGCCTATCAGATGGAGTACGGCTTCTCCTGCATGGGCTATGAGGTCTCCGCGGCGCTGGGTGCCAAGATCGCCTGCCCTGAGCAGGAAGTCTACTCCATGTGCGGTGACGGTTCCTTCCTCCTGATGCACGGTGAGCTGGTCACATCTCTGCAGGAGGGAAAGAAAATCAATGTTCTTCTCTTCGACAACTGCGGCTTTGGCTGCATCAACAATCTGCAGATGTCCAACGGCATCGGCAACCTTGCCACCGAGTTCCGTTTCCGTGATGAGAAGGGCGAGCTGAACGGCCCTATGATCCCCATCGATTATGCTATGGTGGCAGCCGGTTACGGCTGCAAGACCTATACCGCACACACCCTTGAGGAACTGAAGGCTGCCCTGCGGGACGCAAAGCAGCAGACTGTCTCCACTCTGATCGATATCAAGGTTCTGCCTAAGACAATGACCGACGGCTACGGTTCCTGGTGGAATGTGGGTCTTGCGTCCACTACTGAGAATGAAGCGCAGAAAAAGGCCTACAGCGATTTGATCGAAAGCAGAGCAAAGGCAAGACAGTATTGATGGGGGTAGATGTTATGTTAACCGGAAAAAATATTAAACTGGGAATTGCGCCCATTGCCTGGACCAATGACGATCTGCCCGAACTGGGCGGTGAGAATACCTTTCAGCAGTGTGTCAGTGAAATGGCACTGGCCGGTTTTACCGGTAGTGAGGTGGGCAATAAATATCCCAAAGATCCCGCTGTGCTGAAACAGCAGCTGCAACTGCGCGGCATCGAAATCTGCAATGCGTGGTTCTCCACCTTCCTGATCAGTAAGCCCTATGAGGAAACACTGGTGGAATTTGAGAAGCATGTGGCATTTCTTGCGGAAATGAGTGCCAAAGTGGTCGGAGTATCCGAGCAGAGTTACTCCACTCAGGGGATTCAGACTCAGCCGGTTTTTGAGGGCAAGTATGAGATGAGCGATGCCGAATGGGAAAAACTGTGCGAAGGTCTCAACCGTCTCGGCAAGGTTTCTCTTGAGAAGTACGGTGTCGCCCTGACGTTCCACCACCATATGGGTACTGTGGTGCAGAGCGCGGCGGAGACCGATCGGCTGATGGAGGGAACTGATCCTGATTATGTAAACCTGCTCTTCGACAGCGGTCACTTCGCATATTGCGGTGAGGATCCCACGGCACTGGTGAAGCGCCACGCAAAGCGTATTCGCCATGTGCACCTGAAGGATATCCGCCCCAACGTGGTTAAGGAGGTGCGGGAGCAGCGCCTCAGCTTCCTGGAGGGTGTGCGCCGGGGTGCGTTCACCATTCCCGGTGACGGCTGCGTGGCGTTTGATCCGATTTTCAAAACCCTTGCCGAGTGCGGCTATGAGGGATACATGGTGGTGGAGGCGGAGCAGGATCCTGCCAAGGCGGATCCTCTGGAGTACGCTATCCGCGCCAGAAAGTTTATTCGAGAGCATACAGGCTTGTAAACATAGGAGGTTATTATGGTTACGATTGGTATTATCGGCGCAGGCCGAATCGGTAAAGTACATACCGAGAGCATCTCCAATTATGTTCGGAACGCTCGCATCAAGACCGTTGCCGATCCCTTTATGAATGAGACCACCGAGGCGTGGCTGAAATCCATGGGTGTGGAGAACACCGCAAAGGACTATCATGAGATTCTCAATGACCCCGAGATCCAGGCAGTGCTGATCTGTTCCTCCACCAACACCCATTCTCCTATCTCTTTGGAGGCTATTGCCGCAGGCAAGCATGTGTTCTGCGAGAAGCCCATTGACCACGATCTCTCCCGTATTAAGGAAGTTGTGGATGCGCTGAAGGGCAGCAAGCTGAAGTATCAGGTGGGCTTCAACCGCCGTTTTGACCACAATTTCGCCGCTGTGAAGCAGGCGGTGGTGGACGGCAAGGTGGGTGATGTTCACATTGTGAAGATCACTTCCCGTGACCCCGAGCCTCCCAGTGCAGAGTATGCCGCTGTATCCGGCGGAATGTTCCTGGATATGACGATCCACGATTTTGATATGGTGCGCTATCTCGCCGGCTGTGACGCAGAAGAGATCTATGTGCAGTCTGCTGTGCTGGTGGATCCTGCTATCGGTGAGGCGGGCGATGTGGATACCGCAGTCATTACTTTGAAGATGGAAAACGGCGCTATTGCTGTGATCGACAATTCCCGCCGCGCCGCCTATGGCTACGATCAGCGCGCTGAGGTGTTCGGTTCCAAGGGTATGGCCGCCACCTCCAACGATACCCTGTCCAGCATGGTTCTCTCCAATGAGCAGGGTGTGACCGGTGAGAAGCCGCTGTATTTCTTCCTGGAGCGCTATATGCAGTCTTTTGCCACTGAGATCAAGGGCTTCGTCAATGCCATTGAGAACGATACCGACACCCTTGTGAATGTGGAAGACGGCCTCAAGCCTGTACTGATGGGTCTGGCTGCCAAAAAGTCTGTACTGGAGCACCGCCCCGTGAAGCTCTCTGAGATCGAGTACTGAGCGGAGGGTGCGGCAATGAGTAAGGAATTTGCATATCCTGAATTTGATTCGCAGGGCGTAAAGGTGCTGTCCCGCGCCGGTGATGAGTCAAACGATATGATGATGAACATCACCGTGTACCGCATGAAGGCAGGGGAGGAGCGCACCTTCCTCTGTGAAACAGAGGAGATGGCTGTACTGCTGGTGCTGGGCGATGTGACCTTCCGCTGGGAGAATAGTGAGCAGCGGGGAAAACGTGTGAGCTTTATTCAGGAAGGCCCCCATTGCCTGCATGTTTGCAAGGGCATTGAAGTCACTGTGAAGGCGGAGGCAGACAGCGAGTTGCTGGTGCAGACCACGGAGAATGAGAGGACCTTTGACTCCGTGTTTTACCGCCCTGAGGATTGCCGCGACGATATTTTCGGCGGCGACAAGCTGGAGGGCAAGATGAAGCGCACCGTGCGCACTGTATTTGACTACAAGAATGCTCCATATTCCAACATGGTCAACGGCGAGGTCATCAACCATCAGGGCGGCTGGAGCAGCTATACGCCCCACCACCATCCCCAGCCTGAGGTATATTTCTACCGCTTTGAGCGCAGCGAGGGATTTGGTGCTTGCTTTATCGGTGATGAAGTGTATAAAATAAAAGATGGAAGCTGCGCGGCCATTCCCGGCGGAAAGACACATCCGCAGGTCACAGCGCCGGCATTTCCCATGTACTATTGCTGGATGATCCGCCACCTGGAGGGCAACCCCTGGACGGATCGCGTGGTGGACGAGAGATATTTGTGGATCGACGCGTAAGGCGTCATAAGAGGGCACTGTATGAACATTGGCAGACAATGGCAGGATCGGCTTCGCCTGTGGGCGGAGCAATTTGAGAAGCACTACTATACTCCCTGCGCTCCGCTGAAGGTGCAATATTTTACCACCATGGACGCGCTGACCTTTGATGAGGCGGTCAAAGGTCCCTTTATGAGCGCGGAAGTGGGGATGAAGTGGGGAAAAAAGTGGGAGTACGGCTGGTTTTCCACATGCATTGAGATTCCAGAAAACCTTGCGGGCAAGCGGGTGGTATTTACACTGAATACTGCAGAGGAAATGCTTGTATGGGTCAACGGAGTGGAGGCCGGCGCCATTGATAAGCGGCATAAGTATATTACTTTGTCCCGCAGTGCCGAGAAGGGTGCCCGGTATGAGATTTTTGCTGAATGCTATGCGGGCCACGGCATCCGCAATGAGGGTGCGGGCATCGTGGCATATGGGGAGGAGTCCGTTCCTGAGCCGCCGGAAAAACAGGTGACAGTGGGCAAGTCTACCTTCGGTGTGTGGAACGAAGCACTGTTTCAGGTGGCTATGGACTACCTCACTCTCTATTCTCTGGTGCAGAAGCTGCCGGAGAAGAGCCTGAGGACGATGAAGATCGTGGATGGCTTGAAAAAGTTTACCTATATCGCGGATTTTGAACTGAGCGAGCCTCAAATGACAGAAAGTGTCATAAAAGCCGGTGAGGTGCTGAAGCCGCTCATGACCTGCAAAAACGGCTCCACCGCACCGGAGTATACGGTGTTCGGACAGTCGCACCTTGACCTTGCGTGGCTGTGGACTGTAGAGGAGACCAGACGTAAATCTGCGAGAACCTATACCAATCAGCTGGCGCTGATGGATGAATATGATGACTACCGCTTCCTGCTCTGTGAGGGGCAGATCTTGGCATACCTGAAGGATCTCTACCCCAATGTATACAAGCGTGTACAGGAAAAGGCGAAGGAGGGAAAGTTCATTCCCGAGGGCGCCATGTGGGTAGAGAGTGATACCAATATTCCCGCAGGCGAGAGCCTGATCCGCCAGTTTGTGCTGGGCAAACGCCACTTCCGCAAGGAATGGGGCGTGGAGAGCAGGATGGCGTGGATGCCGGATACCTTCGGCTTCAGTCCTGTGCTGCCCCAGATCATGAAAAAGTGCGGTATCCCGTATTTTGCGACACAGAAGCTGGTGCGGCAGGATCCCGAGGCTGAGCCGTTCCCCTACAATGTATTTTGGTGGGAGGGAATGGACGGAAGCCGTGTGCTGTCCCATCTTTTCAAAAAAAATAATGCCGTCTTTCAGGCAGGCGATCTGATCACCCGCTGGGAGGAGGACCGCATCCAGCAGGAGAATATTGACGGACTGATCTTCCCCTACGGTTATGGCGACGGCGGCGGCGGTCCTACCCGCGAGATGGTGGAAATGGCGCGCCGCTGCGAGGACCTGGAGGGTGCGCCCCGCTGCCGCACCGAGAGTCCTGTGGCCTTTTTTGAACGGCAGCAGAATGTGGAGAATGTCTACTGCGGCGAGCTGTATCTTGCATGGCACAGAGGTACGTTGACTACTCAGACCAAAACCAAGCGAGGCATCCGCAGGGCGGAGATCGTGCTGCGTCAGGTGGAGTTTGCGCTGGCAAGACGGATGCTCGGCGGCAAGTGTGTAGATACTTCATGGCGCGAGAGACTGGAAAAACTTTGGGAGAAACTCCTGTTTAACCAGTTTCATGATGTGGCGCCCGGCACATCTATCCACCGTGTCCACGAACAGGCGGAGCGGGATCTGCAGGCCGTGATCAGTGGCGGTCAGGTGCTGCTTGCGGAGATCCTGGGAACCGGCACAGCGGTGTACAATCACCTGAGTTGGGACCGCCGTATCGGCGGTAAGATCATTGCCGCCCAAAGCAGCAATGTGGTTAGTGAATACGAGCAGAACAAGGCGAACGTTCGCTTTGTGGAAGATAACGGCGGCTGTTATGAACTGAGCAATGAAAAGCTCGTCTGCCGCGTGAACCTTAGAGGCGAACTTGTCAGCGTGAAGCGGCAGGGGAGCGAAAAGGAATACCTGGCAGATGCCGGTAACCGCTTCCTGATGTATAAGGATGTGAACACCTGCTATGACGCGTGGGAACTGGGCAGTATGTATGAAAACCTGCCGGTTTCTCTGGACAGCGAGGTTCAGGTGGAGATCTGTGAGGAAGAAAACAGTGCTGCGCTGTTGGTAAAGCGCCGGCTGAATGAGTCCGACATGATGCAGAAGATCGTGCTGGGCGGTGATGCCTCCCGCATCGACTTTGTGACCGAAGTCAACTGGCAGGAGAAGCACAAGATGCTGAAGGTGGCATTCCCCGTGAATGTGTACACCAAGGAAGCCATCGAGGAAGTCCAGTTCGGCTATGTAAAACGCCCCACCCACCGCTCAAAGCAGTCCGACCGTGACCGCTATGAGGTCTCGAATCACCGCTATACCGCCCTTTGTGACGGCGGAGCGGGTGCGGCGGTACTCAACGACGGTAAGTACGGTGTCAGCCCCGTGGACAATGAGATCCGCCTGACACTTTTGAAGGCCCCCATGATGCCGGATATGTACGCAGACCGCGGTGTGCAGACATTCACCTACTCCTTCTTCCCCTTTACCGGGGAGTTCGGTGAAAGTGATCTGCTGCGCGAGGCCACGGAGCTGAACGAGGGCATCATAACTGCCGGTGAGACGGATACACTCGGCGGCATCTTTGTGGGCAACCAAAAGAACATCGTGGTGGAGACCGTCAAGATCGCTG
>JAZLEB010000099.1:0-10609 GCA_045615065.1 Candidatus Pelethomonas sp. | reverse complement strand
CGTGTTCCTGAAGAACATGAACGATTTCGCCGCCATGAATGAGGTGTACGCCACCTTCTTCCCCGGCAATCCTCCCGCACGCAGCGCCGTTGAGGTCGCTCGCCTGCCCAAGGATGTTCTGGTCGAGATCGAAGCCATCGCATTCAAGTAAATCATCGCAAAAAAGCCCAGCCACCGGCGCAGCCGATGGATGGGCTTTTTTATTATTCTTTACTCAGAAGGGCAACCGTCTCCACATGGCAAGTTCTCGGGAACATATCCACCGCGGTGGCTTTCCGCAGCTGATACCCCACCTCAGCAAAGCGCTTCACATCGCGACCCAGTGTTCCCGCATCGCAGGAAACATACACCACCCGCGCCGGTGCCATCTTACCGATGGTCTCAATCACATCTTCACCGAGTCCCTTGCGGGGTGGATCCACCACCACCACATCAGGCTTCAGGTGATCCCTCGCAAGTTTAGCGGCAATGTCACCGGCATCGCCGCAGAAGAATTCTGCGTTATGGATGTTGTTTCTTGCGGCATTCTCTTTTGCGTTTTCAATGGCCTCGGGAACAATCTCCGCGCCGATCACGTGCTCGGCGCTGCCCGCCATAGCCAGGGTGATCGTACCTGCGCCGCAGTACAGGTCCAGCACCAGTTCCTTACCGGTAAGACCTGCATACTCCACCGCTCTTTCATACAGCCGCTCAGCCTGAGGGCGGTTCACCTGATAGAAGGACGGAATGGAGATACGGAAGGTAAGGCCACACAGGGTGTCCATCAGGGTATCTTCCCCCCAAAGGGTACGGTAGGTATCGCCCAGGATCACATTGGTATCCTTTGTGTTGCTATTCAGCACCACACCGATGGTCTTGCCGCAGGCAGCGCGGATATACTCCACCAGCTTTTCCTCGTGAGGCAGCTTTTTCCCGTTGACCACCAGGCACACCAGCGCCGCGCCCTCCCGGTTGGTGCGGACATAGATGTGCCGCAGCAAACCCATGCCCGTCTTTTCGTTATAGGCAGACACAGAGAACTCCTGCAGATACTTCTCCACGGCGCGGGCGACCGCGCCCGCCTCCTCAGTTTGCAGCAGGCACTCGGTGGTGGGTATTACATCATGACTGCGGGCACGGTAGAATCCTGCTTTACCGCCTGCGCTCACAGGGAACTGACTCTTGTTTCTGTAGTGAAGAGTTTCTTCACTGCCGAGGATCTCATGCACCTCGATGTCCGCGCCGCCGATACGCTGCAGCGCGTCCTGCACGCGGATCCGCTTCGCCTCCAGTTCTTCGCTGTAGGAAAGATGGCGATAGTCGCAGCCGCCACAGGCGGGGAAATTCGGGCAACCGGATTCAATGCGGTTCTCTGAGCGTTCCAGAATCTCCTCCACACGGGCGAAGGCAACAGATTTCAGCACCTTCAAAATGCGGATCACACATATTTCACCGCGCACTGCGCCGTGGACAAACACCACCTGTTGGTCAATGCGGGCAATGCCCATACCTTCGGCGCTGTAGCCGGTGATGGTAACAGTGTGAAGCTGATTTTTCTCTAAAAGGGACATAACGTACTCCTGTATCGGTTATTCTTTTTCTGCTCAGATATCCCAGCGGTCAACCAGCTGCTTGATCTGGTCGGCAAATTTGGCAAGATCCTTGTTGGCGCGGCCCTTGCTGCGCACAATGATCTCCTGCAGCAGCTTACCCATAGCCACCAGCCGCTGGTAGGCATTGGACACCTTGCCGCCGGCCGTATGTGTCTTGCGCTCGGGCAGATAACCCACCTCAAGCTGCCGGTTCTCCGCAAGATCGTAGACCTCGGTATACTGGGGCGCATGAGCGCTCAGACCAAGCTTGTTGAGACTCTCGGCAAAGTAAGGCGCCACTTCGCGGTCTCCGTGTACCACAAAGAAGTGAGTGGTGTTTTCAAAACTCTGCGCCCACTCCAGCAAATGATTGCGGTCGGCATGGCTGGAGAGACCCTTGAAATTTTCGATTTCTGCACGAACAGCGACTTCCTCGCCAAAGAGCTTCACACTCTTTGCCCCGTCCAGCATCGCTCTGCCCACAGTTCCGGGCGACTGGAAACCGACAAATACTATGGTACTCTCGCTGCGCCAGAGGTTATATTTCAGATGGTGGCGGATACGGCCCGCGTCACACATACCGGATGCGGAGATAATGACCTTCGGCGTTTTATCCATGTTCAGAAGCTTGGACTCCTCCACAGACTCCGTAAGGCGCAGCCCCGGGAAGGAGAACATGGATGTACCGTCACGCACCAGTTCCAGCGCCTCCTCGTCCAGATAGCCGCGCAGATCACCGCCAAAAATCGTGGTTGCCTTGGTAGCAAGGGGCGAATCGATATACACCGGGAAATCCGCAACAGACTTCACCAGATTTTCCTGTTTGATGCGGCGGATAAAGTACAGAACCTCCTGCGTTCTGCCCACAGCGAAAGCAGGGATGATCACGTTTCCACCCCGCCCCAGTGTACGGTCAATGACCTTAGCAAGTTCAGAGGTGTAGCTCCACACCTCCTGATGGTTGCGGTCACCATAGGTGGATTCCATAACTACATAATCCGCTTTTTTCAGCGCAATAGGATCGCGAATGATCGGCTGGTTGATATTACCGATATCGCCGGAAAATACAATAGTCTTTGTGACACCGTTTTCGGTAAGTTCCAGCGTAATGCTGGCACTGCCCAACAGATGCCCCGCATCGGTGAACACCGCGGAAACACCGTCGCACAGTTCAACGCGCTGATCATACTCACAGGGGTGAATATAACCCAGTGTGCGCATAGCATCCTCTGTGGTATAGATCGGTTCTACCAGCGGACGACCGGCGCGCATATTTTTGCGGTTCTCATACTCCGCATCGGACTCTTGAATATGCGCACTGTCAGCAAGCATGATCTCCAAAAGATCCTTTGTCAACCGCGTCGTCCATATCTCACCCGAGAAACCCTGTTTGACCAGCATAGGCACTCTGCCGCTGTGGTCAATATGGGCATGCGTGATAAGAACATAGTCTATCGTATTGGGCGCGAAGGGTAATTCCCGATTATTGATTTCATCTCTGCCCTGCTGCAGACCGCAATCGATCAGGATCTTTTTTCCATTGACCTCCAGGCAGTGGCAGCTGCCGGTCACACATTGATCTGCACCGTAAAAACTCAGTTTCATGGGGATGACCCTCCTTTTCATCATTCTACTTATAGTTTAGCACAGCACAGCGGCATTTACAACCGCATCGCCCTGCGCGGAAGAAAAAAAACAGTGCAGCCGCAAAAACGGCCGCACTGTCAGATCATTCGTAAAGCAGATCGTCGTCAAAATCGTCCAGCTCATTACTGCGCTTCGACTTGATCTTCTCTGTCAAGGAAGCGAAGCACTCGGTCAACTTATCCCAATAAGCGATCAGCAGGCAGGCAAAACCCGCAACCGCCAGCGCTGCGCCAACGATCTCCAAAATAAAACGCCACTTTGCTCTCTGAGTCTTCATAACAAACCTCCTAAACAATGGTTTTCACCTATAGTATACACTGTTTTCATTCAAAAAACAACATTTTTTTACCTTCGTCCGCCAATGGACTCAAAAAATGACAGGTACAGCTCCATTTCAATGACCGAATCACCAACCGCGACTTTGGCATCGTCTACAATCTGTCCCACTAGAGCCAACTCGCTGTCACTGGTGTACTGATCACCGCCCGCCAGTTCCCAGTATGCCTCCACCATGCCCATATCACGAACGTCAGGGAGAAGCATCTCTGCCAATCGCTCCATTTCGCGACGATGCTCGGGAGAAAAGTCCCCCTTCACAAACAGGCGCAGCCCATCCTCCTCCTTAACCAGGCGAAGGTCCACCTCCTTGCCGCCGGAGCGAAACAGCGCGGTGTAGAGTTCGTCGATCACATGACTCATTCTTCTTCTGGCAATACCGATATGTTTCTTTTTCATCAGAATTCCTCCTC
Source organism: Candidatus Pelethomonas sp. (assembly GCA_045615065.1). GTDB lineage: Bacteria > Bacillota > Clostridia > Oscillospirales > Oscillospiraceae > Pelethomonas. The sequence continues at coordinate 6,642 of JAZLEB010000099.1, read as the reverse complement.
AGGTTCCGGAGTCAACGCTTCAATGATAGGAACCAACAGAACACAGATAAGTCCTGCGGTAAAACCGTTGTTATACAGGTTCATACCGCCCTGCAGGCCACTGGTATACTGCACCACGCACATATGAATAAACCCCGCTGCAACACCCCAGTACCAGCCAAACTGTCCGGAAACAGGCGCAAGGCCTGTACACAGCAGCGATGCCAGCAAAACACCGGGTGCGGTGACAGAGTGCTGCGGCAGAAGAAACGCAGCAAAGTTCGCGCCCAGCATCACAGGCAGAATATTTTGGGGATGCATACCGAACGCGCCAAATCCCATAATACCGATTACGCAGCAGGTGAGCGGGCCGTTAAGCCTCACTCCCAGTGGATAGAGAGCCAGTACATAGGCCAGAGCAATGAGTCCCACTGCCGCCATGTTGACAAACGCTTTGGCAACACCGTCCAGCAAAATAAAATCAGCCACCGCACGACCGGAGTGACGCAGAACAGGTTTGTAATCTTTCCATCTTCTGCAGCCAAGTACCATACCGAGGATCAGCAGCGCCAGGATCACGATCACCAGCAGAACACACAGCGGCCAGTGACTCTCCGCACTCCATGTCATGTCTGTATGCAGTTCAATACCTACACCCTTGAGCACACTGGCAATTGCCAGTGCAAGAAACCCGGAAGCGAAGCCCACATTGTAGAGATTATACCCCTGATGGACACGGATCGTAAATCCGGCCACCGCAGGCATCAAAAAGCCGATGGCAACACCGCACAGGAGCATTGCCGGCCAGCGCAGCCAGGAATCTATATGAGTCAGTGTAAAACTCACCAGCGGCGACAGGCAGGTGGCATACATGGTAAGATAGATGTAGCGGGCAAAAGACTCTCCCTTAAACCGGGAGTAAAGCCAACCGCCGAGCATGATAGGAAATATATTCAGAAGATTCTTGCCCATCAGCGAAAAGCCGGCCATCATAAAGAGGCAAGCAAGAGAAACACCGGCAAAAGGCGCTTTCACACGACGCACCTGCATAGTGCTCACAAACAGAACCAACGCGCTGTTGAGCAAGGCAGCACCGAGCCCACCTACTGCCACAGGATCCGTGATAAGTCCGGCCTCGGCGGTTTGGATCTTCCACCAGCCGGTAAACAGAGAGAGATCCGGTTGGACACATACCGCAAAAATCAGTAAAAACGCAGAAAGCACCAGAGGTACTGTGTAAAGATGTTTTCGCAAATGATCCATTAAGGTGATTTTATGTTCTTCCAAACGATTCCCTCCTGTATGATAAAACAACTTTGTCAGCGCTTCTTTTTCAGCACCTTACGCCGGATGTAAGCGATGGTTGCTTCCTCCCCTTCATCCCGCAGCATCAAGAGCAGCTTTTCCAAAAGCGCCGCAGTTTCCGGATGAAGAATATAATCCTTCTTGGATTTTTCGTAATACTCCCAGGCGGAAGCATCCGTATATTTCTCCTTTTGGTATATCTGACAGGCCGCCATGCGGTCGCAGAACATCTCTGCCACATACCGTTCCGGCATCCGCATGCCACCCATAGCACCGCCATTTGTGTAGTCGTAATCGATCCAGTATTCCAAATGGTGCTTGTTGCGACCCTTGTGGTGAAGCCAGCCTGCTGAGTATCCAAGATCCATTTTTTCCAATTCAATAGGGCTTCTGGTTCCGTCATAATACTTCACGCCGGCAAAAAACTCCACGGGCGTATATTTGGAAAGGTCATGAGCAAGTCCCTGCCGGATAAGGCCAACTTTGAAACAATATTTCATCACACGCAGTTTGTGGGCGGTGATGGTTTTGAAGTGTCCCACTAAATTTGCCATGGTAATCCTCCTGTCAGATCAGCTGCTGACCATTGATCATCAACTGAAACGCCAGTCCCAGCCGCTCTGCAGCCCGGCGGCAGAGAAGCATACGCTTCATAAAGATCTCAAAGAAATCCATAACAGAACTGAACTTAGTATCAATGGTCAGTTCCAGACGCGCCGCCTTTTCCTCCGGCAGTACCAACAGCTGCGAATGTTCAACAGAATAGTTCACCCGGTCATGAATGTCAAAGGTCGCAATATCACGGTTGCGGACACGGTTACGGCGTACATCACTCTTATCAGCAAGGATCAGCGCTGCCGCCACAGCATTGACCGGCACGCCAACGCCCTCATCATGGTTGCCAATGGCGGTAACAACCGTGGCAAGATCCTCCGCATTCATGTCCATGTGGTCAAGTATACGGAATGCCATCACCGCGCCGCTTTGGGAATGATCCGCGCGGTTGACCAGATTACCGATATCATGTAAATACGCGGCGATCTTTGCAAGCTCGATCTCATGGGCATCATAACCCAGTGTGCGCAAAATATTCTCTGCGGTATCTGCCACACCGCAGACATGCGGAAAGCTGTGTTCAGTAAATCCCAGTGCGGCAAGGGACTCATCCGCCCGGGTGATATAGGTATTGACATCGGCATTCTGCCGCAGCATTTCATAAGTAACCATTGTGTCCTCCCAAAATTTACTTTATTTTATCATATCATACCGAAAAAGCGTTGCCTAGTATGCACTTTCAGATTTGTATAAAAAAACAAAGCCGCAACGCGGCTTTGTTTTTAAGACAGTGGCTTACAGGTTGCGCTCGTAGGACTCGATCATCTTCTTGACCACCTGACCGCCGACAGAGCCGGCCTCACGGGAAGTCAGGTGACCGTTGTAGCCTTCCTTGAGATCAACACCGACCTCGCTGGCAGCCTCCATCTTGAACTTGTCCATAGCCTCGCGGGCCTCGGGGACATTGATACGATTACTCTTCTTAGACATATCGAATTTCTCCTTCTCCTTTTATTTTTTGCGCCGATGCCAGAAAGCCGAAAAGAACCTTTTCTTTGCCGCCGTCCGGTATTGGAAACGGCTACTGTTTTCACCGTCTTTGTCGCAACCATAGCTTGTGCACTGTCGAAAGAAATATACGATTGACGGGAAAGGGAATTTTTTGAAGAGCTAGTCGGAATTTCACAGAAACAATGGAAGATCAATTGAAACCATCAAAATTTATATCAGCATCACCAAGCACTGCGGTCTGTGCTGTCGAGCACTTTCAAATTAATAATAATTTCTATGATACTTCTTATCATGCTTATAAAACGGACTACTGAAAAAATTCTTCGCCCCAGATTAACTGTACTCTGCAAAAACAACAACATCTTGAGAAAAACAACTGCGAATGATATAATAATTCAAATCGATATTATGATATTGAGACAAAATGCTCCGTTTGGGACTTCTGCATTCTTGCAAAAGGTAAGCCGTTTTTACGGATCGGCAACAAATCAACACTTTTGTGAAAATATCTGCCAGCGCATCCAACAAAAAACCGTCCGGGAGTCTTATGATGTTTCCCGTCACCGACGGATAGGAGGTTACTTATGGCAACACCTTATAAACTGGAAGTATTATGGTGCCGCGCTTTTCAGTGCGTTCTGAAAGTCGGCAACTACTTTATGGGCTACCGGATGCCCAAGTATCTGGAGGGACCGGGCAAAATCAAAGAACTCGGCTCATTTCTGAAGGAACACCGTATCAACGATGTTCTTGTGGTGACCGGATCCGGCATGGTGCGCCGGGGTCAGGTGCAGCCAATGCTGGACGGATTTGAACGCAACGGCATACGCTATACGCTGCAGACCTACAATACCACCGATCCCACCTCTGACGACGTGGAGTTAGGGTATAAAACCTACAGGGAAAATGGTTGCAAGTCCATCGTAGCCATTGGAGGCGGCAGCCGCATCGACTGCGCTAAGGGTATTGCAGCCAAGGTGGTTCATCCTAAGAAGAGTGTTACCCGACTGCAGGGACTTCTGAAGGTTCACCGGCCTATCCCCCCCTTTGTGGCGATTCCCACAACCGCCGGTGCTGGCTCCGAAACCACTGTAGCCGCAGTTATCACCGATTCCAAAACCCATCGCAAAGCCGCCATCAACGATCCTTTCCTGATCCCCAAGTATGCGGTTCTCGACCCGGAACTGACCGTCGATTTGCCGCCCTACACCACCGCTACCACCGGCATGGACGCCTTGGCTCATGCGGTGGAAGCATACACCAACAAAACTTACAACACAAAGTTGGAAAACAAACTGGCAAAAGAAGCAGTCAAGCTGATCCACGACAATATTCTTGTGGCTTTTGAAGACGGCTCTAATCTGGAAGCCAGACAGAATATGCAGCTGGGAGCCTTCTATGCAGGCCGTGCCTTTACCCGTGGCTGCGTAGGTTATGTCCATGCCATCGGACATACATTAGGTGGTCTTTACGGCGTTGCGCATGGATTGGCCATGGCGGTGCTGCTGCCCCATATCATGCGGGCGTTCGGTGCTGCTGCCCATCGACGACTGGCAGACCTTGCGGACGTCTGCGGCATCAGCGGTGCCAACGATGCAGAAAAAGCCAACAATTTCATCCACTGGATTGAAGATACCAACGCAAAAATGGGACTTCCCAGCAATTTTGAAGTCATACAGGACAAAGATATCGACCAGATGATCACATGGGCTATGAAGGAAGCCAATCCTCTGTATCCTGTTCCTGTGGTTTGGACACGGAAGGATTTTTGCAGATTGATTGAATCCATTCGGAAATAATACTTCGGCTTGTCTTTTCTAAAAACGAACCATGAGGGAGTACTGCAGACTGCGGTACTCCCTCGATTGCTTATCAGGCAGGTTCGCTATGTAGTTTTTCAATATGGTGCATGCACATCAAAGTTCGCTTGCTGACTCCGTTTGATTCCGGATTAGGACTGCCCCCTATTTCTCAGAAGATTCGCTTAACCACTTCTCCCCAGCCGGGTTTCCCTTCTACGATCATTTCTGCAATTTCCGTAAGGTCTCCTTCGGCATCAGGTGCGAATTTTTCCCAAAGACTGCTTCCCTCCTGCAGTTCTTCCCAGGTCATTGCCCTCACATCTTTTTTCTGCAATTCCTTGTGTCTTGCGTAGGTCTCATCCTGTCCGTAGAGCACATCTTCGATGTACTCTGCATCATAATGATGATCCCCAACCAAAAGGAGGAAGTACCCGCTTGCCGATATCTTTTCTCCGCCGATCCTGATGATATAGGCTTCATCAACCGCTGTGATCTCTTCATCATCGCTTTCCTGGGCCAACTGTTTGATTTTCTCATCCAGTTCCTGTTCTCTCTTCCGGTAATTCTCATAATTGAGCTGATACAAAAAGCCTGCGTACATTTCTGTAACCTCCTATAAGTTTGTGATTCCGGTCTGCCGGACCGGAGATCCATCGTCTATCCCTATTATAGTCAGAATAGGAGGTGTTTGGGTCGCATGGCAAGCGACATTTTCATCCGTCAGCAAATCGATTGCGGAATTATCGCAAATATTACCCACTCATGCTTGCTCATTCCGCCGGCAGCTTTTCCGCACCTGTTTTCCGCCAATAGCGGAAACGTGAGAGAATCAGCAGAACCTGTTGTTATTTGCGCAAAGAAATAGTATAATGTCAAACATTGTACACACCATCCACAGGATCTGTGCAAACTTTTGAAACAACACAGGAGTGACTGCTATATGTTACAGGATCTGTCCTTTGGCTCGCTGGATAACCAGTACCGACATCACACTCCCCAAAGCGGTGATCTGATCGTCTGTATTCGCAGCAACGAAATTCTTCTCAAAAACAATACTGACGGAACAATGGAATTTCCCCACGCCGAAGATCTTGACAACCGGTGCGGCAATTGGGCGCACTGGCTGGACGAGCCCTTCCGCTATGTATTCACCATGCAGGAAAAGCGCTATTTTCTTTGGCTGGGAACAGCCGGAGAGTTTGACGGGGATGCGTATTCCTACCGTTCGGTCGCCACACTTCGCGACCCCGCCTGCAAGGATCTCTGCTTTGCCGCAATGACCGCATGGCATCTCTACTGCTGGTATCGGGACAACCGCTTCTGCGGACGTTGTTCCCATCCCACCGTACACGATGAAAAAGAGCGCATGATGCGCTGCCCTGAGTGCGGGAACATGATTTTCCCGCGGATCGCACCTGCCGCCATTATCGCCCTCACCCATGGAGACAAGCTGATGCTCAGCAAATATGCCAACCGCGCCTTTACCCGCTACGGTCTTTTGGCCGGTTTCATTGAGATCGGCGAAACCGCCGAGGAAGCGGTTGCCCGCGAGGTAATGGAAGAAGTGGGTCTGAAAGTCAAAAACGTCCGCTACTACAAAAGTCAGCCCTGGGGCATTGCCGGCAACCTGTCTGTCGGATACTTCTGCGATCTGGACGGTGACAATGACACCGTCACGCTGGATGAGACGGAACTTGCCAGCGCCGAGTGGTTCAACCGTGATGCCATCCCCTACAGCGACGAGGGCATCAGCCTGACCGGCGAAATGATCCGTATTTTTCAAGAAGGCAAAGAGCCGAAATAATGATAAAAATGTCCGTGGAGTTCGCAATGAACTCCACGGATCTTCTTGTGTAAACAAAGAAAACCACTCGCTGGGCGAGTGGTTCAAAAGAAGCCTAATGGCGATGATGTAGACGAAAAAACTCCCTTTGCTTTAAGATAGGGGTGCGGTCCGCCAACTGCACCAAATAAAGCAAAGGGAGGTCAT
>JAZLEB010000098.1:0-16197 GCA_045615065.1 Candidatus Pelethomonas sp. | reverse complement strand
TTCTAGTACTTCAATTATCCCGTTCTCAATGAAATGAGGATGAGGAAATCTCGTTGTCATAAATGCTTCTGGGAAGGTAACCTCAATATAATCAGAGCCGACTTTCACGACAGTGCCTTGTCCCATAGTTTCATGATTAATGAGGCTACCACGTTTGACCTTTTCGGAATATGGGCCCATAAAACGATGACCATTTCTATGAATCATATGATCTGGTTCGGTGGCAATCCATATTTCTGTTTCCCAAGCAATATCTTCGGGACAAGAATGATATGCATCGTGGTTATTGAATGCAGTTACAAAAACGCATTTAGAGGCAGCGCTGCCCATCATCTGTTCTAGTTCGTATTTTCTTTCCGCAGTAATTGGGTTGGAAGAATGATATGCCTCAATAAGAAAAATCCAATCTTTGGATTCAGAATATGCAACAACATCAGGAAGCTTTCCTTGAGAAATATCACTGATCCCAAGTTTTGTCATGGTATCAGTTTCATTAACGACACCGTACTTATTATCAGAATCTCCACAATAAAGGATCTTGGCGCCATATCCAAAGCGAGGAAGGAATTCTTGGATGATTTGCTGTTGGATAAGATTGTGTTCCCCGTCTTTCAATTGAAACTCTTGACCATCTGCTGTTCGGACAGTAATCTTTGGAATATCTCTTTTCTGCGCCAATCGCTCGGCATAAGTTTTATGGGAACGATTGAATATCGAAACTTGCTGTGCCCAGTCCTTCTGATGGTATGTGCGGATAATTTTTGAATACTCTACGCTAATTTTATATCCTCTAGTAGAGTCGCTGAGATTAGATTCGGGTTTTGACTGCACGACAATTCCTGCAATAAGCAGACGTTTTAAGCCGTGGCGAAGGACATAATCATATGATCCCTTGCTTGTAGTATCCTCGAGATGTTGATTGTAGAAATCAATCATCTGCTTTGTAGTAACGGCATATGGCTTATTTGCATCCTTAATCTTGATCCATTCTTTAGAAGATTTTACATCACCAACCGCCAAGAGTGCCATTGCAATTTTTTCTTTTCGAATATCTGTCAAATCATCGGTAGGGATTCCCAATGCTTCTACAATGTGAAGTGCTTCACGAATTAATGTTTGCACTTCAAGGGATTTCTCCGAGAATCCTTTTTTATAGCCACTGGGAGCCTTACGTCCATTATAGGCTATGACCGGCAAATCTTTGCTAGGCATTACTATCTCCTTTCTGTTTCTGTAAATAGTCAATCACAGATAGAGCAAGATGATACGCAAACATCGGAGGAACGGCATTGCCAATTTGAGTAAACTGACTTTCTTCGGTACCAGAAAATTCAAACCAGTCAGGAAAGCTTTGGAGTCTTGCTGCCTCTCGAACGGTAATTCTTCTTCTGCGTCCGTCTGCCAAACAAATCCTATGCATATCGCTGGTGGCACCAGCAAGGTTGCGACAAGTCAGTGTTCTTGCAGGCCGATCCATATGTAGATCTCTTGGGTTCTTGCATTTCGAAGCTGCTTCATACTTTGCGATATACTGGTCCATTGCGGGGGTAAGAAATGCTGCAGTCTCGGGAATCTGGGTAGCTAACTCTCCCAATGCTTCCCCCGCTGTAATACGATAGTCTTTCTCAACAGGAGGAATGAAGCCACCACGATGGCCCACCATAACTAGGCGTTCCCGATTTTGGGGTACATCATACCGTTCCATTTTGATTACTGTTTTGAATACGGTATACCCCAGAGCTTCCAATTCATCAATGAGTGTTTTGAAATAGGAGGTGTTTTGCTCGGGCAGGCCTTTTACATTCTCACAAATCCAGATGTCTGGATCGATTTTACGAATTGCTTCAATAAATGAAGGAAAGCCATTGCGTGCATCCTCTTTTCCAAGCTGCTTTCCTCGGCGGCTAAACGGTTGGCAGGGAGGCCCTCCAATTACAATTTGTACTTTTGGAAAGTCCATATCAGGTGTAATCATTACCTGATAGCATTCGGAACCTAGATTTTTTCGGTATGTCTCGCAACAGTCTGTAACCATCTCGTATCCAATAGTTTTAATACCTGCTGCTTCAAAACCCAACGACAAACCACCACAACCAGCAAAAAGATCGATTGCAGTATACTGGTGCTTATCAGGTATCTGGAGTGTTTCATTTAGAAAATCAACATAGTTATTATATTTTCTAGCCATAATTGGGTCTGCCTCTCAAGAGTATATTATTCTATTCTTATTATATATTATCGAAGATAAAAAGTCAAAATAAGTTGCTTTGCAGTATTAGTGACGGATTGTTTTTTCTTCCAATAGGTTTTAGGGTCTTACCAGATCTGTGAAACAACTACATAAATCGTAATCTGCCTGTTGAAAAAAGGGGAGCGAACCAGTGCCCCCTATTTGCGTTTTGTTTCAATCAGTTCATTTCATTTCGACTAAGTAATCGTTTGCTGCCTCCATCTCTCGTAGTATACGGATGGTATGCTTCACATAAGCCATCTCGATAGCTGTCTGCTCGTCAGCTTTTGATTCATACGGACCAGAGAACAGAATTTCCTTTACCATTTCGGACATCACACTGTACTTGTCTCCGTTGAAGATTTCTTCGATTGTGTAAGCAGCCATTTTGCTTCCTCCTTATTTTCCACCAGATGTAAGAAACGCGTCTATGATGGCACTATCTTCAGGTGTCATCACTAGACGCGTTTTCTCATACATATTCAGTTCGTTGCTGAGCTGCCATCCCAGACGAAGTCCGGTGATGAAGCTATCGATAGAGTTTTCTTCTGCGAGTTGATCCTTGATATCCATAATTTGAAGTACCACCAGTCGTTCCGGTTTGTCCAGTGTTTCCATAAGCGTTTGATGGCAATCCTTGATTCTTTGCTTCAGTTGTGTTGCAGGCAGTGGCTTGTAGAAGTAATCATACAGGGCTTTGAGCTGTTCGTTCATATGTATCTCCTCCTTGCAGCTCAAACATATACCACAACGTATTGCAAATAGCCAGGAAAAAATTTATAATTATAGTGAATTTTATCGAACAATTCTTTCAAAATGCTAAACATATAAACACTTTGAAGGCGGGGTGTATTTTTGTGGCATATGATTATGGCTACGGTATTCTGGGAAATAAACTTATAGACCTGTTTTGTTCCGGTGCTCCAGATTTTGAAGCTGCTCAAGCATTGCTTGACCAAGGTGCTGATCTCAACGCAGTTGGAAAGGATGATGATGAAAACATCCTCTCAGAAATTTTGAGTGGATATGGGAATAACTCACAGGGTAATACCGCGAACCCGGCCTGCAAAATTTGTTTCGAGGCTTGCTGTGATAATTGTGCCCACAGTCTGAGTCCTTCCGCTGGCCAATCGATGTGTCAGATCATTCGGTTTTTCCTCGCTAACGGATTTGATGTGAATAAGCATGATGGCTGCTATGGTGCGCAGTGCCTTTGGTCGCTGACACTTTCTACTTTTGACAGATATATGATTGAGGCTATAAAACTGCTCCTGGATGCTGGTGCTAAGAATCGTACAATCTCTCGTACATCAAACGACGAAGATGAAACACCGTGGAGTTTTATTGCTACTGAAGGAAGTTACCAACGAGCCTGCGAACATGACCATGCAAAATCCAATGTTTTTGAAGCAGTCTATCAGATTTATCAAGCTGTTGAAGATGGACGGCCGTATAGAGGTATTGAATCCTTTGAGGTCGCCATCGGAAAAACAATCCTCAAGGTGCTTGCAGAAGACAATGATGATAAATCGATATTCTATAGCATGGATTTGCCGGAATTCAAAAAGGATAACTGTTTTAATAGCACGCTCTATTTCGTCTATGATGGAGGTGTTCTGATTTCTACCCAGTATGCCGATTTTTGGGTGGATAGCATAATGCCGGAGAATAAATTGGTGGATGTTTCAGAGTATTTCTGTGGTGTTGTCGGGAGTACTATTGAACGGTTCACCTTTGAACATAAATCGATTGTCAAGGGGACAACTCACTATGGGCAACCGATTACTACGCTTGAAATGAGCTCAGGCCAAAAGGTTAAGTTCTCTATCAATTTTGGAGAAGTAGAAAAAGAAGATCGCGCAGCATTCTATGAATTGGCATTGTAATGATTCTTCTACAATGCATAATCAGCAATGGATTCTCAAGTTTCCTTTAGCTTGGTTCGAGTTATTTTGCCGGTATCGGCAAAATAACTCGGAAATTCAGCATCGTTTTTCGCTGATTTCTTGCCGATAGCTTATTTCGTAAATGGAAACCAACTATGAAACAGAGGTTTGTACCGCATTTGGGTACAAACCTCTGTTTCATATTCTTTGATACAGCGGATCATTTTCTGCCCCGCGTCTTGCCGCCTTCCTTTTCTTCTTCAGCCGCCATATCAGCCAGCAGTCGCTTTTTCTCAGCTTTGACCCCTTCGATGAGAGCTTCCAGTTTTACCTCCACCTCCTCGCGGGTCTTGGCGTAGACATTGAATCCTCGTTTCTTGCCATCTACCCATACCGGGGAGTAGCGTCCCTCGAAGAGGTGGTCGTTTATCTCGGTGATACAGCCGGTTCCTGGCTTGCGTATCTGACCCTTGTATGGCACGAAGTCCGTCATTGGAATCTCAGCATTTTCGTTGGACACTTCCTCTGGTACGGCCTCGTTACCGCCAATACCTCGCTCGATGTTTGCCGCGGCATTGTGCTGCATGGCGTCGGTGGTGTGAGCGTAGATGTCCAGTGTTGTTGCCGAGGACTTATGTCCAATCACAGAGGAGAGCGTTTTGATATCCATACCGTTTTCCAGAGCCATGGTAGCGAAGGTATGGCGCAAGTCGTGGAATCGAACACGCTTGCAATTTGCTCGCTCGAGGATTATTTTCATGGTGTTTCCGATGCTGGAAGGATTTCGATATTCATCTCCGCCCTTCATCGGTGAGGGAAACATCAGCTTTGAGTCTATCGTCTTTTTGTATTCCTTCAGTACCTCCACCAGTGATTGCGGCAACACAACGGTACGCATGGATTCCTTGGTTTTCGGTCTTGTGCAGACGACCTTGTGGTTCACCACAGTCACTTGCTTATCGATTCGCAACTCACCGGTTTTGAAGTTCAGATCTCGCCACTCCAGTGCAAGCAATTCACCTCGTCGCATTCCGCTGCACAGTTCCAGAAGGAACATTTCGTAAAAGCCGTTTTCCTTTGCCTGTATGAGAAAGCGCTGAATCTCCTCCGGTGTCAGCACCTGCATTTCTCGAGCCTTTTTTGGCGGTAGCTTCCTGCCGATTGCCGGGTTTCGGCTGATGAGATGCATCTCCTTTGCTTTCTCTAAAGCGGCTCGACAGGTGGCGTGACAGGAGCGAACCATTCGGTCAGATAATCCGGGACCATCTACATCTGACCTCTGAAGTCGTCCGCTTTTCTTGAGATTGGTATAGAACTGCTGGAGGTCATTCTCCGTGAGCTTGTTGAGTTGAATATGTCCCAGAGCAGGGAGAATGTGCAGGTTGATCCGATACTCATAGGTGACCATAGTACTTTCACGAATACCGGGCTTACAGTAAGTGTTGTACCAGAACTTCAGCCAGTCACCGAAGGTCATTTCCGGGTTGATCGCATCGGAACTCACCCGACCTTCTTTCTCTATGGCCTCCTTGAGCTTTTGTTTGCATTCCGATTTTGTTTTTGCGAAGACGCTTTTCGTAATGGGATAACCATTTTCCTTGTATCCGATCACATAACGGCCTTCGAAGGATCCACTTGGCTTTTGGATAATGCTTCCCGTTCCGCTTGCGCGTCTTTTCTTAGCCACGGTTTCAACCCCTTTCCTAAGATGTTTGACATGAAATCTTCCGTGACCACGGCAGCTTGCTTCTGCATATCGCTTGTGACATGAGCGTACGTATCGAGGGTGAACGAAGCGTTAGTATGTCCAAGGATCTCTGCCAGTGTTTTTGGATCAACTCCGTTTGCCAGAGCATGCGTTGCGAATGTGTGCCGAAGGTCATGGAATCTTATGTTAGGGAGATCTGCTTTCTGTAAGATTCGTTTCAGCGCATAGTACGCACTGTCCGGAGTGACAGGCTCCTCCGGGCGGAATGGGTTAGAGAAGATCCATTGACTGAAGGACTTTTTACTGCGTTCTCGCAGAAGCTGCGCTGTGCTTTGGGGCAGAACGATTTTACGTTTTCCTTTTCCAGTCTTTGTTTCGCCGGTACGGATTTGTCCATCTTCATTTCGATGCAGTGTTCGTCGTACCTGAAGCGTTCCTGTTTTGCTGTCGAAGTCCGACCACATCAGACCGCAGATCTCGCCTTTGCGCAGACCTGTGGTGATCTCAGTGTAGAAGAAGTCGTGCCACTCCGGTTCGTCCTTGAGAGAGTCTTTGAAGATTTGCAGTTCCTCTTCGTTCAGAACCTTCATTGCATCTTGCTCCAGCTTTGGGAGAACCACACCATCAACCGGGTTTCTTGGTATCATTCTCAAATCAGCAGCGGCCTGCATTGCTTGGCGGAGAACACCGTGGATACGCCGAACTGTTGCAGGGGCTAACTGGAAACCTTTGATTTCATCCTCGTTGAGGCGACCTTCTTCCAGAAGCATGACATAGAATTGCTGGATATCCTGGTTGGTGATTTGATCGATTCGCTTGCCACCCAGATGCGGCACGATGTAATGATTGATGTAGCTGCTGTATCCTCTCAGCGTGCTTTCACGAATGGACACAGACATGTACTCGTTTATCCAACGCTCCAGCCATTCCTTCAAGGGAATACGACTGTCATCCGTCAGTTCAACATCACGATAATCATCCAGAGCCTGTCGTAGTTTTGCGAGAGCTTCTTTTTGCGTCTTGCCAGAGATGTGATGGAAGATCGGCTTGCCATCTTCCGCGTGACCGATCACGATTCTTGCTTCCCACCGTTTACCGCGGTGTCGGAGCATTCCTTCACCGGAAGCTCTTCGTTTTGCCATGCGGATGCACCTCCTTTCTTAAGTACAAACACATACCACAGAGTTTTTGAAATAGCTAGTGAAACTTTTACTATTCATCCCAGGGTTCAACATTCATTCTCTGGTGATGCAGAGCATCGTCGAAACGAACTTGACCGTTCGTTCGCTTTACTTCATCCACCACCATTCCGCGCAGCTCGCGGAGATTGATGGGATCAGCTTTGAAGTGAGCAGAGACAACATGAGTTGCCATGCTTATCTCTACACACAGCTTGAAGATCAGAGAGCGGAAACGGTTTGCGTTGTCCTCGATGATTCCGCGCAGCGTGCAGACCAGAGCCTGGCTGAGATATGCTGATGTGTCCTCTGTTGCGAGATAGCCCATGTAAAACCGAAGTGCGTTTTCGGTAAACTCCGTTCTGTTTCTGCAATTGTCTTCCTGCAGCCAACCGTCTATTCTGCTGATCATGCTGGGTGTCAGCCAGATCACGACTCGCTGTTTGTTTTCACTTTTGATTGTTTGCTGAGAATTGTTGCTCATCTGGATTATCCTCCTTAATAACTCCGCAAAGCCTTGGTACGCCTTGCTTTTTGGGGCCTACAGCCACCTAACTTTCTGTATTTTGCCATTTTGGTGCACCTTTGTGCATTTTCGAAGAAGCTCCGCATTGCGGGGCTTTGTGGGCGAGAGGGGCGCGTTTACGTGCACCTCTCTTTATCTTGTACAAAAATCGAACGGGCAAGTTTTTGCTTCGTTCGTCAAATCGCTGAGGTGAATTCTGCTCCAAACGGCGCGCAACGGCGCCTTTAATTTCGGGATGGCTCTACGCCCTACCCTCACGGAAAAGTCGCACACAGCGGCTTAAAACGGCTAACAGCGCGTGTTTATGCGTTGTGCTCACGATCCGGGGGAATGTACTCAACCTTCATCTTTTTCGCTTTTTTCATTGCTTTCACAATTTCAGCTTCTTGCTCGAGCTGTGTGAGCTGTCTCTCGTTCTGTGCATTGATAGCTTCCTGGATCGGACGGATGTGATACAGCAGGGTGCTGTCACGCTTCATGCCGTCTGATGTAATTGTCTTGCGGCGTTCCGTTTCGATTAGACGCTTGTCCTCCAGCTCACGAACATATTTTGCAATCGTTGTTTTACTTCCAACGCCGATTGCTTTTCCAATTGTTTTGTAAGCCGGGAAGCAGGTGTAGCTACTTCGATCCTCAAGCTTCATGAGATACGCATAGATCGCAATAGCTGTGCTGTGCAGACCAAAATCGAAAATCTCATTTGGTAGAGGGAAATAGTTTTTGATCGGATCTCGAGCAGGATAAGGAACATATTTTTTCAATAGCGATCCTCCTTACGTTTTGAGCCATTCCAGGAATTCATCCCTTGGAACGATGATGCGTTTTCCAATGCGCTTAGCAGGGAAGTCCTTTTCTCGCATCAGTTCATAAGTTCCGGCGAGGGAGAGTCCCAATACTTCGGACACATCTTTTGCGTTGAGCACGAGTGGGAGCTCGTCATAGTTTTTGTACTTGCATTCTTTCATTTTGATTTCCTCCTTTGGGGTAGATTTGAAATATAACAAGGGCAGGTACCAAACGAGCGCGACACAGCAAACACATACAGTTACTCCTGTAGGTGCTCGTTGTGACGACTGCTAATTTGGTACCTGCCCTTAGTTATTCAGTAGAGTGCCGGTGGCTCCATCAGTGATGGGACGCGCAGCGCAATACCTATATACCTACGGTATCCCATATTCACAGATGGGAGGACGGTCGGCTTCGTCTCTGTATTAAATTACGATCTTCATCTTGCACTCATGTCTGAGCGGAACTCCCAACCGCCTTCGCAGGTTAGGTGTTAGCTTTAAGATTCCGATGCGGTGGTGGCATTTGGGACAGATGCGAATGTGGTCACGAACTACATCTTGATAGCGAGGATCTTCGATATCAAAACAGAGGGAGTCGTTTTTTGCGTTCTTGTCGAACACGTAAAACATAAACTTTCCGCAGTGGGGACAGTTGATGGTGGGATGTTTCTCTCGAGTTGGATTTGAGCCTTTCAGCTTGGAAAGAAAAATGAGATCCCCATCCTCTGTCCACTGCATGATCAGCTGTTGTGCCATTTGATCACTCCTGTACCAGACTGTGTACTACGCTGACTGCAACGCCCTGGATCTGAAGCTCGTCCACATAGATAGGGGAGTAGGTCTCCTGATCTGCATTGCAGGAGTAGAGATAATACCTCTGGTGGCTTTCATCGTAGCACAGCTTCTTCAAATTGTTCAGACCGCTATCGTAGAGTGCGACAACGATGTCGCCAACATTGGCGGTTCGCTGCTTGCGGACGATGACATAGTCACCTTCGTGAACACCGACATCCACCATGGAGTGTCCTTTTGCGACCAGAGCAAAGAAGTCACCTTTCCCAACCAGTGATTCGGGCATTCGAATGTACTCCAGCACATTCTCTTCCTCGTAATCACCGGGGCCGCAGGAGACACTGCCAAGCACCGGCATATATGCCTGGGGATGTTCTTTTCTCGTTTTGGGAGTACCGATGCTGCGCTTTCCACTGTAGTCCAGTTCGCCAGATTCTCTCATGGCAACGAGATAGCGATGTACCGTTGCACTGGAAATACCTGTACCGGAAGCGATCTCAAGTACAACCGGGGTCTTTCCATAACGACCGTAATGCTCGTGAATGTAATTTAGTATGAGCTCTTTCTTGGAGTCATCTTTCTTACGCATATCGGCCTCCACTAAATGAAAAATTTATTTTCATTTAGAATATAACATACGTTCGAATTCATGTCAATGGTATATGAAAAATAATTTCTCATATAGAGTGTAGAAAAGCGGGGCAGACCATGCCCGCCCCGCGTATTCTTTGTTACAGCGAATCAGATATTGTTTCCCAAACTTCTGAATCCTTATCATGTGTTATTTCTAATCTGAGTTGAAAGGGTTACAGGTACGGACGCAGCACATAGATTCACGGCTCTAGGGAAACGCTGAAGTACTGCTCTAAAGATTCTTTAAACGAAAGATACAATCCTTTACTAACCTCGGCATGGAACCTAGTCATGCGAGGCCAATCAGTTTCTTTGGAAATATCTACACCAGGCAAGGAAGTGTGTATTTTGCTTGCTTTGTTGTCATCCATACGGCTCCAAATCAATTGTGTGCCCATGGCGGCCTCGATGCTGTCTTTCCGTGCAAACAGGAAATCAAACAGAGCTTTGTTCTGCTCCTTGGATGCCATGCCCAAATAGAACTCAACACGGGATTCATCATAGTTTGCAATGCAGTCGATATGGATACCTGAAACGCCTACGAAGCCTGCGATCCAGTTATTTGTCACAGGATTTACATTGCTGAAAGGTCCATTCTCGCCGAAAGCAGCCTTGAGCTGCGGGAGTGCGTATTCCCAGTATTTCTTCCGAATCTCGTGCCGTGTTCCAGCAACAGGCTCAGAAGTCTCTTCATCTCTGAGATAGAAGACGAGCTCGCTTTCAGAAACATCAAATAACGCAAAAATCTTGCGCAGAATATTGATTTTATACTGGGTATCCGTTCCTGTCCAAACATACAGGTTTGTATCGATTTGGCGGCAGGCGTTAAAGGCTGTTGAGCTCATGCTAAAATGCAGAGACAGATCCACCGTAGCATCTTGAGATACAGCCAGCTTCGCTAAAATGGCTTTGTTTTCCGAGTGGAGCATCGTAATGACCTGCTGGTACATATCTGTCCAACTTGCCACAGGCTGTTCTGCACCTTTGAAACTATACTTGGAGAGGATTCGACCGGTGAGGATAATATCTTCATCCAGAGAAACAGAATCCATCTGCTTTTCCGGCGGGTGATAAGAGGAGATAGGATAGGGCCAAATACCAATAACCCTGTTGCGCAAAAGCTGATCGCGTTCCTCGAGTTCGGGCAACCCCCACTTATCTTTCTGCCCGATCCACTGATTGACTCGCAGCCCAGAATCCTTAAATCCGTGAGCCATATCGCGCTTGTCTGCAAACGAGCTGTTAGAATAACGAGAATTGTAAGCGGTCAGAGTCAGGTTGGCCAGGCGATGGAGCCAATTTGCGTGAATCATTTCGGATTCTTCACCAAGCGCCGCTACCCACGCGGCCGTGAGGTGCTGGGGCATGATATGCTCGATAGAGTACTCGCCACGATCCAGATGACCCCAGACATCCTTGGTTTCCCCGGTTCCTGCGTTCTCCAACCGTTCAAAGAGATACAGTTTGTTTTTTGGGTTCATGCTATAGATGTTGCGCGTAGACATACTTTCCGCAAACTCGTCATCGGAGGGGTAGCGAGCACGTTCCCTTTTGCTGAGAAGAGTGTATTTGAATTTTTCTGCATAATTCTCCTCGCTGCCATCCATTCGAATGATCTCGCGATGGAGCAGAAGGAATATCTTGTTCAATGCATTGGTGGGCAAATCGCAAATGGTACGGCGGAACAAATAGCTTTCCGTGAATTGGAATACTTCAATGAGTTCGTCGGCGGACAGAACGCCACTTTCACGAAGTCGAAGAGCTTCCAACAAGAATGGGCGCGTAACCGATGTGGACAGTCGATTCAGCCGGTAAATACAGCTGTTCAGGCGCCCGTCAGAATGACCGCCTTTCAGGAGAAGTGCGTATCGCTTTGCATATTCGAGTAAATCTTTGAGTAAAGGTTCAATATCTGCCTGCTCTGCATCCTCAACATACTTCTTAAACGCCGGGTAGACACTATTTATGTTTGGGGTGCTCTGCTGCTTGATGCTTAAATAGTCACGGACAAAGGAACTGACATCATAATCGGTGTGGTTCTCGATGCGGTTCCAGTATTTCTCATAGAACTTAGTTTGCTGGTCATTGGGAAGTCCCATAAGGATATAGTTGCGGATCTTATCACCTTCGCTCAGGTCAAGTCCCGTGGAGTTCAGGCTCTCAAAGATGAGCTGAGGATTATCCTCATGATTCAGTGAGATGTTGATGATCTCCAACCTGCAGATGGCGTCAAACAGCTCATCGATACTCAGTTCCTCACGCTGAATCCGATCATAGAAGTACTGATAGTTTATCGTCAGATTCGAATCAGGAATACGTTCCTCGTCATTATCAAAGAGAATGCCGAATGCCTTCTGGTCATTCTTGATAGGCTTCAGTTTAATACGCTTTTCTTCCGGCTCATATTCATCGATCAGATACTTTTTGAGGATCTTATCCGTAAGCTGACGGTCCTGGGATACCATCTTTCCAGAACAGAGCAAATGATAGATAGCTAAAAGTAGTAAGGAGATGGTGGTCAAGCGCTGCTGACCGTCAATGATGAGAAACTCCTCCATTGTGCCAGTTTCGCTCTGGACAGAAACGATACTGCCAAAGAAATGGCTTTTTCGGTTCTGTCGAATGACTTTGACCAAGTCATCATAGAGCTGCTTGCAGTGCTCCATCTTCCAGTCATAGTTCCGCTGGTAAACCGGAATAATGAAACGTTTGGAAGCACCATCCATATATTTAATTAGTTTTTGTGCGTTACCGTTCATAAGTTAGTTCTCCTTTTTTCATTAGAAAACTTTTCTATATTCTACCTTTGATGCTGTCCCCTATACTGGACTCATTTCTCATCAGGCACAATCTCTATAATATCCTCGATACCGCAGTTGAGTGCGGTACAAATTTTCATGAGAAGTTCGGTAGTGACATGTCCGTTCTTACCCAACTTGGTGACCGAAGCAGGGCTAATGCCAGCTTTCTCGCACAGATCCTTTTTTTTCATGTCCTTATCGATGAGCAATTTCCATAGTTTTTTATAACTAACAGCCATATGTATACCCCTTTTGTTTCAAGAAGAGTAACGCGGATTAAAATCTTACAGGAACATTCGATTTGCGAAGAAACTTTGATATATCATTCACATGAAAATCACAGTACGACAAAAACTCTTGAATGCTTCTTTCTGCAAGATCACTTTGAATGGTAGGTGAAATGGTTATCCCTTTGACTGCAGACTCTGAGAATTTCACGTCCAAGTAAGGGATCAGTAAACCGCTGCTAATGCGGTATTTGAACATTCCAGATTCTTTAAGCCTTGGCAAAACAGCTTTAGGAACAGAAATAACCACGCGAAATTCCTCTTCTGCCTTAAAACAGTGCCGTTTAATAAAACAATAGAAATTATTAGGAAGGCCTCTGACAAATCTACAATTATCACCGTTGTAGTGAAAAACCATGGGTTTATCATTACTGTCTACATTATTAGCTTTTTCAATAGTATTTCGCAAAGCAGCAATCCCATCACTATTTTCATCTAATGCAGATTTATTCATATATTGAAGTAGTGATAAAAACAATTGTGCCATAGCTGCTTCCATAGATGAGACTACGTTGTCGGTCCAATTAATTCCATAGTTTGAGGTGTCATTTTTGCAATACTCAACTTTGCCAAATGAGATGTCACATCCATTCAGCTCTGGATTTTTTTTCAAAATATCAATGAGGAGTGTTTTGTAGTCAAATTCAAGGTTATATCCTTGATTATTGATTTCTTTTGTATAGTAATTCCACAAAGGAAGGAGATCTCCACCAGAAGAAAAACAGCAAACAAATGCTTGATCCGCTTCTCCAGTCATGGCACAACGCATAGCACTGGTATCTATCTCGTTGAAATTCCCCTGCTGAAATAGTGCATCAATTCCAGCTGTCACCTCATCTTTGTCATTCATATATCGGATATTAGTAAAACGTAATGTTTTATTTTCTAAAATACCAGATAGACCTCCGATTGATGTGTAGTGATAAATTGGTTTCCTAGGAGAACCGGTAGGAAACTGTATTTTTCGTCCTTCTAGAGCGCGAGTATCTATAGCATAAGGATTCTTTAGCTTGTGAAAATCTAACTCCATACTGCTTACCCCCAAATATGCAAAATGCTCTGCCGCCTGGCAGAGCATCCGTTCATTCTCCTATGCCGCCAAGGCTCGACAACACTCGACAGCGTTGTTTATAATGATACCATCACTTTGGAGAGAAAGCAACTCTATAATATAGACACAGCAAAAATCGTGCGAGATTATCATTTTTCGAAATGCAGAGAAGAGGGAGAGGGGAGAGGTCGCTCGGTAGGGGAGATGTGCTTACTGAAATAACCGACTTCTCTTGTGAATGCAGCTATTCTTTGATACAGCGGTACAAATTTTGTTGCGTTCTCAGTGCAGAAAACAGTTGACTTCCGGGGCCATCTAAGTTACCATACGACCAACCTGAAAACTCCTCAGAAAAGACGAACGCCCTGCTGCTTTTCAATCAAGCAGCAGGGCGGTTTTCATACCACACGAATACTACAGACACACCGGAACAAGTGGACACAGCGGACACGACAGGTCGTAAATAGTTTTCAAATATACACGATAGCACTAAAAAACACTACTTATCACTAGATGAAATGAGTTCTCTGTTCTTTGGGAGCAAGATGCCAGGAGTTCGAGTCTCCCCACTCGGACCATACGGAGTGTCCTTATAGGATTTGAGAATCCTACAAAGGCCACTCCGTATTTTTGTTTTGACAATGCTATACTGCAATCTGTGCCGGGGCGTAGCTGACAGCTACGCCCCTTCTCGTTTCCATGATGATGTCCGCTTCCGGAATCTTTCTTCGATCCGGCACATCAAAGGCACCGATGCAGTTGTAGTAGATGACAAGCCGCTGATTGGTCACACCGTCCCGCTTCTCAGCGTGGTACACATCGATATGGTCGATGAGCTCAGTCACCATGCGCTGGGTGATCGTTGTGGCGTTGGTATACCGCCGCACCATTTCCAGAAATTCATCCACATCCATTTGCTGACCCTCGGTCTTTTTGAGCTCCAGCCGCAACGCCTTGATTTTCCCGGCATTCTCGCCCTGCTCCTGTTCGTACCGTTTGGACATTCGGGCAAATCGTGCATCGTCAATCTTGCCTGCCACATTGTCCTCATATAGCCGTTCAAAGAGCATATCAAGTTCGTTATCCCGGGCAAGCAGCGCGTTCAGCTCACGCTTTTTTCGCATACGGTCATTTTCCATCACCTTGGCGGAACGCCCCAACATTGCCTTCAGAAAGTCCTGTTCGTATTCGCTGGCAAATGCCGCCAGACGGTGAATCTCGTACAGCACCACCTGTTCCAGAAAGTCCAGACGGATGTAGTGTGTTGAGGAACATTTTCGCAGACCGGAATTGTGATTCTTGCAGCTGAAGAACTTGATATCGTGGTTTCCTTGGTTGAAATGGTAGTTCAGATTGCCACCACATTCCGGGCACTTCAGCTTTCCCGAGAACACGTTCGGCTCCTTCGAAACGGACGGACGCTTGCGCCGCATGCCTTTCATCATTGACTGCACCTTTTCCCATGTAGCACGGTCAATGATGGGCTCATGGACATTGAGGAAGATGGCTCGATTCTCCTCCGGGTTCTCGATGCGGCGTTTGATTTTGTAAGACTTGGAGTAGCTCTTGAAGTTGATGACATCACCACAATACTCCTGCACGGTGAGGATTTTCTTGATCGTCGTCGGCCCCCATTTGGTAGGTTCTACGGTACTTTTGGAGCCGCTGCGGTTGATGCCCTTACTCCGCCAGTAGCAGGTGGGATTGACGATTCCATCCTTACCCAGCATGGCGGCGATCTCCGCCAGCCCGAAACCATCCAACGCCAGAGAATAAATGCGCCGCACCACATCTGCTGCCTCCCGGTCGATCACCCAAAAGCGGGGATCGTCCGGATTTTTTGTGTAGCCATACGGTGGCTGAGACAGCGGGATACCGGAATTACCCTTCATCTTGTTGACGATCTTCCGCTTTTTGGAGATGTCTTTGGCGTACCACTCGTTCATGATGTTGCGGAACGGGGTAAAGTCATCATCCCCCTCGTTGCTGTCCACGTTATCCGAAACGGCGATCAGTCGCACATCGTGCAGAGGAAAAAACTCCTCCGTGAGCTTACCCACCTCGATGTAGTTGCGCCCTAACCGGGAGAGGTCTTTGACAAACACTGCGGAGATATACCCCGCTTCGATTGCAGTTAACATTTTCTGAAAGCCGGGACGTTTCATGGTTGTACCTGTAATACCATCATCCACGAAAAAGATCGTGTCTGTGTAGCCCTTTTCCCGGGCAACTTTTTGCAGGATTTTCTTCTGATTTTGAATGCTGTTGGATTCGCTGTCCATGTTGTCATCGCGGCTCAGGCGGCAGTAGAGCGCGG
>JAZLEB010000097.1:0-17525 GCA_045615065.1 Candidatus Pelethomonas sp. | reverse complement strand
GTTGCGCTCTCAAGTTTGCACAATCCAAAGCCTCCCTCTGACGAGGGAGGTGGATTTTGCGAAGCAAAAGACGGAGGGAGAGACAGAAAAGCAAGAACTTCCGGTGTATCTCTCCCTCAGTCTGCCCTACGGGCAGCCAGCTCCCTCGTCAGAGGGAGCCTTGCGGACCGCGGTGCCCAAACTCCCCGATAAACTCCAATTTGTCCCTCACCGCAAAAAAGGAAGTACCTGTCGGTCAATGTCATTAACTTAGGGTTTTTGACCGCACGCAAAAAGGTACCCACCTCATTTGAACAAGGTGGGTACCTTTTTGCTAATCAAGAATGTTCTCTGGTTCCAACATCATAGAATATTCATCTCAATACAGCTTCCGTTGAGATAAATGTCGCCAAAGTCTCCGCCTAAACGACGCAAGGAATACATCCACCAATTCCGATAGTGTCCTAATTGTAAGGAGTGACACATCGTGTCTGGTTCATAACGGCTATGTCATGCTGTTTGCACGGATAAGACTTTTCTAAAATCAGTTATCATATTTCTTTGCGTAGTTAGGATAAATGACCCTATCTGGAATTTTAAATCCAGCTTGTCTCAACCTTTCAACATAGTTGGGGTCTTTTAATCTTTGTTCTGAATTTGCGTATTCAACATCT
Source organism: Candidatus Pelethomonas sp. (assembly GCA_045615065.1). Classification (GTDB taxonomy): domain Bacteria; phylum Bacillota; class Clostridia; order Oscillospirales; family Oscillospiraceae; genus Pelethomonas. The sequence continues at coordinate 16,872 of JAZLEB010000097.1, read as the reverse complement.
ATTTCCTGTTGGAATTTCTTTTTGTTTCGAAATGCCAAAAAGACACAAACCAAATAAATTGAGAACGATCCAATCGCTAATGCAAGCAATACCAAACCCGCAATAGTTTCAAAGGCAGTTTCATCATAAAAAAATGGCACAGAAAACATGATTCCTAATGCCCCGAAGGGGATAAACATGGTCATAATGCAATTAAGAGTGGAAATTCTAAATTTACTCTTAGGGAAAAAGGCGTGTTCTTTTATGTCCTTATCGACAAAAACTGTCCCACAACGAGAGCACTTCAAGAATGGACAACCATAATGATTGTTCATGTGCTTTGTTATCGTTGTGTAGCTTTCATACATATTGCCGCACTTCGGACAATACTTGCGAGTATTCACACTCATTGAAAACGCTCCTATCACTCATTCTATCAAACTATATTAAGAAAAATTTGCGATAATCTATCTATGTATTGTCATAATTAGTCTGGGTTTTCGACAAAAATGTCCGCTATTCAAATCGGCTGACTCCATTAGTTTAGCATACCTTCTTGGAGAATTCAATAAGAGCTATCGAAATCAACAGACTGCATTTTAAAATTATCATTTATGTGACACAAACGATATACCGAAACGGTACGATGAGACACAAATTCGCACTTTCTTTGCATATTGGTCATGATTTCTCAGATAGCTAAACACGTCTGCAAAAATGACACCGCCGTTAAGGGAAGAAAGATACATCTTCACCCCTCAACGGCGGTGTTTTTAGGTTAGCTTAATGACGTGGACCTGTCGGTACTTCCTTTTTGTGTAAGTTAATCACCAAAGCCTGTGCCGGCATCCCGTGCGGTCTGAATAAGGGGATGGTCGGTGGGCAGGAACTTGGTACGGCTGGCGGCTTCTTCCAGAGGAACGGGAACGATATTGCCGGCCTGAATACCCACCATATAGCCGTACTTCTGCTCCATGATCAGGTGTGCGGCGGCGGTGCCGAAGCGGGTGGCCAGCACGCGGTCATAGGGGCAGGCGGGACCGCCGCGCTGATAGTGACCGGGCACCGTGACGCGGGCCTCCTGACCGGTCAGCTTCTCCAGCTGGTCTGCGATCTCGTAGGAAATGGTGGAGTAGGGGTTGGCGTTCTTGATTCTGCGGCGTTCCTCCTCGGAGAGGATCTTATCCTCCTTGGAAACAGCGCCCTCAGCAACAGCCACGATGGAGAAGGTTCTTCCCTTCTTCTTGCGCTGCTCGATGGTCTCCGCCACTTTGTTGATATCGTAGGGGATCTCAGGGATCAGGATGACGTCCGCGCCGCCGGCGATACCGGAGGTCAGGGTGAGCCAGCCTGCGTCGCGCCCCATGCACTCCACAACGAAGATGCGGCTGTGAGCCAGTGCGGTGGTGTGGATGTAGTCGATAACATTGGTGGCGATATCGGCGGCGGACTGGAAACCGAAGGTCTCATCCGTTCCGTAAATATCGTTGTCAATGGTCTTGGGAAGTGTGATGATGTTCATGCCTGCATCGGCAAGGAGCTTTGCGCTCTTCTGGGTGCCGTTGCCGCCCATGACTACCAGACAGTCCAGGTTGAGGCGGTTGTAGGTGTCCAGCATACGGGGCATCACATCGTTGCCGTCTTTATCCACAATAGCCTTGCCGGGCACATAGGGCTGGCGGGAGGTGCCGAGGATCGTGCCGCCCTGGGCGATAATGCCGGAGAAGTCGTTGCGGTCCATGAACTTGTAGTCGTTTTCGATGAGACCGCGATATCCGTCGTACATACCGAAGATCTCAATGTTGTCCACATACTGGGTGAGAGCCTTGCCCACGCCGCGGATGGCTGCGTTCAGACCCTGGCAATCGCCGCCGCTGGTAATGAGTCCTACACGGGTTTTTCTTTTCATATCAATATCCCTCCTGCGTGATACTGTTGCGGGAATTTTATCACTTTACATCTTTACTATAATAGAACACCGGTAAAAAATCAATGGACAAACCGCTAAAAAAAGATGGTTCTGTATTCATCGGCGTGGTATGATACTGATATAAATTTAAAGCAGTCAGAGGAGGCGTCTGTATGGAGAGTGGATTTGTTTCGAGAAGCGCGAAACCGCTGCCCCTGCGGGATGTTGAGATCAATGACCGGTTTTGGGACCGGTATACCGGGCTTGTGACCCGTGAGATCATCCCATATCAGTACAAAGTGCTGAATGATCTTCTGCCGGATATCCCCGAGAGTCACTGCATTAAAAATTTTCGCATTGCAGCAGGTCTGGAGACCGGTGAATTCCGCGGCTGGGTATTTCAGGATACCGATCTTGCCAAGTGGCTGGAGGCTGTGGCTTTTTCCCTGAACCGAAAAAAAGATCCCGCGCTGGAACAGACTGCGGATGAGCTGATCCGGCTGATTGGTATGGCGCAGCAGGAAAACGGGTATTTAAACACCTATTTTTCCATCCGTCATCCGGGGCATCAGTACTGCAATTTAAAAGAGGGACACGAGCTGTACACTGCCGGTCATTTTATTGAGGCGGCGGTGGCCTATTATCAGGCTACCGGAAAGGACGAGTTTTTGAACATCATGCGCCGCTGCGCTGACCATATTTGCGAGGTGTTTCACCGGACGGAGTATGCGGATGCCGTTCCGGGACATGAGGAGATCGAACTGGCGCTGGTGAAGCTGGCAGATGTGACCGGTGAAGAAAAGTACGCCAGAATGGCGCTGGAATTTGTTGATCGCCGCGGCTGCAGCGATTATCTGGAGCGGGAGCATACGCTGGAGCGATATATTGATGTCTGGCATGACCGCAGTGCCTACAGGCCGTTGTATGGACAGGCGCACGCGCCGGTCCGTCAGCAGACCACAGCGGAAGGTCATGCGGTGCGGGCGCTGTATCTGTACACAGCGATGGCGGATCTTGCCGGACGGTATCGGGATGAAGAGCTGCTTCGCGCCTGCAGGATGCTATATGAAAATATCACCGAAAAGCGGATGTATATTACCGGCGGCATCGGCAGCTCCGGTACGCTGGAACGGTTTACCACCGACTATGATCTGCCAAACGATACGGCGTATGCCGAGAGCTGCGCATCCATCGCGCTTGCTATGTTCTGCCGCCGTATGGCCGCTGTTACCGGAGAAGCGGCGTATATGGATACTGCCGAGCGGGCGCTGATGAACACAGTGTCGGCGGGCGTTTCACTGGACGGAAAGCGGTTTTTCTATGTGAATCCGCTGGAGGTGATCCCGCAGCACTGCCTGAGCAGCACGGATAAGCAGCATGTGGAAGCACAGCGCAGAGACTGGTTTGGCTGTGCCTGCTGCCCGCCCAATATTGCCCGCACACTGGCGTCTCTGGGCGATTATGCTTACAGCAGCAACGGTGAAAAGCTTTTTGTGAATCTTTTTGTCAGCGGCGGCGTGAAGGCGGTGCTGAACGGACATGAGATCTCCATGAGGGTGGATACGAAAATGCCCTATTCGGGCGAGACGACCTTCCTGCTTTCCGCACCGAAGGATATGGCAGGTTCGCTGTGTCTGCGGTTTCCGGAGTATGCGGAAAATCCGGAGGTGTTGATCAACGGCGAAAAGGTTTCGGTCAAACCCGAAAAAGGCTACGGAGAGATCCCGCTTTGCGGCAAAAATATGGAGATCAGATTCCGGTTCGATATGCCGCCGCGGCTGATCTACGCCAATCCCCAGCTGGCGGTAAACACCGGAAAATGCGCCGTACAGAAGGGACCGCTGGTCTACTGCCTGGAGGAGACAGACAACGGAAAAGATCTTGCTGCCCTGCTGCTGGATCCGCAAATGCCACTGCAGGAGGAATATGACGGTGATCTTTTGGGCGGCACTGCAGTGATCACCGCACAGGGATGGCGGCTGGATGCGGAGAGCTTCGGAAAGCCTCTCTACCGTGCCGAAAAGCCCAATGTTGTACCCGCACAGCTGCGCTTTGTGCCCTATTGCTTCTGGAGCAATCGGGAGTGCGGCGAAATGCGTGTCTGGGTGAGATACCTGCAGACTGTCTGAATATACCGGAAAAATATGATCCGGGGTCGTCGCTTATGCGACAACTCCGGATCAGTTATTACAGTTGATTGACTGCGTCCAGTGTCAGCGAATAGTCTGCTTTCACCTGAGCAAACAGCTCAGCGGCGTGTGCGCTCATCTCATGGCGCAGCGCTTCGGTGAGTGCTTCGCTGGAGGCGAGCAGCTTGCCGAAGGCAAGGTTCAGGCACAGACCCTTGATGGTGTGGGCGGCGCGGAAAGCCGCCTCGCGGTCGCTTGCGGCGATCGCCTGCTCCAGTACAGTGAAGCTTGGATCATTGGGGAACTTGCCAATGAAGCGGCGGAGCATTGCTTCCCCCATCATACGCGCAACAGCTTCGTTATAATCACCGCCGACCACGGCGTAAAATTCCTGTAAAGTCATGGTAAACAGTCTCCTTTCGATGCTGTGCTGCGAGTTTATGTATGACAGTTGTCATGACATAAAACAAAACTCAACAACACTACAATCATACAGAATTTGTACGCAAAAGTCAAGGTATAAAATTAGTACAAATTTATCGATTTGGGGTCATAATGCACAAAAACCGGGATGCAGTTGCATTTTGGTTTATTCCATACTATAATAAAAACATCATATGCCCCGGTTTTAACGGGCTGTAAGGAATGAAGGAGGATGCCCCATGATTTGTGATGCAAAGAGAGCATTTGATTTTCTGAATAAGATCGGTTTTGTTCGTATGGCAGGCTCCGCTGAAGAGCTGCGTGCCGCAGAGATGATCCGCGAGGAGTGCGCTGCCATCGGCGTGGATGCCCACATTGAGGAATTTAAAATTCTGGGCGGTGAGGTGGAAGTGGCTGAACTGGAGGTCATTGCCCCCTACCAGCAGAAATATACCTGCACCGGCTACAAGAGATGCCTGGATGCTGACAATCTGGAGGCAGAGCTGGTGTACATCGAGAACGGCGCGGATGCTTCTCTGGTGGATGTAAAGGGCAAGATCGTTCTGGTCAACTCCCAGCCCCGTCTGCCCGTCTACCGCAAGCTGCTGGAGGCCGGCGCTGCCGGCTTTATTGCCATGACCGGTGCTATGCGCGATACCGAGGAGGACAGCGATCTGCCCACCGGCATGCTGCGCAAGACGCTCACCGCATTCGGTAAGATGCCTGCCGTGTCTGTCCGCATGACCGATGCCTTTGATATGATCACCCGCGGCGCCAGCAAGGTGCGCATGACTGTGAAGGGCAAGGAAGTTGAGCTCACCAGCCGCAATGTGGTTGCTGAGATCCCCGGTACCAAGTATCCCGACCAGATCATCTCCATGGGCGCGCACTACGACAGTGTGGAGTTCTCCACCGGTGTGTACGATAACGGTGCCGGCAGCGTGATCCTGCTGGAGGCACTGCGCCACTTCAAGGCAAATCCCCCCGCCCGCACCATGAAGTTCATGTGGTACGGCAGTGAGGAAGTGGGTCTGGAGGGCAGCAAGGCCTATGTCCGCGACCATGAGGAGGAGCTGAAGAAGCACCTGTTTATGGTGAATGTGGACGTGGCCGCACCTGTCATCGGTTCTGAGAGCGCTATGGTCATGGCCAGCGAGGAACTGACCCACTTTGTGGATCTGTACCTGAAGATGCGCGGCTACAGCGTTGCCGTCAAGCAGGACATCTACTCCAGCGACTCCATCCCCTTTGCAGATAAGGGCGTGCCCGGCATCAACTTCTGCCGCTTCGGCAGCGGCGGCAGCGCTTACATCCACAACCGTCACGATGTGATCAAGTATCTCAGCGCCGAGGCACTGGAGAAGACGCTGGTCTACACCGTGGAATTCACCGATATGCTGGTCAACTGCGTGGCCTTCCCCACCAAGCGCGAAGTGCCCAAGGAGATCAAGGAGAAGGTGGACAAGTACCTCTTCAAGAAGGAGATGGAAGAGGCCAAGAAGCTGCAGGAAGAGAAGGAAGGCAAGAAGGACGAGGAGAAGTAAGCCTTCATCGAGGAATCACTATGGACAAGAAAAAGTTAGGTCTGATCATTAACCCTGTGGCGGGTCTCGGCGGCAGTGTGGGACTCAAGGGCAGCGACGGTATGGTGGAGGAGGCGCTTCGCCGCGGTGCCGTTGCCCAGTCCGGAAACCGCGCGAGTGTTGCGCTCAGGGAACTGGTTGGATTGAAGGACAGCATCACTGTCTACACCGGCAGCGGCGAGATGGGAGAGAACGCGGCAAAGGAACTGGGATTTGACTGCATCGTGCTGGGCAATGCCCACACGGAGCGCACCTGTGCTGATGACACCCGCGCACTGACAACTGCGCTGCAGGAGGAGGGAATGGATCTTGTTCTCTTCGCCGGCGGCGATGGAACTGCCCGCGACATCTGCGCCGCGGCGGACGGAAAGACCGTTTTTCTCGGCATTCCCGCCGGTGTGAAGATCCACTCCCCTGTCTATGCCCGCTCTGCCGCCACCGGCGGACGATTGGCTGCCATGTATCTCGGCGGCGAAGTGGTGGAGACGGTGGAGGAGGATGTGCTGGATATCGACGAGGACCAGTACCGTCAGGAGATCATCAACACCCGGCTCTACGGCTGCCTGCGTATCCCCAAGGAGAGCGATCATACCCAGTGCCGCAAGTGCGGCACCGGCGCCAGCGAGGAGGACAGTCTGGTGGCGATCGCTGACTATGTGGCGGATACCATGAAGAAGGACACCTACTATCTTGTAGGCGCAGGTACTACCACCCGCGCGGTGATGCGGGAGCTGGAACTTGAGAACACCCTCATCGGTGTGGATCTGGTATATAATTATGATCTTGTGGCAAGCGATATCTACGGACAGCAGATTTTGGACCTCATCGGTGATAAGCCTGCCAAGCTGATCGTTACCGTCACCGGCGGACAGGGATTCCTGTTCGGCCGCGGCAATCAGCAGATCACCCCTGAGGTGCTGCGCCGTATCGGCAGAGAGAATATCATCGTGCTCGCCACCAAGGAGAAGATCATCAAGCTGCGCGGTCAGCCTCTTTTGGTGGATACCGGCGATGCGGAGCTGGATGAATACCTCTCCGGCTATCACCATGTGATCTGCGATTACAATGAAACCATTGTGTGCAAGGTCTGCCCGGGCTGATATCCGATAAAAACACTGTAAAAACCTACCTGTGCATCTGTGCAGGTAGGTTTTTCTTGCCTATTGACATATACCCCCTAGGGGTATATAATAAGCCCGTGAAAACAAACAAGGAGGTGCTTTATGGCACAAACCTGTGATTGCTGCAAGACAAGAAAACGCAGTGAGGAGGAACTCAAGCGCCTGACTCACCGCTTAAGCCGTATTGAGGGGCAGGTGCGCGGACTCCGGGAGATGCTGCAGAGGGATGCCTACTGCACCGATATTCTTACTCAGGTCTCGGCGGTGAATGCCGCCCTCAACAGCTTCAGCCGTGAGCTTTTAAGTGAGCATATCCGCACCTGTGTGGCAGACGGATTGAAGGATGGGGATGAGGGCATCGTGGATGAACTGATGACCACTCTCCAAAAGCTGATGAAGTAAGCACAAAGAAAGGATGTTTTTATGAAACAGCAGTTTTCCGTGACCGGCATGACCTGCAGTGCCTGCTCTGCCCATGTGGAAAAGGCGGCTCGCAAGGTGGCGGGTGTTTCGGATGTTACGGTGAGCCTTTTGACTAACTCCATGACCGTGACCTACGATGAGGCGGTGGTTTCGCCGCAGAAGATCGTCGAGGCGGTTGTTGCCGCAGGCTATGGAGCATCTATTCCCGCGGCGCGGGACAATAAGCGCGCCAAAGAACCCAAAGAGGATGTGCTGAAAAAGGAGCTTGCCGCCATGAAGCGGCGGCTCATATGGTCGTTTGTATTCCTGATCCCCCTCTTTTATATCTCAATGGGGCATATGCTGGGCGCGCCCCTGCCCCCGTTTCTCACGGGTATGGACAACGCACTGATTTTCGCGCTGACCCAGTTTATGCTGACCCTGCCCATTCTGTATCTCAACGATAAATACTATAAGGTTGGCTTTAAAAAGCTCTTTCAGCTTGCACCCAACATGGATTCTCTGATCGCGGTTGGTTCTGCTGCCGCCATGGTGTATGGCATCTTCGCTATTTACCGCATGGCATGGGGCATGGGTCACGGCGACATGGCGCTGGTGGAGCGCTACCACATGGATCTCTATTTTGAGTCCGCCGGTATGATCCTCACCCTCATTACACTGGGTAAATTCCTGGAGACACGCTCCAAGGGTAAGACCGGTGAAGCCATTGCCCGATTGATGGATCTTGCGCCGAAAACCGCCGCTGTCATCCGTGACGGTGTGGAGGTGGAAATCCCTGTGGAGGATGTCCGCGTAGGTGACCACATTGTTGTTCGTCCCGGTGCGGCGATCCCTGTGGACGGTGTGATCGTAGAGGGTTCCTCCGCGGTGGATGAGAGCGCCCTTACCGGCGAGAGTCTGCCGGTGGAAAAGACCGTGGGCGACAAGGTGGCAGCTGCCTCCATCAACCGTTCCGGCGCGTTCAAGTTTGAAGCGCAGCGTGTGGGCGACGATACCACGCTGGCGCAGATGATCCGTCTGGTGGAGGAGGCGGCGGCATCCAAGGCGCCTATCTCCAAGCTGGCGGATAAAGTAGCGGCGATCTTCGTTCCTACTGTTATCACACTGGCGGTCATCAGTGCTGCAGTGTGGCTTGTTGTGACAGGCAGTGTAACAGAAGCGCTCACCGCGGGTATCTCTGTGCTGGTCATCTCCTGCCCCTGCGCGCTGGGTCTTGCTACACCGGTCGCCATTATGGTGGGTACCGGAAAGGGCGCGGAAAACGGTGTGCTGATCAAATCCGCAGAGGCGCTGGAGCTTCTCTGCCGTGTGGATACCGTGGTGCTGGATAAGACCGGCACTCTCACCGAGGGTAAGCCCCGTGTTACGGATATTATCCCCGCAGAGGGAATGGAGGAGAACACGCTGCTGGGTATCGCTGCCTGTCTGGAAGCACCCAGTGAGCACCCACTGGCGGGTGCCATTGTGGAGGAAGCCGCCGCGAGATCTCTTCCCCGGACCGGAGTGGAACAGTTCGAGGCCATCCATGGCCGCGGCGTGCGGGCAGTGCTGGGCGGTCATGTGTGCCTTGCAGGCAATCGCGCCATGCTGGAGGAAGCGAATGTATACGATCTCGATGAGTGGATCGCACGGGCGGAGGAGCTGGCGGTACAGGGAAAAACGCCCCTGTATTTCGCCAAGGACCGCACGGTTCTCGGAATCATCGCTGTGGCGGATACCCCCAAACCCACCAGCCGCGAGGCGGTGAAGGCGCTGGAAGCGCTGGGACTCTCTGTGGTCATGCTCACGGGAGATAATCACCGCACTGCCGATGCCATCGGTGAGCAGCTTGGCGTTACGGATGTGATCGCCGAAGTGCTGCCGCAGGATAAGGAGCGTGTGATCGCAGACCTGCAGAGCCGCGGCAAGCGTGTTGCCATGGTGGGCGACGGTATCAACGATGCGCCCGCCCTGGCGAGAGCGGATGTGGGTCTTGCCATCGGCGCGGGAACGGATGTTGCCATTGAGAGCGCGGATATCGTGCTGATGAAGAGCGATCTGATGGATGCCGCTGCCGCGGTGGAGCTGAGCCGTGCTACCATTCGCAACATCAAGCAGAATCTCTTCTGGGCATTTTTCTACAACTGTCTGGGTATCCCTCTGGCGGCAGGCGTATTCTTCCCTGTGCTGCACTGGCAGCTGGATCCTATGTTCGCCGCCGCGGCTATGAGTCTCAGTTCTGTGACGGTGGTGTCCAATGCCCTGCGTCTGAGATTGTTCAAAAGCAAATTCCGCAGTGAGAGCAAGCCTGTCTGCGCCGGAGCTTGCTGCGCTGTGGAGGCTGATGATACAGAAATTGATACAACCATTGAAGAAGGAGGAAAGGAAACTATGCAGAAGGTTATGAAGATCGAGGGTATGATGTGCCCCCGCTGCGTCGCTCATGTGGAGAAGGCGCTGACCGCCATTCCCGGTGTCACTGTCGTGGTGAGTCTGGAGGCAGGCACCGCTACCGTTACCGGTGATGTGGCAAACGATGTGCTGACCAATGCCGTTACCGAAGCTGGCTACACTGTGCTGGGTATCGAGTGATCATTGCAAACAAGAATAAGAGCAGGCTGTGTCCTTTGAGGGCGCAGCCTGCTCTGTTTGTTTACTTTGCACAGGAATATGCATATAATTTTTACACGCGCAATAGAACAAATGTTTGACAACCGAAAAGTTTTGCTGTATAGTCCAATTAGAACATAAGTTCTAATATATGTAAGGAGGACAAAACTATTAAGCAAAACAAAAATCAGTTTGCCATGGTAGAGCAGACGGACTACGGCGGCAAGTCCACTGATCTCAAGGACATTGAGAGGGAAGTCAACGCGGCGTTTGAGTCCACGATCAGGAAGGCGAAGCAAAAGCCGAGCCTGCCGGCGGTTGCCCCGGTGTCGGTTGAAACCGCAGAGCCGCGGGAACAGACTGCAAAGCAGAGCCTTCCCGGGAAGGCAGCTGCGCCCGATTGGGAGCAGGGCAAAAAACAACTGAATATGAGAGGGATCACACCGGAGACAATGGATTTTGGCAGTTATACTCCCCCGCCGGTACTGCGTGACTATCTCCGGAACATCCCGGCAAAGCAGGAACTGGAGTCTGTCGCAAAATCTTTTGCAGATGTGCATAAGCTTCAATCACCGCGCAGGGAGTCCGGTGGACGGGGCAGCAGAGGCGGCACCTTCACTCCCGGCAGCGGCACTACCTTCAGCGGTGGCAGAGGGGGTAGTTTCAGCGGCGGCAACAAGTACGGAAGGATTTTATCTGCGCCGGATTTCGCATATTACAGCGAACTGGGCGCGAATATTGAAAATCCGACGTATCGTGAAGCGGATGGATACGCCAACATCTTCGGCTGGCGCCCCGGTGCAAAGGATATAAACAATATTGTGACCTTTTCTCGGGATAACTGGGAGAAGATCGCAAACGACGAGGAGGAACGATATCCAACAATAGGACGAAGCATATACCGCTATATGACACAGGAAGAGGTGGATATATACAACTATCTTCTTGCTAAAAACGGGGATACTGCTGCGCAGGAATATCTAGAAACACTGGAAGAACAACTAAATTACCGGTTTGGCACAGAAGTTGCGGGAAGGGTTCGCGGCATAGACAATGATTTCCTGAGAACGGTCGGCACAGAAGTATATGCTGTATCCGCCGGTATGGACACCTGGGGCGGCGGTGTCAGGCAGGCATTCTCTAAGGAGCAATTGCCGACCAGTCCGACGCAGTACGGCTCCGCATATATCCGCGAGGATTTGCGGCAGGATGGTAATACAGCCGGCCTTATGGCATATGACGCAATAGAAGCTGTTTCCAATATTGCCCCGTCCATTTTGGCATCCTATCTGCTGGGACCCGCCGCAGGTGCAGTCGTTCAGGGTATTTCTGCCACCGGAAATGCTTATAGCGAAGCGCTGGACTCCGGCTACAGTGAGGAGCAGGCGAAAAACTACGCGGTGCTGATCGGTGTCAGTGAAAGTGCTCTGCAATATGTGCTGGGCGGCATCAGCAAGCTGGGTGGCGTGTCAAGCCAGCAGCTGCTGACAAAAATCTCAGGTATCGAAAACGGATTGCTTCGCGCGGCGGCGGCGCTGGGCATCAAGGGACTGAGCGAGGTGACGGAGGAGGAATTGCAGCTTCTTCTTGAACCGCTGTACCGCTCCATTGTGTCCGGTGAGGACTACGATGCGCCCACGGTGGAGGAAATGGTGTATACAGCGGTTATTTCCTTTATGATGACCGGCGCTCTCGAGAGTGGAGAGATCGCATCCTACGCGCGCAAGCAACCCGCGAACTCTGTAGGCTTTGATTTCTCACAGGATGATTCGTGGTTTGGCGCTGGTGATGCTTCGGCTGATGAATATGCTGCGGATGCCAGAGATAAATTGACCGATATCAGCCATCGTGATATAATCAAGCTGCAGAACGGCTTTGCCCGCTTCCCTGACGGTGACCCGCTGAACCTGAACGCGCAGATGGTCACACCCATAGAAAACTGTTTCGATGTTGCGATGCACGGAACACCGACCGCGGTTGCCTTTGGCTCAGAGAACCCGAATATGTCCCCAAGACTGTTAGCGGCTATGATTTTGCATAACGAGAATTACAGCGGACAGAGTATCCGTCTTCTGTCATGCAGTACCGGAAAAGCGATAGACGGCGATTACTGTTTTGCGGAAGAGTTGGCGAATATTTTGGGTGTGGAGGTTCTAGCTCCGAATATGAGTCTATATATTTCTGATCGAGGTGAATTGAGGGTGGGAAAATATTCTGAAGGAAAATTTGTTAAATACATGCCAAATCAACGGAGGAGAATACGGTGAAAAGTTTCGGATATTTTAAATGGATGCCTTATGAAGATAGCACGGAAGAATTTGATAACTATAAGCAATTTATTAATAGCATCCCAAAGCAAAGAATCATAGAGCATATTGAAGGCCTTGAAAGATGGCTAACGAGCTTACCCGGAAGAGATTATTTTACAGGTGAACCTCTGCAATCCGGACTTTACGAAGATGGTGACTTTGTTTTCCCACTTGATTTTCTGCACTACTACAAGAACTACGACATTGGAATTCCCTATGAATACGAGGAATATCTAAAGAAAATACTGAAATAAGCAAGCAGCACCCCAGCCGCCTATTTTTGGACGGCAGGGGTGCTTTCGTTTACTAAAGTGCTGGTTGCGTATTCCTACAACCAGGCTCTTGCGGATGGATACAGTACGGAGCAGGCGGCGACCTACGGTGTACTGATCGGTGCCAGTGAAGGTACACTTCAGTATTTGTTGGGCGGCATCAGCAAACTGGGTGGCGTGTCAAGCCAGCAGCTGCTGACAAAAATCTCAGGTATCGAAAACGGACTGCTTCGCGCGGCGGCTGCGCTGGGCATCAAGGGACTGAGCGAGGTGACGGAGGAGGAACTGCAGCTCCTTCTTGAGCCGCTGTACCGCTCCATTGTGTCCGGGGAGGACTACGATGCGCCCACGGTGGAGGAAATGGTGTACACAGCGATCATCTCCTTTATGATGACTGGCGTGATTGAGAGCGGAGAAATCGCGGGGTATGCGCACAAGCGACCCGCAAGCGCTGAGGGGTTTGATTTCTCACAGGATGATTCGTGGTTTGGCGCTGCCGAACCATCAGTTGACCCGGACGGGGATATGGGGTATGATTATACTGAGTTTGAGAAACAAGTTCTTCCTGATCTATCCAGCAAAACAACACAAAGCAAACCATATGATTTGCAACCGACACATTCCCCCACATTGAGCAAAACAAAAATGAATGCATTAGCGGATGATTTGAAAACAAATGGCATTAGGGAACCGATTAAATGTGTGGAATTTGATGGACAGCTATATGTAGTGGATGGGCATCATCGATTATTGATAGCAAAAAGATTAGGATTAACTGAAATTCCTGTTGAGATAGTCGAGCTACCATATTCAGGATATAGCACGGTTGACGACTTGTTGTGGTTTGATTAATAAGGGAGGTATATAGATGGCTGTTTGGCAGTTCAAATGCAATATCATTCCAAAGCGGAAAAATACAGAAAATCTAACACAGGACGACTTGCTTTCGTGGAAAGGAGCATCACCGCCCGCCCGCAAAATTGATTTTTTAAGGCAAGTTCCAACTTGGACACCGAACATCGTGCAATACGGAAAGTCGGATGAAACATGCCTTGAATTTATTTTCGATGATAATGTCCTTGAGGAAATTGAATGTCGGCTGGATTTACGTAATCTTACAAAAGCGATGTTGAGCGAGCTTCTGGAATATGTAGAAAAATCAAATGCAATGTTTTGGGTAGACGGCGAAGTTTATGCCCCTGAGTTGACTCAAATAGTAGAAGTTATGAAACACTCTGATGCGAATCTCTTTTGTACGGATCCTCAAAAATACATTTTGATCGGAAATACGAAAAAAGAATAGCAAGACGCAGACTGCCGACTAAGGAGTCCCTTGCCGTCAATTGGCGGCAGGGGACTTTCGTTATGACCGGCATAACGGAAGCGGGAGATATCGCATCCTATGCGCGCAAGCGACCCGCAAGCGCTGTGGGGTTTGATTTCTCACAGGATGATTCGTGGTTTGGCGCTGCCGAACCATCAGTTGACTCGGACGGGGATATGGGGTATGATGATCGTACAATCGACAGTCAATACAACAGTCAATACAACAGGATTCCTGATAACACTTCTGTAAGAGGTCATATTTTCAGAGATGCTGAAGGACATATTCCGGACACCCCGGAGAACAGAATGCTATTAGAGAGTGTTGCAAACAGCCAAGATAACTTCTTGGGGTGCGACAAGTATGGAAACGAGTGGTATACTAGAAAGCTTCCCGATGGAACATCGGTATGGGTGCAAGTCCGAAATGGCAATATCTTTGAGGGTGGAATCAACAAAACGCCGAAAGAATGGAACCCTGATACGGGATTAAAAAAGCAGTGAATGGAGGACGATTAATATGAATACGATGCAGTCATTTCTTATGTTGTTTTATATTTTGGATCAATGCTATGATGATTGCCCGGAAGAGAGTTTGGGAGGTCTTTTAGGCGCTATTTCTCCCGAATTGTGGAGCGATGGACAACCAGCGGATAAAGCGATGCTTTTGGATTGGGTAGATTTTTGCCGGGGTGAGACGGTGAATGCTAAGAATATCGTGCAAAAGATATCTGGATTTTTGGAGCATTACGAAAAACGATTTGGCTTCGATTTTGTACAAACAAAACGATGGCTCACTTTGCAGATATCGAAAACAGTTGTTGAAACGGCAACAGAGAAAGCAGCAGAAACGTACCGGCGGTTTGGGTATGTGAATTAATATCCAATGTGTATTTTTGATGGAATGATTTGTTGTCGTTCAACATAGCCTTGATTGTAAAGAATAAACTTCCACACTGATAAGTCTAGTCCCCGGGAGTGTTGAAAGACACTCCCGGGGACTGGACTTTGCGTCAGAGATGAGCGGACTGCTTCGCGCGGCGGCGGCGCTGGGCATCAAGGGACTGAGCGAGGCGACAGAGGAGGAATTGCAGCTTCTTCTTGAGCCGCTGTACCGCTCCATTGTGTCCGGCGAGGACTACGATGCGCCCACGGTGGAGGAAATGGTGTATACAGCCATCGTTTCCTTTATGATGACTGGAGTGACCGACAGCTGCGAGATCATATCCAAGCAAAAACACCGGCCTGTTACAGGTCGGTGTTTTGTATACTGTTGGTCATAGCGTTTTCTCGTAACAGATTTCGGTTGGAGTCAGGTTGGGTTTGATCTTCCCTTTTGTGTGAAATCCTTGCGCTTCATAGAACTGACGCGCTCTTATATTTTCCTCAAAAACCCAAAGCATGACCTTTGCATAGCCGGCTGCGGCGATATCTCGCAGGATGGCATCCATCATTTTGCTGCCGTATCCGTGTCTCCACCGGCTTTGCAGACTGTGTATGCAGATCAGTTCCGCGTAACCGGGCATATCCTGCTCCCGGGTAGTATCCCACCACGCGATGCAGTGCGGCTGACCATCGACCCTCAGCAAATATCCGTTTCCAATGTTCTGTTCCAACAGGCGGCGGTACATGGCAGTTGCTTTATCCAATTGTGTGCATCGATTCAGTTCGTCATCACTCAGGATATCTTTGAATGCGGCTTTCCAGCTTTCAGTTTGAATATAGGCCAGTGCCGCTTCGTCCCCTAATTTGACACGCTCGATGGTATATGTCATAATTCTTCGCTCCGTTTGACTTGTTTTTTACAGCATACCACGGTTTCGGGTCAGATACAACCAAGAAAAAGGGCGCTGCCATTGGCAGCGGGCTTTTGATATACCGTATGTACGATTAGATCTCCAGATAGGAGTCGGCGTACAGGGTGTTGTTCTTGATGATGTCGCAGGACTTGATGGTCTCCATCAGGCGCAGGTCGTTGGGGTTGACGATAGCGGAGGTCAGACCCTGCATCATGCACATTGCCAGCATAGCGCTGTCCATGATGGGACGGATGTGCTTGGGCATACCGTTGGAGTTGTTGGACAGACCACCGGTGGACTTCAGACCCTCGTCGGAGAACATCTTGATGGCGTTCAGAACGTCCATCTGCTTGTCCTGCATACCCTTGATGACCAGGAACAGGGGGTCGAACCACAGGTCGTCGGAATCCATACCCTTGCTGATACCACGATCCAGCATGTTGTGGCAGTGGTGCATACGCTCCTCGTTGTCCTTAGCAATACCGTCGGCAGAGCACAGAGCGAAGACGATAGCGTCGTTAGCAGCAGCCAGGTCGATGAACTCGATACGGGAGCCGGCGTCAGCGGAGTTGACGATGGGCTTACCGTTGGTGCGGTTGTAAACGCTGATACCGGCTTCGATAGCAGCCATGTTGGCGGTATCCAGAGCCAGAGGCACGTTGTTGAAGTTCTGCTGCAGCAGCTGGACAGCCCACTTCATCAGCTCGGGACCGTTGGACTCGGCAGGACCGATGTTAACATCCAGATAGGTAGCGCCGGCAGCGATCTGCTCAGCAGCACGCTTCAGGATGGGCTCGGGATCGTAAGAATCCATTGCCTTGCGGATGACGGGGGAGATGCAGTGGATACGCTCGCCGATGGTGACGAACTTCTGGCTGGTAGGATCGTTGCCCTTGTAGGTGACGATCTTGTCTTCCAGCATGTAGGGGCCGTTGACAACGATGGGAGGTGCGGGAATGACCTTCTTGGGAGCGACCTCGACAGGAGCGGCGGCAGCGCCGGCAGCCTTCTCG
>JAZLEB010000096.1:0-14391 GCA_045615065.1 Candidatus Pelethomonas sp. | reverse complement strand
CCGTTCTTTCCCGTGCAATAATGATTGCAGCGCAAAAGATATCCGTATATAATATGCTTATGTGCTATTCCCGCAGCAGTTTCGAGCGGTGACACCGGTTTGTGTTACCACAACACTGAGCATATGGAGGGATTTTGAAGTGCGTCTCAAAAAAATACATCATATTGCGATTATCGTTTCTGATTATGAGAAATCAAGAAAATTCTACGTTGAACAACTTGAACTACCGATCCTGCGCGAAAATTACCGCGAAGACCGTGGCGATTGGAAACTTGATCTTCAAGTAGGCGACATTGAATTGGAAATCTTCGGTGTAAAGAATCCTCCCAAACGAATCACCAACCCTGAAGCCAGCGGACTGCGACACTTAGCATTTCATGTTGACAATGTAGAAGCGGCCGTTGCGTGGCTCAATAGCAAGGGAATTGAAACAGAACCTATTCGGTGGGATCCCTTTACCGAAAAGCAAATGGTATTCTTTAGAGACCCAGATGACTTGCCTATTGAACTCCACGGTTAATTCTAAAAGACATAAAAAGACACGAGATCATCAGATCTCGGGTCTTGGCGCGGAAGAGAGGATTTGAACCTCCGCGGCGCTTTTTACACACCCTACTCCCTTAGCAGGGGAGCCCCTTCGGCCTCTTGGGTACTTCCGCATGGTCGAATTAAATATTCGATTTTCGGTCACTGAAAAGTTGGCGGAGAGAGTGGGATTCGAACCCACGGATGCTTTCACATCGCCGGTTTTCAAGACCGGTTCCTTAAACCGCTCGGACATCTCTCCCAATCGGTTCAGCACAACAGGAACGTATAAGATGTTACCATACCTGCCGCACTTTGTCAACTAAAACTTCAAAAAAGCCTTATAAAAAAATTTTTCAAAAAAACGAAAAAAACTCTTGCATTTTGATTTGGGATGTGTTATTCTAACCTAGCTGACAGCGAGAGCGACAGCAAACAACAAAATATCCGGGTGTGGCGAAGTTTGGTATCGCGCTTGAATGGGGTTCAAGAGGCCTCGAGTTCGAATCTCGACACTCGGACCAATCGGAGTATCCGTAAGGGTACTCCGATTTTTCTTTTTCTATTCCCTATTTGGCAAAACTGCTTCGCTGCAAAGATTTGTGGTGAAAAAAGGTAAAACTTGTGATACAGTGAAGGAAAGCATACCAAGGAGGTTTTCCTATGCTCAAGATCCTGATTGCGGAAGACGACAGAGAACTGCGCCAGCTGTTTTCCCATGTGCTCACAAAACACGGCTATGCTGTGGACGGTGTTTCCAACGGAGCACAGGCACTGGACGCATTGGAACACGATTATTACGACCTGATCATCTCCGATGTGATGATGCCTGAGATGGACGGTTTCGAGCTGGTGCGCCAGCTGCGCGATGCCGCCAACCCCATCCCTGTGTTGATGATCACCGCCAAAGACGCTTTTGACGATATGCGGCTCGGTTTCCAGTCGGGCACGGACGACTATATGGTGAAACCTGTCAATGTCAACGAAATGGTGCTGCGTGTCGGCGCGTTGCTTCGCCGGGCACAGATGATCAACGAGCGCCGGCAGGTAATCGGCAGCACCACGCTGGAATGCGATTCCCTCACAGTGTCAGTAAACGGTGATACCGCCGTACTGCCCCAAAAGGAGTTTATGCTTCTCTACAAGATGGCCGCCTACCCCGGCAAGATCTTTACCCGCCAGCAATTGATGGATGAGATCTGGGGTTACGACTCCGAGAGCGACACCCACACAGTGGACGTTCACATTGGACGGCTCAGGGACCGCTTCCGCACCAGCGAGGATTTCAGGATCGATACGATCCGCGGCGTGGGCTATAAGGTGGTGAAGCTGTGACAGTCAGAGAACGGTTTGAAAAGATTCGCAGGGATCAAAGCAACCGCTTCAGTCTCCGCACACGGCTGATCGTGATCGTGACCACAGAGATGCTCTTCTGCATCCTGCTCTCCAACGGGTTGGATCTGTTTTTGAAGCACGTGGTACATATCCAGTGGGAGATCCCGCTTACACTGGAGCTTCTTTTTGTGTGCCTGCTGGTGGGTATCCTTGTCACCGGTCAGCTCTCCCGCATTTTCTTCCGCCCCATCAAAAAGCTCCGCAAAGCGATGGATCAGGTGGCGGAGGGCGATTACGCCGTGCGGCTGGATGACCGCTCCAGTTCCAAGGAGATCATGGAGCTTTACAGCGGTTTTAACCTCATGGCCCACGAACTGAGCAGCACCGAGATCCTGCAGACGGATTTTGTGTCCAATGTTTCCCACGAGTTCAAGACCCCCATCAGCGCCATTGAGGGTTACTCCACCCTGCTGCAGGGCTGCGACAATCTGGATGCCGACCAGGAGGAATATGTGGAGAAGATCCTGCACAATACCAAGCGCCTTTCCTCGCTGGTGGGCAGTATCCTTCTGCTGTCGAAACTGGAAAATCAGCAGATCACCACAAACCGCACCCTCTACCGGCTGGACGAACAGATCCGCCAATCCATTGTTGGACTGGAGGGCGCATGGGGCCCCAGGGAAATCGAATTTGACGCGGATCTCCAGCGCATGGAATACACAGGCAGTGAGGCCATGATGCGCCATGTGTGGGACAATCTCATTGGAAACGCCGTAAAATTCAGCCCGGATGGCGGCACGGTACAGCTTCGTCTGTCCAAAGTCAGCGACCGGATCGTGTTTGTCATCGAGGACAGCGGCCCCGGACTTTCCGAAGAGGCGCAGAAGCACCTCTTTGACAAGTTCTACCAGGCAGACAGTTCCCACAAACAGGAGGGAAACGGTCTGGGACTCGCTCTGGTCAAGCGGGTGCTGACCATAGAAAACGGCGATGTCATAGCCGAAAACCGACCGGAAGGCGGCTGCCGCTTCTCTGTTACCCTGCCAATCAAATAATCTAAAACGGAGGTGTCTCGCAGACACCTCCGTTTTTTCAACAAAAGTTGATATTCAATTGAACTTGAGTTGCAGGTTTGCTTCTATACTGTTTCCTGAATTTGGGAGTTTACACTCCTGCGCACTTAAAACGAGAGAAACGAGGAAACGCGACATGGCAAAGGCATTCATTCTCTACAATCCGCTGTCCGGAAACGGCACTTGCTGCGAGGACTCCAAGCTGCTGGAAACGATGGTACAGGACCCTGTGGAGTTTTTTGATATTACCCGCATTACCAACTACACATCCTTTTTGGCAGCAATGGAGGATGACGACTATCTGATCATTGCCGGCGGCGACGGTACACTCAACCGATTTGCAAATGATACCGCCGATCTCAGCATGACCCACGAGGTCTTCTACTTCCCTGTGGGAACAGGCAACGATTTTGCCCGGGATATCGGTGTAGAGCCTCACTCTGCCCCTGTATCTGTATCAAAGTATCTGAAAGATCTGCCCACCGTGACCGTCAATGGAAAGAGCTATCGGTTTATCAACGCTGTTGGATTCGGTCTGGACGGATACTGCTGCGAGGTGGGCGATGAGCTTCGCAAAACTTCTGACAAGAAGGTAGACTACGGCGGCATCGCTGTGCGCGGTCTGCTGGGCCGTTACAACCCCACCAATGCAACTGTCACCGTAGACGGAGAGAAGCACACCTTCCGCAGGGTATGGATCGCCCCCACCCTCTTTGGCCGCTACTACGGCGGCGGCATGATGGCCGCTCCGGATCAGGACAGAATGAATGAAGATAAGACTATTTCCCTGATGCTGTTCCACACCGCAGGACGGCTGAGAACTCTCTGTGCTTTCCCCAACATTTTCAGCGGAAAGCATGTGAAATTCAAGAAGATGGTAACTGTTCTGCAGGGTCATGAGATCACTGTTGCATTTGACCACCCCGTCGCCCTGCAGGTCGACGGCGAGACCATTCTCAATGTTACCTCCTATACTGCAAAAGCCAAAGTTCCCACCGCGGCAGAATAACAGCACATGATGACGCCCCGGGAGAAACCAAAACGCCGTTTCGGTTTCTCCCGGGGTTTTTCATTTTATTTTTATCTCTTATGTGCGACACTTCACCACTTCACTGTATTGACACAAAAACAGCAGCGGTATATTATATAAAGAGGTATATTGTACCCTGCGATATGTTACCGAAGCCTTCCCGCAAAGGAGTTGATCGCATATGTCCAGTGTTATAACAACGGTTCTTGGCAGCCGCGGATCTGTCCCTGTCAGCGGAAAAAAGTTTTCCCGCTATGGCGGCGCCACCTCCTGCGTAGTGATTCGCACAGGCGAAGGCGCCGTGATCCTTGACGCAGGTACGGGAATCCTGTCACTCTCTTCCTGTTTGGGCAAGTTACAGCACATCCCCGTCTTTCTCTCCCACTGCCATGTGGACCACATTCTCGGTCTTCCCCTGTGCAGTGAGATCTTTGATCCCGCAAACCGGTTCACCATATACGGTGCTTCGAGAAGCGGAAAAGATATTGCCTCCCAGGTCTCCGCGCTGCTCTCCCCTCCCCTGTGGCCTGTGGGAGTACATGAGCTGCCCGCCGGGATCACCTTTTCCGACCTGCCCTCTTCCGTTACGGTCAACGGCATCACCGTGGAAAGCATGGAGGGAAATCATCCGGGTGGTGTCAGTATCTTCCGTGTCACTGCTGCGGGAAAACAAATTGTTTACATGACCGATTGCACCATTACCGACGAAAACCGCCAATCGCTTCTCACCTTCTGCCGCGGCTGCGACCTCCTGCTGTGCGACGGACAATACAGCGACGAGCAGTGGCCCGCCTGTGCCGCTTTCGGTCACAACCGCTGGACGGAGGCCGCCCGTTTCGCTCTCAAGTGTGACGCAAAACTTTTACGTATTCTGCACCACGCCCCAAACCATACCGACGATGAGCTCGACAATGCGGAACGGCAGGCAAAGGAGATCTGCCCTGCCTGCGCATTTTCCTTCGATGGAGAGGAGATAACACTATGACTCAGGAACAACTGAACCAATTTCTCGCCAGCAATGTGGCGCTGTCCGCCGAACGGGACCGCGAGGCTCTGCTCACCTTCATTCTGGACACCGCCATCAGCATCACCAATTGCGATGGCGGTACACTCTATCTTCTGCAGGATGATTCTCTGCATTTCTGCCGCATGGTCACACTGTCCATGGGTATCCGACAGGGCGGACACGACGCACCCATCACTCTGCCGCCTGTCCCTCTGAAGCCCTCCCACGTCTGCGCGAGAGCGGTGCTGGAAAACCGGCTGATCAATGTGGATGATGTCCGCACCAACAGCGAGTTTGATTTTTCCGGCCCCAAGCGTTACGACGAGATGACCGGCTACTGCACCCGCTCCATGCTGGTGGTGCCTCTTGCCAACGACAAAGGTGAACTTATCGGCGTGCTGCAGCTTCTCAATGCAGCGAACGAACAGGGCGAAGTCGTACCCTTCCCGGAGGAAATGAATTCTCTCGTGGCTGCTATGGCCTCTCAGGCTGCCATCAGCCTGACCAATATGCAGTATTCCGACCAGATCCACAAGCTGCTGGACTCCCTTGTGGGCGCACTGTCCACCGCCATTGACCAGCGCACCCCCTACAACGCCAACCACACCCGCAACATGGCCCGCTACGGCGAGCGGTTTCTGGACTGGCTGGACCGCACCGGTCATTCCTGGCGCTTTGACACCGAGCGGCGGCGCACCTTCCTGCTGAGTGTCTGGCTCCACGATGTGGGCAAGATGGTCGTGCCTCTGTCTGTCATGGACAAGGAGACACGGTTGGGAGATGCCGAGAAGGATGTGGAACACCGCTTTGCCACCATGGCTCTCTTGCGCCGCATCGCCTTACTGGAGGGGCGCATCTCCCCCGAGGAAGCAGAAACCGAGCAAAGTGACGCAGATCATGCACTGGAACTGATCCGCAGAGTCAACCGCGTAGGTTTCCTGCCGGATGATGATCTCCAAAAAATCGACGAACTGGCAAAGCGCACCTACCGGGATGCTGACGGCGTACTGCAGCCCTGGATCACAGAGAGCGAACACGTCTCCCTGTCGGTAAGAAAGGGTTCTCTCACCGCAAAGGAGCGCGAGATCATGGAGAGCCATGTGGTCATGACCTCCCGCATTCTCGAGCAGGTCTCATTCCCCAAGGCTTACAGTCAGGTCCCCCAGTGGGCAGGTTCTCACCACGAATTGCTCAACGGACGGGGGTATCCTGCCCACCTGGGCGGCGAAGAGATCCCCGCCGAGGTGCGTCTGCTGACGATTCTGGACGTATTCGACGCTCTCACCGCCCGCGACCGACCCTACAAACCCGGCATGCCTGTGGAAAAGGCGCTGTCCATTCTCCACAGCATGGTCAACGAAGGAACAATGGACGGAAATATCCTTGCACTGTTTGAAGAAAGTAAAGCATGGGAGGATCAGCTATGAAACGAATATTGACGATTCTTCTGTGTGCGATATTGATCGCCACAGTATTGCCCGGTGCGGCACTGGCAGCAAACGAAACCACCGCGTCTGCCATGCGGCTGACGAAATGTGAGGGAACCGTTACTGTAAAGAGCGCCAGCGGAAAGAAACTTGAGTACAAGGAAAACATGCGCCTTTACAACAACTATCAGATCACCACTGCCCGCAAGAGCTACGCCTACATTAAGCTGGATGACTCCAAGGCAGTCAAGCTGGATGCCAACAGCAAGGTCACCATCTCCCGTCAGGGCAGAAAGCTGGAGATCCTTGTGGAAAAAGGCAAGCTGATGTTTGATATCCAGCAGCCTCTCAAGAAGGACGAAACGCTGAATATCCGCACATCCACCATGATCACCGGTGTCCGCGGCACCGCGGGATGGGTGGAAGTGATAGATACAAGCGAGTCCACGCTGTATCTGCTGGAAGGCAGCACCCTTGTCACCACAACCGATACCGAATCCGGTGAAACCACCACCACCCGCGTGAATGCCGGTCAGGCGCTTCAATCCTCTGTTGTGACCGAGGATGGACAGGAAAGTATCACACTGGAGCTTACCGACCTGAACGAAGAAGACGCACCCGGATTTGTCCGCACCGCCATTGCGGAAGATGAGACCCTGCAGAAGCGCATTGACGAAAACTCCGATCTCGATGTGGACAAGCTTACCGAAAACGCCGACGAGGTGCTTGCCGAAGATGAAAAGAAGATCGACGAGCAGGCAGACAGAATCCAGGACGAACTGGACAAAACTGTAACAGAAACTGTTGACCCGCTCTTCGGAGAAGATGAACCGGAACCCGAACCTGAACCGGAGCCCGAACCGGAGCCCGAACCGGAGCCTGAACCCGAGCCCGAGCCTGAACCCGAGCCCACCGTTACATATACTGTCACCTTTCAGATGAACGGTCACGGCGAGGCGATTGAAAGCCTGACCGTTACTGAAGGCAGTACTGTTGCCAAACCCACCGACCCCACCGCTGTGGGTTACACCTTCGATGCCTGGTACACAGATGAAGCACTCACCACCGTTTGGAACTTCGAGACCAACACTGTCACAGAAGACATTACCCTCTATGCCAAATGGACGATCAATTCCTATACTGTTACCTTTGACATGAACGGTCACGGCGAAGCGATCGACTCCCAAAGTGTCAACTACGGCAGCACGGCCTCCAAGCCTGCCGATCCCACCGCTGCGGGTTATACCTTTGGCGGCTGGTTCAAGGAATCTGCCTGCACCAACGCGTGGGACTTTGAAACCGAGGTCATCACCGCCGACACCACGCTCTACGCAAAATGGACGGAAATCCCCTCCACCACCAGTCTGGACAACCCCACTGCCGAGCAGCTTACCGCCGCTCTGCAGGAGGCAGCAAACAGTGAATATATCACCAATGTCACTGTTACCAACGCTAATCTGACCCTCGATTCCCTCACTGTTGCCGAGGGCGATACCCTCACAGTGAGCAGCGGCGCTGTATCTGTTTCCGGTTCCACGGAGATCTCCGGCACTGTGAACATCGGAAGCGGCGCCACTCTGACAAGTTCCGGCACCATGACCATTCTTTCCTCCAACAGCCTCCATATCACCGGTACATTCTATAATAACGCAGATCTGGTGATCGGCGGCATCGCCAAGGACGGCACTGCCCTTCCCGGCGCATTGGTTATTGAGGAGAACGGCACGCTGGAAAGCAGCGGCACCATCACCATCGACACCGCTTCCGCAAGCACCCTCACCAACAACGGCACCTTTGTAAACAGCGGCAGCTTCTCTGTAACTGCCCCGGGATACTTCATCAACAACGGCACCTATGAGCTGACAAACAGCGATCAGGTCTATGTAATGATCAACGGCGAGACCTCCGTAACCTGGATGGGCGCTCTCAGCGACCTCACCGCATGGCCTGACAGCGGCACCGTGGTATTGCTGGGCAGTATGACCGAAGCACAGCTTCCCGATGTATTGCTTACCCTCAGCGCTGTAACGGTCACACTGGATCTGAACGGACACACAATCGTGATCCCGGCGCAGGTCACAAACGGCGAAGCCTGCCTCACTGTCGGCCAAAGCGCTTCTCTCACAGTGGTGGACAGCAGCAAGAACGGCACAGGTGCTATCACCAGTGAAAGTGCTCACTGCACCGTCAGCTGCATAGGTACACTCATTCTGAAAAACGGCACCATTGAAAACACCTGTGAAACCAGCTACTACTCCCCCGCTATCTATGCCGGCGGCTCTCCCTTCAGCATCACGATCACAGGCGGTACTGTGTCCTCAAAGGTGCACGCCATTTCCAATAAGGATCAGTCCGGCACCTACGGTGACATCACCATTTCAGGCGGCACTGTTACCGGCAACGCCTGTGCCATTTACAACAGTTCCAACAGCGGTCTTCTTAAAGTCTCCGGCGGCACCATCATCAGCAATGAACTGGTGATCAGTTCTTTCGGCGCTTATGATCCCGAATACGGCAATGGCACTCTCATCACCGGCAGTGCTGTCCTCCGCGCAGCGGGCGAGGTGACGGAAGACTCTGTTCCTGTGCTGATCAGCGAGCAGGGCGCAACCCTTGAAGGCGGCAAACTGTACGCAAAAGATCCCTCCGTCTTCGACAACACAGGGTTGGAACTTCCTCAGGAGACCGGCCCCGACGAAGAGGGGTACTACTGTGTGGATCTCACTGATCCTGATGCTGACCCTACCGTTTGGACCCTGAACAACCCCTCCGAGGCAATGCTTCAGCGTGTTTTGGGCAAGACCTATGTGGCAACGCTTAATATCACGGGCGCAGCTGTAACCTTGACCGAGTATGTGAGTATTCCGGAAACGATGACAGTCAACCTTACTTCCGGCACACTCTCTATCGACGAATCTGTTTATCTTCTGATCAACGGTACACTGAACCTGACCAAGGCATCCTCCATCATCAATAACGGCACTATCGAATTGCAGGTCAACAACGATTCCACCTGCGGTACATTGGTGAAAAACGGCGGTTTACTGGAAAACAACGGTATTTACATGGATCACGGCTGTACTCTCGACACCAACACAAGCAGCTATCTGACTGTCGTGATCATGGATGAAGCCGGTTACGAAAATACGGTCTATCAGGGACCTGCTGACGGAACCGCATGGCTGACAGAATATATGGGTTTCTCAGATCGAACTGTATATTTCCATGTATTTGACGACAACACCGCCGACAATCCCATGTACCTTCCCGATACTATCACGGGATCGTACACATTCTTCACCTCGAATTACACAGAGGATCCAGAAACCGGCCAAAGAATCCCCGTTACCGTGTACATCTCTGCTGCAGGCGGCAGCCTGACCCTCTCCGATGGCGCAACACTGATCATTGGAGAGCGATCCGAGATGCCTGAGGATGTGGCTCCCTGGTTCATCTTCTCCGGCACGGTACTGATTACCGGCAATTCGTCTTTGGAGGCCAATCAAGTTACCTTTATTGGCGGCACCGCAGACACTCCTGTCATCGCTGTGCAAAATTGCGAGTTTATGGATACGCCGAATCTGTGGCTATATGCCTGCACAGTGGAACAGCTGGCACAGGCCTGTGCCATTGAGATTGAGTCCGGATATGCGGAAATGCAGGGAATGGAAGGAGAAACTCTCTCTCTGTACACCACCGTTACCGGTCCCGGGGACGGCATCGTGGTAGGTGAAAACGCTGTTCTGAACGCCTATGTTCTGGAGATCTCTGTATCGGGATGTGCGCTGAATATCAGCAGTACGCAGAGATGCAGCATTGATTCCTCCATTCTGACAGGCGCCACTTATGCGCTTTATTGCACAGGTGGAAATATCTCCGGCAGCGGCAATCAGTTTATTCTGTCCGCTGACGCGGGCACAATCGGTACTTACGCAGTTTATGGAATTTCACCCAGTGCATCCGGAATCAGCGCCACTGTTAAGGCCGCAACCATTGAGCAGCTGTTCAATGAACCCGACTTTGTGGCTCCGGAAACACCTAACCCCGACACCGGCTTATACGAATACGAGCTTGAGGCTGCAATATAATGAGGTGAACGCATATGAAAAACAAATTCTTACGCACTCTCCTCATCAGTCTTGTCGGTGCCGCCCTGCTCACCGGCATCGCCGCCACCGGATTGCTCTACACCCCCGACAGCGCGCTGTCCGATGCTCTGTATCACCGGGAAGCCGCACCGGACGGTGAGATCATTGTGATCGGATTGGATCAGAAGTCCCTTGACGAGCTGGGTCCCTGGCCCTGGCCCCGGGACTATATGGCGGAGGTCATCGCTGTTCTTAACGATGACCCCGACCTCGCTCCCGCTGTGATTGGTATTGACATTCTCTATGTGGGCGAAAGCGCCGATCCGGAAGCCGACTACTATCTGGCAGACACTGCCGAATGGGGCGGCAACGTCGTCACCGCTGCGGCAGGCACCTTTGGCAGCGATCTGGTGACCGGGGACGAAGGATTCTACATGGACACCATGGCAATGCTGGCATGGGATGCTCCCTATGATGCTCTTGCCGCCGTGACCGAAACCGGACACATTAACGCCATGGCAGATACGGACGGCATCATCCGCCACGCCCTGCTGTATGTGGACACCCCTGACGGCGAGCGCTTCTACTCCTTCGCCCGAGTCGTCTATGAAAAGTATGCTGCATTCCACGGACTGGATGTAACGCACCTGCCCCAGACCGACGCAAACGGATTCTTCTACCTGCCATACACCGCCTCTCCCGGCGGTTATGACAGCGGCATCTCCTTTGTAGATGTTCTGGACGGTCTTGTGGATCCCGAACTGTTTGCCGGCAAGATCGTTCTGATCGGCCCGTACGCAGCCGGTCTGCAGGATGAATACCGCACCGCCATCGACCATGCCGCACCTATGTACGGCGTTGAGATACAGGCAAATCAGATCGATGCCTACCGAAACGGCATGATCCCCGCCGAAGTATCCGATTCTCTGCAGCTTGTGATCCTCTTTGTGATCACCGCCGTCCTTCTTCTGTGGCTTATGGACCGCAAGGTGATCCTCTCCGTTATTACCTGGCTTATTGTCAGCCTCGGCTGGATCGGCATCTGCCTGCTGCTTTACACAAACGGGCTGGTGCTCCACGCCCTGTGGGTTCCCCTTGCCGCCACGGTTTCGTTCGTGTTCAGCGTTGCGCTCAATTATATCCGCGCTTCCAGAGAAAAGAAGCGGGTCACCGCCACCTTCGGCCGCTATGTCGACCCCGCTGTTCTTAAGGAACTTTTGGTGCAGGGCGGCAGCGCTGAGGATCTGGGCGGCAAGATGTTCAATATCGCCGTTCTGTTCGTGGATGTCCGCGGCTTTACCACCATGAGTGAAGCGCTGGATCCTCCCACGGTGGTGGAGATCATCAACAAGTACCTGACACTCACTACGGAGTGCATCATGCGTCACCACGGCACGTTGGATAAATTTGTGGGCGACTGCACGATGGCATTTTGGAACGCTCCCCTGCCGCAGGAAGATCCTGTATACCTCGCATGCCGCGCCGCTATGGATATGGTGGAAGGCTCCAAGGCACTGGGTGAGGAACTGCAGGCAAAATACGGCCGCACCGTTTCCTTTGGCATCGGCGTAAACTTCGGCCCCGCCGTTGTTGGCAATATCGGCGCGCCGAGACGTATGGACTATACCGCCATCGGTGACACGGTCAACACCTCCGCCCGTCTGGAAGCCAACGCCCCCGGTGGAAAGATTCTCATCTCCCGCGCAGTGGCCGACGCACTGGGCGAACGCGCAAAGGTCACCTCTCTGGGCGACTCCATCAAGCTCAAAGGCAAGGCGGAGGGATTCGAGATCCTGACGCTGGACGAGCTTTACTGAAAGGAGTGATCACAATGAAACGAACTCTCACTGTTTTCACACTGGTACTTGCACTGGTACTCTCTATGCTGCCCGCCGCTTTTGCCGCAGAGGAGCATTTTCCCTCCACAGCTCCCTCCGGGCTTGTTGTCACAGATGACGGCTATCTGATGACGGATGTGTACAACAAGGTCGTGTGGAAGGTTTTGAAGGACGGAACTGTTCAAAAGCTTGCAGGACAGATCTGTGTGAGCGATGTAAGCGGTGAGCCCATCGGCTCCACTGCTGACGGCACCCTCGCCACCGCCCTGTTTGAAAACCCCTGGGGCATTGCGCCTTTTATGGATGGCTATGTCATATCCGAGCCTGATTCCCATGTGATCCGCTACATTGACGATACATCAGTGCAGACCGCTGCCGGCAGCGGAACCGCGGGCAAGCGGGACGGCTACGGCATCAACGCCACATTCTCCTGTCCCACCGGTCTGGCCGCCGGCGACAAGGGCGAGGTGTATATCGCCGATACCGGCAACGGTGCCATTCGCCGTCTTGACAAAAGCGGACATGTCACCACTGTTTGCACCGGACTAAACGAACCCACCGGATTGTGCTGGTGGAACGGCGCGCTCTATGTGGCCGAGACCGGCGCGCACTGCATCAGCAAGATTGAAAACGGCAAACGAACTGTTTTGATCGGTGCCGAGGGTGAGGATGGATACACAGACGGTTATGTGAAGGCCGCCCGCCTGCGCGATCCTCAGGGTGTCATCGTAGGTGAGGACGGCACGGTCTACTTCTCCGACACGGGCAATCACGCTGTCCGCTGTCTGCGGGGCGATCAGGTATTTACCCTCAGTGAGGACGAAACGGTCATGATGCCCCGTGACCTGCTGCTGCAGGGTGATGATCTAATGGTGGCTGACCCCTTCTCCCACACCGTTTGGACACTCTCTCTGAAGGAAGCTGCGTTTGAGGATGTTGCGGAAGGCTCCTGGTATGAGGAAGCTATCTATGAATCCGTGCGCCGCGGTCTCTTTAACGGCGTAGGCAACAACCGCTTTGATCCCGAGGGAAAAACCAACCGCGCCATGCTGGCAAGGATGCTGGGAAATCTGCAGCAGCAGCTGAACCGCGATGAAATCCTTGCCGGTGAGTCCTATCCCACCGATGTCACCCCTGACGATTGGTACGGTGATGTAGCCTCCTGGGCTGTCAGCCGTGGCTATATGGATGCGGAAGATGGCACATTTGGTCCTATGCACGAGATCACCCGCGAGGAGATGACTCTCGCCCTGTTCCGCTTTGCTGCAGCGCTTGGCGCAGATACATCCGCAAGAACAGACCTGTCCGCGTTCAAGGATGCAAGCCGCGTTACCGAGCAGGATGCCATGTCCTGGGCTGTGGCCTCCGGATTGATCCACGGTATCAGTTCCGACGAGCTCTCTCCCCACACCACTACTACCCGCGCGCAGATGGTGCAGGTGATGATCCGCTTTATGGATCTTCTGCAGAAGTAACTTCAAATCAACAAAAACCTGCCTGTGTTTCCACACAGGCAGGTTTTTTATTGGTAATTTAGCGGTCTTATCAGTCAACGACCACAGTGCCGTCTTCTTTGACGGTGACGGTCATATCGTCCTTCATGTAGTCCAGGAACTCCTGACCCAGAGAATCGATAACAGGCATATTCACACCGTCCAGCCAAACAGAGGCCAAAATGGAACCGGCGGCAGCCAGAGAATCAATGGGATTGGAGAACAGCAGGCAGGCGGGCTGACGGTGCATGGGGCAGGCACAGTACAGCACCACGCCGCCATCCTTGACGGTAATGGTCATACCTTCCTTCACATATTCCAGGAACTCTTCCCCCAGGCTGTCCACAACGGGCATGCTCACACCTTCCAGCCAGACGGAAGCCAGGATGGAACCGGCAGCTGCCAGGGAATCGATGGGCTTACTGAAGAGCATGCAGGCGGGCTGCCGCTCCATGGCGCAGGCGCAGTACAGCACCAGGCCGCAGAATTTCCCCGATGTCCGCATCAGGCAGATGGCAAGACTCTTTCACGAGGGGCATTGCACGCTGAGCAGTCTGTTGGACGCCAACTCGCTTG
>JAZLEB010000095.1:0-2888 GCA_045615065.1 Candidatus Pelethomonas sp. | reverse complement strand
CCTCTGACGAGGGAGGTGGGTCGCCGCAGGCGACTCGGTGGGAGAGATACACTGCAGTTCTTGTTTTCTCTCCCTCAGTCAGCCTTTGGCTGACAGCTCCCTCGTCAGAGGGAGCCTTGCGTACTGTGGTGCAACCTCCCCTACAAACTCCAATTTACCGTTCCAATGATTCTACAATATTTTCTCAAAGTTCCTCACGTTCTTCACACTGCACAGTTGTAATTTCACGACACTTATGCTATACTATACTCTGTATGAGTATCACCACATCTTGGAAAGAAGGATGTTTTTATCATGAAGATCGTTGTTTTGGCCGGAGGTCTGTCCTCCGAACGTAATGTTTCTCTCTCTACCGGTACCAGTGTCTGCCGCGCGCTGCGCCGCCGCGGTCACAAGGCTGTTCTGGTGGATATGTTTTTAGGACTTGAGAATTTCCCCGGCACACCCGAAGAGGTATTTGATGCCCCTGACGGACTGTGCAGTGAAGCTCTGATCTCCACTGTCGCACCCGATCTGGACGCAGTGCGGGAAAGCCGCGCCGACAAGAGCGCCGCCAAGTTCGGCCCCGGTGTACTGGAAGCCTGCCGCTGTGCGGATATCGTCTTCCTGGGTCTGCACGGCGAGTGCGGCGAGGATGGCCGCGTGCAGGCCACCTTTGACCTTCTCGGTATTCCCTACACCGGCGCAGGTTATCTCTCCTCCGGCATGGCCATGGATAAGGCCATCACCAAAACGGTGATGGAGCGCGCCGGCATTCTCACCGCTCCCTGGCGGGATATTCACTATGCGGAGGAAGATATTCCCCGACTGGTGGAGGAACTAGAAGTCCCCTGCGCAGTGAAGGTGGTCAACGGCGGTTCCTCCCTCGGTCTGGCACTGCCCGACACGAAGGAAGAACTGGAGAACGCACTCCATGAGATGCTGCGCTACGGCAGCCATATCATTGTAGAGAAGAAGATCATTGGCCGCGAGATGACCGTTGGCGTACTGGGTGACCGCTATCTCCCCGCTGTGGAGATCATTCCCCAGAACAACAGCGCCTACTTTGACTACGCCGCCAAGTATCAGGCAGGCGGCAGCCTTGAGGTCTGCCCTGCCGACATTACCGAGGAGCAGTGGCGTATGATGGGCGGCGCCACCCTGCGTCTCTTCAACGCACTGGGACTGACTGCCTATTCCCGCGCCGACTTTATTCTAGACGAAGAGGGCCGCGCCTGGTGTCTGGAGATCAATACTCTGCCCGGCATGACCGGCGCCAGCCTTCTGCCCAAGGAAGCTGCCGCCATTGGCATGAGTTATGAGGATCTGTGCGAGGAGATCATTCGCCTCTCTTTGGAAGCACGCCGCGCAGGTCGGTAAAGGAGATTCCTATGATTTCTGTTTCTGCTCTTGAGATCTCGAATGCCGTAAAGGGTACGCTCTACGGCAACGGTTCTATCACTGTCACCACTCTCTCTACCGACAGCCGCAGCATTGAGCGCGACGCTTGGTTCGTTCCCATCAAGGGCGAGCGGTTTGACGGACATGACTACATCGACATGGCACTGGATAAGGGCGCAGCAGGCTGTTTCTGTTCCCATCTTCCCGCGGTGCTGCGCGAAGATAAGGCTTACATTTTGGTGGATGATACCAAGGTTGCGATGAAAGATCTCGCCTCTTGGTATCGGGAAAAGTTCACCCTGCCCATCGTACAGATCACCGGCAGTGTGGGCAAAACCACCACAAAAGAAATGATCGCCGGCGTTCTCTCCCAAAAGTTGCTCACCCACAAGACGAAGGGCAACTTGAACGGTGATATCGGCGCACCGCTGATGGTGCTGGGCATTATGCCCGAGCACGAAACCGCCGTCATCGAGACCGGCATGGATAATTTCGGTCAGATCCGCTATTTGGGCGAGATGATCCGTCCCGACTTCGCGGTGATCTCCAATATTGGCGATTCCCACATGGAGTATCTTGGCAGCCGCGAGGGCATTCTGAAAGCCAAAAGCGAGATTTTTGAAAATCTCAAGCCCGACGGCGTTGCAGTGCTCAATGGCGACGATGCGCTGCTCAACACCCTCTCTCTCCCCTTCGAGACCGTTCGCTGCGGTACAGGCGAAAACTGCGATGTACGCATTGAAAACATCGAGGACATGGGTGTGGCAGGAGTCAAATGCACTGTGCGCACCAGCAAAGCTTCTTACAAACTGGAGATTCCCGCACCGGGCGTACACATGGTCTACTCCGCCGCTATGGCCACCGCCATTGCTGAGCGGCTGGGACTTACCATTAAGGAGATCGAGCAGGGCGTGGCAAGCTTCTCCCAGACCGGCGAGCGGCTTCGCGTGGAACATCTCCGCGGCGGAAGACTTATGCTCAACGACAGCTACAACGCAAACCCCCAATCTATGGCCGCGGCGCTTCGGGTTCTTGCAAGGACTGAGGCAACAAAGCGCATTGCCATGCTG
The DNA here is from genome assembly GCA_045615065.1 of Candidatus Pelethomonas sp. Lineage (GTDB taxonomy): Bacteria > Bacillota > Clostridia > Oscillospirales > Oscillospiraceae > Pelethomonas. The sequence goes on along the minus strand of JAZLEB010000095.1, from coordinate 438 downwards.
GGCGACATGAAGGAGTTGGGTCCCGCCACCGAGGAGGGACACAGGGCGATCGGCCGCCTTTCCGGTGAATTGGGCATTGATATGCTCATCGCTGTCGGCCCCTACTGCAAGGACTATATGGTCCCCGCCGCCAAGGAGTCCGGCTGCAGCGATGTCCGCTGGTATGAGGATAAGGCCCACGCCTATGATGATTTGATGAAAGAATACAGTGAGGGCGCAGCCCTGCTGCTGAAGGCATCCCACTTCTCCGGCCGTTTAAGTCGGATCGTAGCCATGTCGTTCTGTGTGCCAAGGAGTTGAGTAGATTTCTTGTCTTCCTAAGACCGCTTGGCCTCCCGACTTGTATGAGGATAAGGCCCACGCCTATGATGATTTGATGAAAGAATACAGTGAGGGCGCAGCCCTGCTGCTGAAGGCATCCCACTTCTCCGGCCGTTT
>JAZLEB010000094.1:0-3511 GCA_045615065.1 Candidatus Pelethomonas sp. | reverse complement strand
CTTGGCGAAGAACACGCCGCCCACGGTGTCGAACACGAAGCCGACCAGACCCAGACCCATGACCAGCAGAGTCTCCCAGCGGACGAATGCGTCAGCCTGCATACGCAGGGACACGGAGATGCCCAGCAGAATGGTGACGATGTTTGCCAGCTCGTGCTGTGCGCTCTGGCTCAGACCGTCCAGCACACCGCACTCGCGGATCAGGTTACCGAACATCAGGAAGCCGATCAGCTCAGCACTCATGGGAGCAACAGCGGCAGCGATGATGGTGACGACCACGGGGAAGATAATGCGGGTGGTCTTGGACACATTGCCGGGAGTGTACTCCATGCGGATCATGCGCTCTTTCTTGGTGGTGATGGCCTTGATGATGGGGGGCTGAATGATAGGCACCAGAGCCATGTAGGAGTAAGCGGCGACCATGATAGCGCCGGTGTAATTGCTCTTGAAGTACTGGGAAACGAAAATGCTGGTGGGGCCGTCCGCTGCGGCGATGATAGCGGTGGAAGCGGCATCCTTCAGCTCAAAGCCGCACAGAACGGCGATGACCAGAGTGAAGAAGATACCAAACTGTGCCGCGCCGCCGAACAGGAACATCTTGGGATTGGACAGCAGAGGACCGAAGTCGATCATTGCGCCGATACCGATGAACAGCAGCAGGGGGAACAGCTCGTTGGCAATACCGGCATCGAACAGGGTGCTGATGGCGTGAGCCTCCACACCGGGCAGGTTCACCAGAATAGCACCGAAGCCCATGGGCAGAAGAAGGGTGGGTTCCATCTCCTTCTTGATAGCCAGGAACACCAGAATCGCACCGATGGCGATCATAACGCCCTGCTGCCATGTGAAGTTCGCTACATTGCCAAACAGATCAGTGATAAGCGACATGGGGAATAACCTCCTTAAACACGGCCGCGCTGCGGCCAAAATAAATTGAAAGAGAGCAAAAAAGACTTTTACGACGCGGTTGCATCGTAAAAGTCTTGTCATTTGAGGCATAAGCGGACCGTTTGGTCGATTTGACGCTCTGTGCCGCGCCGATCAAGCGCCGACTACTCCCTTTTACACGAAGGGTATCTTACTGAAAAGCGGACGTTTTGTCAAGACTTTTTCGACAGAATATGATTGGTTTTTCGGTATTTTGTCTTATTTTGCAGCCTTATCTTCAGCGATCAGCAGATTCAGTGCTTCTGCGCCGTTCCCAACGAGCAGGCTCGTTGGGAGCTCTGACATATTTCACTTGCGCAGGCGAAGTGAATTCGCCTTTGCGCCAAGGCTTTGCCTGCGGCAAAGCGCTTGTACGCCGGATTCCCGGCGGTTTTTGCCCGGGCAGATTACTTTGCAGCCTTATCTTCAGCAATTAATAGCTTCAGTGCTTCCACACCGACTTTGACGGCGGCGGAAGTATCTTCGCTCATGTGCTGGTCGAGACCGGCTGCCTCGCGCTCCTGATTCCATACCACGTGGAAGCAGCTGCCGCAGCGAACGCCAAGGGCGGCGGCTACAACAAACAGGGCAGCGGACTCCATTTCGCTGGCCTTGACGCCCAGACGCTTCCATGCCTCCCATTTATTCAGCAGTTCGTAGCTCACAGGCATACGGGCGGGACTGTGCTGACCGTAAAAACTGTCCTTGCACTGCACCACACCGGCATGGCAGGTCTTGCCGCTTGCCTTGGCAGCCTGCACCAGTGCGTTGGCAATGCCAAGATCCGACACGGCGGGGAACTCAATGGGGGCGTACTCCCGGCTGGTACCCTCGAAGCGGATAGCGCCGGTGGCGACCACGATATCGCCGGACTGTACATTGAGGTCGATACCGCCGCAGGTACCTACGCGGATGAAGGTGTCTGCGCCGATGGCGGTGAGCTCCTCCATGGCGATAGCGGCAGAGGGGCCGCCGATGCCGGTGGAGCAGACGGAGACCTTTTCGCCCAGCAGAGTGCCGGTGTAGATCACATATTCGCGGTTTTGGCTGACAAGCTTTGCATCGTCAAACAAATCCGCGATGGACTTGCACCGTCCGGGGTCGCCGGGCAGGATGCAGTAGCGGCCCACATCACCGGGCACGCAGTTGATATGATACTGTTTTTCCATTTGCTGCATAGTGTTTTCCTCCTGTGTATTCCTTGCAGTAGGGGATACTTTACTAGTCTAAATGATAACACAAATTATTGGGAAGTGCAACGAAAAAAGGGAGCGCTGCAAGCTGTTTACAGCGCTCCCTGTTGAGTTGTTACTTGAAGGGGTCGATATCGGTATTTTCATCAATGCGGCAGAGGAACTCGGCGAGCAGTTCGATACTGTTCTCCACGTCCTTGAGGTCGCAGACTTCGCTGGGGGAGTGCATGTATCTCAGAGGCAGGGACAGCAGAGCGGTGACCACACCCTGATTGGCAAAGTGGATCTTGTCCGCATCTGTACCGGTTCTGCCCACGAAGGATTCAATCTGATAGGGGAGTTCCTTATCCTTGGCACAGGTTTTCAGCAACTCATTGACCTTGCGGTTGGCGATGGAACTGTTGCAGATCACGGGACCCTTACCCAGTCGCACATTGCCGGACTCGTTGGGGTCGGTGCCGGGGTAGTCCTGCGCGTAGGTCACATCCACCGCGATGGCGACATTGGGATTCACCGCACTGCCTGCCCAGTGGGCGCCGCGCATGGTGGTCTCTTCACCAACGGTGGTGGCAGCATACACGCCGATCTTGCAGCCGCGCTCCTTGGCGCGCTTCAAAGCCTCCAGAATGATGAATGCGCCGCCGCGGTCATCGATGGCGCGGGCGCAGAGGTGACCGTTCAGCAACTCCTGATGATAGGTATTCAGGTGGATGGGATCGCCCTCCTGTACATACTTGCGGGCATCCTCCTCATCCTTGGCGCCGATGTCGATGATAAGGTCGCTGTCCTTCAAGTCACCCTTGGTCATGGCTTTGTTGTGTACCACGGTGCCGTAGATAGTGCCGGCGTAGCCGTGGATCACCACCTGATGACCGGGATACACACCGGCGCGGATGCCGCCGGCTTTTGCCACGCGGAGCATACCGCTGCCCTGAATGTTGGTGATGATAAGACCGATCTCGTCGATATGTCCGGCCAGCAGCACCTTGAATGGCGCGTCGGGATTGATGACGCTGATCACGTTGCCGGTGTAGTCGGTGATGATCTTGTCGCAGTAGGGGGTCATTTCGGCAATGACCTTCTTCTGCAGTCCAATCTCATGACCGGAAACAGACATGCTGTCCAGCAGGGTATAGAGGAATTCCTTATTCATAGTGTCAACTCCTTTTTTTAATCGTTGCTGTCATTATATCGCATCTGCCCGGACTTGTCAGCAAAAACTTCTTGCGGGGAGTATATCAGGGAGCGGGGGAAGAAAATTGGAGTTTATCGGGGAGTTTGCACCACAGTACGCAAGGCTCCCTCTGACGAGGGAGCTGTCAGCCAAAGGCTGACTGAGGGAGAGAAAACAAGAACTGCAGTGTATCTCTCCCTCCGAGTCGCCTGCGGCG
>JAZLEB010000093.1:0-7194 GCA_045615065.1 Candidatus Pelethomonas sp. | reverse complement strand
AGACAGGACAACCAAAGGACTGGCGGGGAGAATCCAAAGAGGGGCTTGCGCCCCTCTTTGTGTCGTTTTAGGAGTGAGGGGTTTCTTAAGGGGAAAGGGGGAATCGAAACCTCCTCTCCCCTTAAGTGCCTTTTTCGCATCTTTTGTGACACGACAAAAGATGCCCGTCGGAGACAATTGATAATTTAAACTCACCGATAAACTCCAAGTTATATGCATTATTCCTTCCGGAAAATATCCAGATAATGATTGGAATACCCCAGCATATCGGGGCGTTCGCATGTAGCAAAGTGATAATTGAGGTAGGTTTGATACAGTTCTTCATCCATCTCTGTCAGCGTGTCGCGCATATAGTTGGCGTAACCGTCGGAAGCGACAAGGTGCAGAGGCGAAACGGAAAACCGGGAGCGCAGCGCAGCAATCTCCTCGGGATGGTGGAGCGCAAACAGGTCAATGGGATCGGAGGCTGCCTTAAAGGTAACCGGGTCTACCAGAGCCTTGTAGTGGTCGTCCTTCAGCATTCCCCGCAGGAAGCAGAATTGCAGGATGGTAGCATCATTTCCGCAATAGGCGGCAAAGATAATACCGCCCGGCTTGGTGACACGAACAGCTTCGCGCAATGCAGAGAGTTTATCTTCTTCGGTGAACAGATGATACATAGGTCCCAGCAGCAGGGTGATATCGTAGGTGTTATCCTCGAAGGCGGAGAGATCAACGGCGTTACCCTGTGTGATCGTGATATCCTCTCCGGGATGTGTGAGAAGCTTGAACTGTTCAATATTGTGTTCCACCAGCTCCACGGCATCCACGCGGTATCCCTGCCGGGCAAGGGTATGGCTGTAGCGCCCGGTAGCGGCGCCGATCTCCAAAATGCGCATGCCGGAGCGCAGATATTTGCTGATATATCGCATGGTGGTAAGGTATTCCACTTGCCCGTAGCGGGAGGTCAGGCGATTTTCTTCATCGTAGTTCTCGTAAAACTGTTTCAATGCGTCCAAAGTATTCATTGGAAAATTCTCCTTTATCAATTTGTAAATAAAAAAGCAGCGCAAGCGAAACACGTCGGTTTGGCTTGCACTGCTGATCTTTTTTATGAAAGATAGATTCTTATCCTAAAAAAGAGTATGACAATGTAAGCCCTTGGCGGTACCAAGGGGTAGGGTACAGGTGATTCATAGTGCGAAAACCGTACATTGCCATAGCTCCTTTCGTTTTTTGTGAGTATAAACCCGAATGGGTGTGATGTCAATCCTTTTTTTCAGGAAAGACCTACGACGGGGGGACGGCTGGGGAGAAGAACACGACCCATGCACAGCAGGGTGCGTCCGCTGGTGCGGGGAAGGATCACATCCGCATCGCTGCGCGCGCGGTTGAGGGAGAACAGGTAGACCATGCCCAGCCCATCGCGTACATACTGCTTGCAGAGCATCTCACCGTCCACGCAGAAGATGCCCACATCGCCGTTTTCCAACGGGGAGCGGTTCAGGTAGACGGTGCTGCCGTCGGCAATATAGGGCTCCATAGAGTCGCCCTGAATACGGACAGCAAGTTCCGCAGCGGGAGGAACGTCGCCGGTGACATCGATATACTCAAAGTCTTCACCGAATACCGGTGCGGCGTAGCCGGCGGCAGCGGGGCAGAAGTAGAGGGGGATCTGACGCACCTCTGCGGGGGGAGCAATGGCCTCCAGATCTTCCTGATAGGCACCCAGCGCATCTGCCATGGTGTGCAGCGCCTGACGGCCCACAGTGCTGAGGGTGCGGTACTTGAAGATGAGGAGTTTTTCCTCCACAGAGAAAGTGAAGGCACGGGTGGTGATACTGTCCTGATAGAGATAGTTGGGATCCACATCCAGCACGCGGAACAGCTTCAACAGCACATCCTCGCGCATGGCGTTCTGACCGCTCTCATAGTTGCTCACTGCTGCTGCAGTGACACCCAGTTCCCGCGCCAGCTCACTTTGGCTCATCTTTAATTCGATGCGGCGGTCCCGCAGACGCTTTCCAAAACTCATGGCCATAGCCCCCTGTTGTTTTCTTGCTTTACAGTATAGCTGTCGCAGGGGAAGAAGTCAACAGGGAAACTATGTGGATGCGGGGGTCAGGCGCAGGCGGCGTTCAGCAGGTTCTGATACCAGTTCTGCCGCAGCAGCTTGGTGGCATACACCAGGAAGTCGGTAGTTCTTCCATCTTCAAGTTCCCGGAATTCAGTGTAGACATCCTGCAGGAGTATGCCGAATTCCTCACCTTTGTGCCGCGTGATTTTTTCTTCAACGATCCGGTCGAAGGGCGATGTTTTGTCGGGGTTGACTTTTTCGGTGGCAATGGCCAGCTTAGTCAGGGACAGGAGTATCAGGTCACTCTTATGATGCAGTTTGCTCATGATCAGCAGGGCGCAGTGCAGGAAGGATCGGAAGAGTTGTTCTTCTGTTGTGCCGGGTCGGTCGAAGATCTCCAGTGCAAGATCGAGCAACTCCTCGATGTGTTCCTCGTCTACCAGATAGTCGGCGATGCTCACATCCGGTGCTGTCAGCTCTTTTTTTGCTTGCTCTGCGTTGCTCTCCTCTTTTTGCCTGTTGCCGTCGGCGCTGCGGTGATACTGCAGCGCCAGCTTGTTGCCGCGGCAGGAGATGGTGACACGGTCGATGGAGCTGTCTGCGTCCAGCTTAGTGAAAGCGCTGCTGAGGGAGTTGTAGATGATCGGGTCGGCGGCTCGGGCGCCCAGCGGATGCCGGCTCGCCTCGGCGGCGATGTGGGCGCAGGCACTGTCGGTAATATCCAGTGTAACGCCGGAGGGGGAGAGTAGATTGTTGTATTTTCCGGCGATGCTTCCGCTGTTGCCTTTGAGCAGTATGCGGTAGTCGGTGACGGTCAGGGGTGGGATATAGCACAGAGAGCCGATGCGCCCCAGCAGTTCCTGCATAAAGCCGTATTGCTGTACATCTCCAAGGGTGGCTTTTGCCAGGAGATCGCCGCTTAAGTCCTCTCCTGTATCGTTTGAGCAGAAGCCGATGCCTCTGCGGGGCTGCAGTCTGTCCAGAATGATCTCCTCCAATCCGGCGAAGGCACCGGCGAACAGAAAACTCATGCGGCTGACATCAATCGTGACAGGTGTCTGGTTTTTGGGGTCGGCGGGAATGAAACCGTCGAACAGCTTGAGAAAGTTGGGCTGAGGGTTGCCCAGCTGCCCGTCGATGCGGATCTTGTCGAACTCGTCGAACAGGATCACCGACCGTTCGAAGCGGCTCTGCTCCTTGGCGGACATATAGGCGGAGTAGAGCAGGTCACCAAGATTGCAGCCCTTGTAGCCGGACAGGGTCAGGGAGGAGCAATCCACTGTGATGAGGTCCACTCCCGCCGCTTCGGCAAGTCGGGTGGCGGTGTAGGTCTTGCCGCAGCCGGTCTGGGCAATGATCAGCATGCTGTTTACCGGAAGCGCTGAGTGGCTGATGCCGCTGTCAAGCGCCGCCACGCGGGCATTGTGCATACGTAAGAATTCCGAAATTTTCCGGCGGTATTCCTTCTGACTCTCAAGAGGAGCCAGATTCTGTGCGTTTTGCAGGATTTCTGCAGTGGTGATATTTTTCATGTTCGCAGACTCCTTTCTGTGATTTGTGTAACCATCGTATCATGGAGGTGGTGTGGAAATTCGCCATCTGGCGAAAAGTAAAGTTGCATTTGGCGGGAAAATGTGGTACGCTTTTCCCGGAGGTGAGTGATATGAATGCAAAACAGCGTGCTAATGAGGATAAGATCTTTAAAGCGATCCGTGATTTCAAGGACAGTGTTTTTGGGCTGCGGCAATCCTACGTGCCGTTTTGCTATACCCACTCCCGTGAGGATGGAGATGTATTTTCTGTGGAGAAAATGTCTGTTTTTGCCTTTGAACTCTTTGTTTACGCAAGACAGACAAAGGAATATACCGACGAGTTGAAGCAGGTTCTCTCCAGCTATTTCCGCATGGTGCTGATGCTGCTGCATGCCATCTGCAGCAGTGGTGACTGGATATTTGTGAGCATGCGGAAACTGGCGGAGGCGGCGCTGAAAAGCGGTACAGAGAGTGAAAGCACACTGGATCGTATCGTGAAAAGCCATACGGACAGAATCGACAGTGCATTTCCGGACGGTGAATTTTGGGAAGAATATGAGATGTTTTGCCGGGACATGGGACGGGTGGACAATGAGGCGTTTTACCTGAGTGTGAAGCACGCATTGGAGACATTTTTGGACGAACACCAGCTCAATGTGCTGGATCGTGACAGCAGCACGGACGCAGTGGTAGCTCGCCTGTCCCGCTTGGCGGCATCCGTGGAGAGAGATCTTGCCAGAAGCCTTTTGAGTGAGGAGCGCGGCGTATGAGCGCGGCGTATAACGAACGGTTTGCCGCGGCACTCACGGCTGCGCTGGGGGAAAAATCCTCCGACTATCCGCTGAAGCAGCGGGTAGAGGAGCTGATTAAAAACCGCGAGGTGGAGCAGGTGTTTCCCGGTCGGGATAAGCTGTGGCTGCAGAAGGAATTATCTAAATGGCGGGGCAAACTTCGCGCGGATGGCAAGAAATTCTGCGGTACGCTCCAAAGTCTGCAGCTTTACTGCGATCTGACAGGACTACGGCCCAACGAGGTTCTGCTGCCTGCGGAAAGCTATGTGAGCCCCTCGAAGATCGAGTTCCTCCAAGAGGAGACGATCTATGAACTGGCGGAAAATCTGGCGGGCGGAGAGCAGCAAATGGAGCAGGGCTGCGCCCTGCCGGTGCTGTATGCGCCCGGGGAGATGACGGCGGTGTTTCTCTTTATCTATCCGGTTAGAAACGCAGGGCAGCAGGCGGTACACATGCGCTTTGCCATCAGCGAGCCGGACGGATATGTTGACTTTGACGGCAGCGAATGCACCGGAGGCATCAGTACGGCGGCAGACAGCCGGTATTACACGGCGGATCTCTCCCATCCCGAGGGAATTGACAGACTGCGGGAAGCATACCGGAAGATCCGGGGCGAATTTGAATCCGTGTGCAGTACCCGGGAAAGTCCGCTGAAGGATGCGATCCATTCCTTTTATGATCTGATGGGCAGCTGGGTAAGAAACGAACGGGAGGATCTGCTGTTTTCGTGGTATCCGCCGCAGGAGGATACGGCACGGCAGGCGCGGGGCACTGAGAGCCTTGGTGATGTGCTGAGCGGCTATGGATTTGCCGCGGAACGGGAGCGGTAAAGCGGCGCTTCGGCAAAATTTACTGTTTGGAACAGGTGAATATGTGGGGAATGTAAAAACTGTGAAATTTTTGGAAAAGTTGCTTTTCCCCATTGTGTTTCTTTCGGGTTTGTGGTATGCTGATACCATCAATAAGTCCCACCAATTACCGAAAAGGAGTGATATCTTATGGTTAGACTTATCATGAGCGAATCCGGCGAGGGCAAGACCAAGCAGCTTCTGGATTTGATGAACACTGCAGCAGACACCGAGACCGGTTGCATGGTGTGCATCGAGCCCAAGCGCAATATGAGTTACAATCTGCGTCATCAGATCCGTCTGGTGGATGCATCTGAGTTCGCCATCAGCAGCTTCGAGGCCCTGCGTGGTTTCATCAGCGGTCTGTATGCCGGCAACTACGATATCTCCCACGTTTTTGTTGACAATCTGTGCAAGATCGCTCAGACCAACAATGAGCAGGAGATCGGTGACTTCCTGTCCTGGCTGGACAACTTCACCTCTCCCCTGAATATTAAGGCTACCATTACCATCAGCGCTTCCGCCGATTCTGCGACGGACGTTATGCGCAAGTACATGTAATAGTCTGAAAACCGCCCCTGTCCTTTGGACAAGGGCGGTTTTTCGTTAGAGAAGGCAGAGCATATTGTATGGCATTGACTTTTATACGCGCTGCCCGTATAATAAGCGGTGAGAAATTTTGGCTGAGGTGAGCGGATGTACAAAATCGAGAAGATTACCGACCGTAAGGGTCTGATCAAAACAGATGACGAGTCCCGCAGACATATGGGCTCACTTGCAACAGCAAAAATGGAGGACGGCTGCGCCCTGCTCCATTGCCGGAAGGATAACGAGGGACGGATCTGTGACCGCTACATCCGCACCAGCCTGATCCAGAACTGGGAGAAAAACCAGGCCACCGGTGACATTGTGCTGGAAACAATGAACAGCAAATACTACTTAAAGCAAATAAACTGAAAAAGGCACCGCCATAGGCGGTGCCTTTATACTATTTATTCATCAATGCCGTCGGTCTCAAGCAGGCCGTAGCCGCCGTTCTTGCGGCGGTATACGATGCTGACCACATTGTTGTCGTTGCGATAGACAAAGAAATCGTGACCCAGCAGGTTCATCTGCAGAATGGCCTCCTCAGCGCTCATGGGCTTGACAGTGACGCGCTTGGTGCGGACAATGTCAAACTCCTTCTCTTCGGGTACTTCGAACTCCTCGGGCATAGTGGAGACCAGAGCGTCCTGCCGCAGCCGCTTGCTCAAACGGGTCTTGTTCTTGCGGATCTGGCGGTCGATGGTGGAGGCAACAGCATCAATGGCGCTGCGCATATCACCGTCGCGGGACTCCTCCTGAGCGCGGAACATGGTGCCGCCGCTGACGATCGTGACCTCAGCCACGCAGCGGTGGTCCTTCTCCACACAGAAGGTCACAATTGCTTCGGCATCCTCGCGGAAGTAACGCTCAAGCTTGGCGATCTTCTTCTCCGCATATTCCTTCACAGAATCGTTGAGGGATACCTTCTTGCATGTAAATGTGAACTTCATATAATCGCTCCTTTCTTGCACCACACTTTTGTGGTTTAAAGTGATTATACCACAGTTTTGTTTCTTTGTACAGGGATTATTTCAAATATTTTGAAAAATGTAACAGTTTGTCGGTTCCTGTCGCAGACGGCAAACTGCGACAAAGAATGTGAAAATGCGGCAAAAGCTCCTATTTACAAAGTGATATCGTGTGGTCTATACTGTGTATGGAAGCTTTCCAATATCCCACCCGCTTGGGCCGCTGCACAAAACGCAGCGGCTCCTTTTTTTATTCAACTTGGAGTTTATCGGGGAGTTTGCACCACAGTACGCAAGGCTCCCTCTGACGAGGGAGCTGTCAGCCAAAGGCTGACTGAGGGAGAGAAAACAAGAACTGCAGTGTATCTCTCCCTCCGAGTCGCCTGCGGCGACCCACCTCCCTCGTCAGAGGGA
>JAZLEB010000092.1:0-6795 GCA_045615065.1 Candidatus Pelethomonas sp. | reverse complement strand
GGCAGACAGCTTGCTTACTATAGCAGAACTTCCCGCCATTGTCAACTACTTTTTTCGCCCTTTTTCATCCTTTCCTTCACCTTCCCCATTCAGCACAAAAGCACCGAAGGTTTCCCCTCGGTGCTTAGGCAGCTTTACTATATTTCATTACACCAGCTGGTCCAGCGTTGCCGGTTTTTGCTCCTCGTCCTCCTCCATGTATGAGTGAGCAGCATTATATCGGAACTCAGCGGAGCGCAACCGCCCCGCAAGCGGATCCATCTTTGATGTGCGCTTTGCCATTAAATACGCAGTAAGATCTACCTGTGTCTGATTCGCGGTATCGGCATCCAGCCACACACGCTCCTCCTCCACAGGCTCTGCTTCATATGATAAAAACGCGTTGTAATGCCACACCATGGTAACACCGTCTTTCTCATATCACAAGATTGAGCTTACTTTGTAACTTTCTATTATTGATATCGGCAATTCAAACTGCAAATTAAGTGTTTATCACCGGCTGATAGCGAAAAAGTGCCGCCCCCTTTCGGGAGCGGCACTCCATTATATTATTATATAATGTATAGATGCCTGATGAAATTACATCAGGGGCTCCATGCTGAGAACGGGGTGACCCTTCTCAGTCAGGTAGTTCAGCAGAGCCTCTGCATCCTCAGTGATGGTCTCATCGCCGATCATATCGCAGAAGTTGTCGATACCATACAGCTCCTTAGCGGTAGCATTTACCTTCTCGGCAACGCTCTCCTTCAGAGCCTTGGGCATCCAAACAACGCGAGCCAGACCGCCCTCTGCCTTCATGAACTTCTTGGAAGCGATGAAGTGACGACCGTGGCCCATGAAGCCGGGAGTCTGCACACCGCCGCCGGTCATGGAAGCCAGCTCGGAGAAGGTCATACCCATGGGAGTCATACCGGCGTGCTCACGGTTAACGATAACAACACCGTTGGAGAAGGGCTCGATACCGCAGATGCACTCGAAGCAGCCGCAGGAGGTCATGGGATCTTCCATGATGGAGTACAGAGTAACGGACTCCAGAGCACCCTGGCTGTACTTGGCAACGGCCTCGTTGACCTCTTCCCAGCGACCGATCTTCTCGTCGATCACGCGCTCCTTGAGAACCTCCTGGCAGGGGCCGGAGGGATCCAGCTCGAAGTTAGCCTTTGCATCCAGCCAGCTAACTGCACCGCACAGACCCAGACGCTCGGGAGTAACGATACAAACATGGCTGGGGGAGAAGGACTGGCACATCAGGCAGGTATAGAACTTATCAACGCTCCCGTCGGTCAGGCTGCCGATACGCTCGTCACGAGCATTGTAGATGGGAGTAGCAACGTTTGCACGGCACTCAGCTGCCTTCTCAGTATCGGTGATGATGGTAACAGCGCACTTGTCGATGATGGCATCGTAGTCGCTCTTCAGCTTGGCATAGACGACCTCTGCCAGGTGCTTAGCACGCAGACCAGCCTCGAAAGCGGTCTTGCTGATACGGATACGCAGCATATCACGCTGACCGGTGTGCATAACGCCCTCGATGCAGTTGATGTAAGCATGGAACTTACGCTCGAACACGCCCTCGAAGTCCTTGCTCATGTTCTTACCGGCAACATCAGCGATGATGCAGAAGTCAACCTTCTCGCCGACCTCGAATGCATCGAAGTCCTTACCGATCAGCTCGAACTTGTGATCCTCGATCTCGCTCATCTCGCGAGTGCGGACCAGCTCCAGACCGGTCTTGCGGGAACCGTCGAACTCCAGCTGCATATCGCCGCGGCGGACGATCTCGCCCTCGAATGCGGTAGAGAATGCAACAGGGATGTCGATCTTGGTGATCTTGATCTTGATGTCGCGAGCTTCCAGAGAGGTGGCGTTGAACTTCTCAACGTCATCCTGAATGACGATACTCTTGGGAATTGCGAACATGTTGTTCTCGCGGGTGTCATTGGTAATGACGGGGAAGCCCAGCTGGATAGCGCCGGCGCCGCAAGCCACGGTCATATCGTCAACAGGTGCGAAAGCGTTGACGAATGCGAACACGCGGTTCATGGTGTACTCCCACATACCCTCGTAGTTACCGGGCTCAACGCTACCGAAAATGATAGCTGCACGCAGAGCGACGGACACAACGTGTGCAACGCTGCTCAGGTCATGACCCAGAGCCACGCAGCGGACGTTGAAGCCCAGCTTCATACCCTGCTCAACGCACTGGTCGATGATGCCGCCAACCAGAGTAACGAAAATACCCTGAGACTGGTAGCTCTTAACTAGAGCGGCACCCTGCTCAGCAGTGGGAGCGGGACCGATGATAACAGCAACACCGGGGATGTCCTTGGTAACCAGGGGAACACCCAGCTCACGGACCTGAGCGTCGGTGAAGTGACCCATAACGGGCTCCTCATAGGGAGTACCGCCGTTGACGGCCCACTTCATGCACTCAATGATCTCAGCGGACAGAGCAGTAGCGACACCGGAGGTAAAGATATCCTTGGTGCGCTTGTTGCGGGTCATGAAATCCTTGATGGTGGTCTCCAGTGCTTCCTTAGCCTCACCGATGGTAGCGACCTTCTTGCCGGTCATGGCATACAGGCAGGGCAGGCTGTAAGCGGTATCGCCAAAAGTAGCGGGAGCGTCAGCACCCAGCTTGGCAATTGCCTCGTCCACTGCCTTGACAGCCAGAGCGTACATAGCGTCGTTACCGGTGAAAACGCGATCAAATAATGTCTTCACAGATGTTTCACTCCTTAGATTGCTCTCAGCAAATTTCTTATTTTTCGGCGTCAATTTTCGCCTTGATGGCCCGGATCTCCTCTACAGCCGAAGCACTGCAGTCATAGGGGGACTGCCCGGCGCGGTCAGCATCGATGACCTCGGCATTGTAGTGGATAAAGCCCAGAAGATCCTCCTCCGGGATGCGGGCCTTAATGTATTCTTCGTCGTGCGCATCACGCACCTTGTTGGCAACGACCCTGACACGGGTGATTCCCAGATCCGCCGCCAATTCCTTGACCTTACCGTAGGTCTGGATGCTGCGGGCGCCGGGCTCGATGACAACGATGAACTGATCCATGCAGCTTGCGGTGCCGCGGCCCAGATGCTCCAGACCCGCTTCCATGTCCATGATGACTACATCATCCTTGCGGAACACAAGGTTGGACAAAATCGCCTTGAGCATCACATGCTCAGGGCAGACACATCCGCTTCCGCCGGTCTCCACCGTGCCCATGACCAGGAGCTTGACTCCATTGATCTCTTTGGCATAGGTGTCGGGAATATCTCCCACCTGAGGGTTGAGCTTGAAAAACTTGTTCAGCTCGTTGGCGCCGGTCCTCTCCTCCACCAGCTTGCGCATTTTGGAGATGGGGACGATGGCGTTGACCTCCTCCTCGCTGAAGCCCAGTGCCAGACCCAGATTGGCATCCGGATCCACATCGGCAGCGAGAACGGTGCGTCCCTCCTCGGCGTACAGTCGGCACAGGGTGGACGAGAGGGTAGTCTTACCCACGCCGCCCTTGCCGGTAACAGCTATTTTCATGGTTCAGGTTCCTTCTTTCTTGGGTGTGCGATGTACGAAATTATGCGAATGATATCTATTAGATACCCAGAGCGTCACGCTTGGCCTCGATAGCCTCGATCATCAGATCGCCCAGCTTCTCGATATCCAGCTCGACAGTGAACTTAGCCTCGACCCAATCCTTGACACCGTGCTCACCCTGGAGCAGCTCGGTGACTTCGCTGGAGCCCTTGGTGTAGGGATCAACGCCCAGATAGGTATCGATACCGGTAGCAACGACGTAGTTACCGATAGAGACAGCCTTCTCACTCATCCACTCGGGAGCGCAGCCAACGACGGGCAGCTCGGAGATCTTGCAGCCCCAATCCTTGGACAGGTCAGCAACCAGCAGCATCATGCGGGAGATATCCACGCAGGAGCCCATGTGCAGGATGGGAGGAATGCCAACCAGGTCGCAGACACGGCGCAGACCGTCGCCGCACAGCTCCTTGGCTTCCATGCTCAGGAGGCCTGCCTTACCGGCAGCCTGAGCGGAGCAGCCGGAAACGACAACGATGATATCGTTGGCGATCAGCTTCTTCATCAGCTCGATGTGAGCGGTGTCGGGACGAACCTTGGGGTTGTTGCAGCCAACCATAGCCACAGCACCGCGCAGAACGCCGGCCTTGCAGACATCGGCCAGGGGGATCAGAGTACCCATCTCATCGACCTGGGTGTTGCAGACGCCGTCCAGAGTCTTCTTGATGGTCTCCAGGGCGTAACCGACACGAGCGGGCTGCTTGTGCTCGGGGATGTAAATCAGCTCCTCACGGCGGTTCTTGAAGTTCTCGATAGCAGCCTTGACGATAGCCTTGGCGTTCTCGCCAGCGGTCTCAGCATGGAACTCAATGAACTCGCTGTCGGGGATGCGAGCGATGTTGGAAGTGGTGATGAACTTGGTGTGGAAGCACTTGGACAGGGGGCCCAGTGCGGGGAAGATGCACTGCACGTCAACAACGATAGCTTCGCAGGCACCGGTCAGGACGACATCTTCCTGGCTCAGGAAGTTACCGGCCATGGGGATACCGTGACGCATGGTGACTTCGTTAGCAGTACAGCAAACACCGGCAATGTTGATGCCCTTAGCGCCCTGCTCCTTGGCAAGAGCGATCATCTCGGGATCATTTGCGTAGTGAACGATCATCTCGGACAGGGAGGGATCGTGGCCGTGAACAATGATGTTGACCATGTCCTTCTCCATAACACCCAGGTTAGCCTCGGTGTCGATGACCTTGGGAGTGCCGAACAGAACGTCGGAGAACTCGGTACCGCACATGGAACCGCCCCAACCGTCACTCAGACCTGCGCGCAGAGCCTGACGGATCAGAGCCTCAGCCTGAGAGGAGCAACCCATGTGGGTCATGTGCATAGCGGTAGCGATCTCGCGGTCGATGGCGCGGGGCTCAATGCCTGCGTCCTTCCACAGCTTCTGAGTGTGCTCAGGAGCGCGGCTCAGGAAGCGCTGCACGCCGAAGGGCTTGCCGTACTCCAGCAGAGCCAGCTCAGCGACCTCGTGGGCCAGATCGTAGATATCCTTGCCCTCGGTCTCGACGCCCCACTCGGTGGCGATTCTCTTCAGCTTCTCGGGATCCTTCACGGTGTAGTTGCCGCCCTCACGGGTCTCGTGCAGGGTGTGGCAGATCTCACGGCCGTGGTCGGAGTGAGCGGCAGTACCACCAACGGTAAAGCGCAGATAGTTACGGGCAACGATGCCGTGAACATCGCAGCCGCAGATGCCGCGGGGTGCCTTGGGAGTGATGCGGCAGGGGCCCATGGAACAGATGCGGCAGCAAACGCCCTCCTCACCAAACTTACAATGGGGAGTCTGGTTCTTCACGCGCTGCTGCCAGGAATCCGCGCCTACCTGACGACCGGTTTCCAGCAGTCTTTCGGTTGCGGCTTCCATTTGCTCGACAGTGATCAGTTTCATAGTCGGAATGTGGAAAACACTTCGTTTTGTGTTTTCGCTGCTCCTTTCTTTCGGGATGTTATTCTTTCGGGTGACATAGTGGTGGTATTGTATAACAATACATCGTTGATATTTTAACAACATTCCCCCAAAAAAGCAAGCATAAAAATCCCTCCCAAGGGGTTTTTATACTACTTTCATTGTTTTCGACATTTCGACATTTTTATATTGTATATTTTGTATGTTTTAGACAATCACACTCGACACTGGAAGGATTTACAGCTTGCCCCATTCCCTGCCGCTCCGCTATACTGACTCCCATGGGGTACTCCCCAAATCTACCGAACAGGAGTATACGAACATGAGAAAAAAACGGATCGCGGCGCTTGTTTGCGCCCTCTCCCTCGCGGCCGGTCAGACCGCCTACGCCCAATCCGTCACCGTCAATGTGAACGGTACCGCTCTTGAACAGGAATCCTTCCTGCGAAGCGGCATTACCTACTCGCCGCTCACTGCGCTCTTGGATGCACTGGGCGGCTGGAAAACCGAGTGGAATGCCTCCATGCGCCGCGCAAGGACCGATACAGAACTCTTCACACTGGACGTACCCATCGGCGAAGATTTCGTGTATGCCGACGGCTTTCTTTTCGGTCTGAACGGCGAATGTTTCATCGAAAACGGACGTACCTATGTCCCCCTGCGCGCCGTAGCCAATCTGCTGGGCGCGGATGTTCATTTCACCAACGCGAACGCCCCTATCTCCGTCACCTCCGGAGCCCCCATTCCGCATACCGACGAGGATCTCTACTGGCTCAGCCGTGTCATCAGCGCGGAGAGCCGCGGCGAAAGTCTGTATGGACAGATCGCAGTAGGCAATGTTGTCCTCAACCGCTTGGTATCAGAGGAATTTCCGGACACCGTCAAGGGTGTGGTGTTTGATACAAAACACGCTGTTCAGTTTGAGCCCACCGCTAACGGAACGATTTACGATGAACCCACTCCCCAGAGTATTCTTGCCGCCCGTCTGGCGCTCAACGGAACAAACACCGTCGGCGACTGTCTGTATTTCTTCAACCCCTCTCTCTCAGAGGGAAAATGGATCCGGGAAAACCGGGAGTATCTCACCACCATCGGCTGTCACAGATTTTACCGATGAATAAACAAATTGGAGTTTATCGGGGATAGAAATTATCTTTTGTCTCCGACGGGCATCTTTTGTTGTGTCACAAAAGATGCGAAAAAGACACTTAAGGGGAGAGGAGGTTTCGATTTGGCCCAGGCCACCCTCTCTTGTCCCTTTGGGACAATTCACCTTGCCCCCTCTCCCCTTAAGAAACCC
>JAZLEB010000091.1:0-4934 GCA_045615065.1 Candidatus Pelethomonas sp. | reverse complement strand
AAAAAGGCTTTGAGGCTATGAACAGCGGCAAGTCCGGCAAGGTCGTTCTGGACTGGACCAAGAAATAAGGGGGAAGAGCCATGAAATCCGCAATGGAAAAATTCCGCAATGAACTGGCCGCCATCCGTGAGGCCGGCACCTATAAGGACGAGCGCATTATCACCACTCCCCAGCGCTCCTGCATTGACACCACTGCCGCCAAGGGTGTGGTGAACATGTGCGCCAACAACTACCTGGGACTTTCCAATAATCCCGAGCTGATCGCCGCCGCAAAGGAAAGCTATGATAAGTGGGGGTTCGGCCTGTCTTCCGTGCGCTTTATCTGCGGCACCCAGTCCATCCACAAGGAGCTGGAGCGCAAGATCGCGGACTTTTTGGGCATGGACGATGCCATCCTCTACTCCTCCTGCTTTGATGCCAACGGCGGTCTCTTCGAGACCCTGCTGGGTCCTGAGGATGCTGTCATCTCCGATGAGCTGAATCACGCCTCCATTATCGACGGTGTCCGCCTGTGCAAGGCGCAGCGCTACCGCTACAAGAACAACAATATGGACGATCTGCGCGCCCAGCTGGTGGCTGCCACCGAGGCAGGCGCCAAGGTAAAGCTGATCGCCACCGACGGTGTGTTCTCCATGGACGGTTATATCGCCAACCTCAAGGGTATCTGCGATCTGGCAGATGAATTTGACGCACTGGTGATGGTGGATGAGAGCCACGCAGTGGGCTTCATGGGCGAGCACGGCCGCGGCACTCCCGAGTTCTGCGGTGTGATGGGACGCATCGATATTCTCACCGGCACCTTCGGCAAGGCACTGGGCGGTGCCAGCGGCGGCTATACCGCTGCCCGTCAGGAGATCGTGGATCTGCTGCGCCAGCGCAGCCGCCCCTACCTGTTCTCCAACACGGTGGCGCCTGCTATCTGCGCCGCCACTATTAAGACCATCGATATGCTCACTGAGTCCACCGCTCTGCGCGACAAGGTGCATGAAAATGCCCGCTACTTCCGCGCCGAGATGGAGAAACTGGGCTTTGATCTGCTGCCCGGTGAGCATCCTATCGTTCCCGTGATGCTCTACGATGCCAAGACTGCCCACGAGTTCTCCCGCCGTATGCTGGAGAAGGGCGTGTATGTGGTGGCGTTCTGCTATCCTGTCGTCCCCAAGGGCAAGGACCGCATCCGCACTCAGATCTCCGCAGGTCACTCCAAGGAGGATATCGACTTCGCGGTGAAGTGCTTCAAGGAAGTCAAGGAAGAGATGGGGCTGTAACAGGCTTTCGTTGCTGCACATAGCGTTTACGGAATTTTATCGACAAAATAAGAGCAGGCTGTGTCCTTTGAGGGCGCAGCCTGCTCCTGTTTGTTGGTTTTGAAATTGGAGTTTATCGGTGAGTTCAAATTATCTTTATGTCTCCGACGGGTGTCTTTTCCCTCGCCGGAAAAGACACGAAAAGGGCGTTAAGAGGGAGAGGGGGTTCGATTTGGCCCAGGCCACCCTCTCTTGGGCTTTGCCCAATTCACCTTGCCCCTCTCCCTCTTAAAACTCCCACACCCTAAAACGACACAAAGAGGGGCGCAAGCCCCTCTTTGGATTCTCCCCGCCAGTCCTTTGATTGTCCTGTCTATTGCTGGCTAACTCCCGGGGTGCAGCAGAGAGCTGCGACTCAACACAAAACCGTGGCACACCAAGGGAAACGCAGTGTTTCGAGTGCTGATCCGCAGGAGCGGCAGCGGGGCAAGAGCAGCGCCTTCTCGACGAGAAAGTGCCGCAAGATGATTTTTGTTCTCTAAAAGGGAGATACCCAAGGGGGAACGCCTTGGGCGTGTTTTTCGTATCTTTTTGCACGAGCAAAAAGATACCCGCCGGAAGCACAAACCAGCCGAAGGGCAGATACAGGGTAGTCTGCCGCTACTGCGGCATGGATGGCAGTTTCAAATAGTTTGAACAGACCGATAAACTCCAATTTACCGAACGACTGTCATCTCCATTGTGTCCGGTGAGGACTACGATGCGCCCACGGTGGAGGAAATGGTGTACACAGCGGTCATTTCCTTTATGATGACCGGCGCTCTTGAAAGTGGAGAGATCGCAGTTTAGACTGTACAGTTACCGGTCATCATCTGCCGCGACCGACTCGTTATATCTGTTCAGAAGGTCTTTCAGGTGCTGCGATAATGCCTCATCCTGCCCGTCATAGGTGTCTGTGCAGGCCAGTGTGATCCACAGGTCGTTGAGGTCTGCGGCGATTCTGATATCGTCGCAAAGCTCGTACGCTACCCAAATCAAGCTGAGAATATATGGCTTCTCGACGGACAGACCCTTATTTTCCAAGGCGTCGATGGCAGTGGAAATGTTCCGGCTGCAGAGCTGCTCTTGAGCCTCTCTGTGCTCTTTGTCGCTCATATAGTCTCCGGCAAAGAAGGAGATACCGCACGCTGCGATGAAAAGGACGATAATTATTATGATGCCTGATTTTTTCATGTGGTTATGCCTCCTGTATAAGAATTTAGGTTATCTGCGGTTTATCCCCGCAGGATGGAACTGTTGCGGTACTGAATGGCTTCGGCAAGGTGGGCGGCGGAGATGTGCTCCGCGCCGTCCAGATCCGCGATGGTGCGGGCGACGCGCAGGATCCTGTCGTGGCTGCGGGCGGTAAGTCCCATGCGCTCAAAGGCGGCGCGGAGGATCTTCTCGCCCTTCTCGTCAAGCTCGCAGAAGCTGCCCACCATGGCAGGGGTCATGTTGGCGTTGCAGGACACATCCGTTCCGGCAAAGCGTACGGACTGGATGGCGCGGGCGGCATCCACCCGCTTCTTTACATCAGCGGAGGACTCCGGGGTTTCTTTGCGGCGCATGGCGTCAAACTCCACACTGGGGACTTCTACATGGAGATCCATGCGGTCCAGCATGGGACCGGAGATGCGGCTTACATACTTCTCCACCTGCTGGTCGGTGCAGGTGCAGCGCCCCGAGGGGTGTCCCCGCCAGCCGCAGCGGCATGGGTTCATGGCGCACACCAGCATGAAACGGCTGGGCAGGCGCAGAGAGCCGGCGGCGCGGGTGATAGTCACCTCGCCATCCTCAATGGGCTGGCGCAGCACCTCCAGCGCATCCTTCTGAAATTCCGGCAGCTCGTCCAAAAACAGCACGCCGTTATGGGCAAGGGAGATCTCGCCGGGGCGGGGGAAGGTGCCGCCGCCTGCCAGTGCCACGGAGGAAACGGTGTGATGGGGGGAGCGGAAGGGACGGCGGCGCAGCAGGGGGTTGCGCCGGCCTGCCATGCCGGCTACCGACCAGATCTCTGTGGACTCCAGCGCCTCGCGGCGGGTCATATCCGGCAGAATGGAGGGGAGACGGCGCGCCAGCATGGATTTGCCCGCGCCGGGGGAGCCGATGAGTAGGATATTGTGACCGCCGGCAGCGGCGATCTCAAGGGCGCGTTTGACATTTTCCTGTCCCATGACTTCGCTGAAGTCGGGGCCGTTTTCTGTGCTGCTTTCTGGCTGCCAGGGCTCGGCGGGAACAATGCGCTCTTCGCCCCGCAGGTGGCGGACAAGGGACACGACATCCCGCACACCGTAGACGGTAAGCCCATCTGCCAAGGTGGCTTCGGCGGCGTTCTCCTCGGGTACAAACAGTTCCGTGACGCCGCAGCGTGCAGCAGCCATGGCCATAGGCAGGGTACCCATCACCGGGCGCAGCGCACCGGTCAGGGACAGTTCGCCGAAAAAGGCGGCGGTAGACGGCGGTGCGTCAATATCCCCCTGGGCGGCAAGAATGCCAAGAAGAATGGGGAGATCGTAGAC
The DNA here is from genome assembly GCA_045615065.1 of Candidatus Pelethomonas sp. Classification (GTDB taxonomy): domain Bacteria; phylum Bacillota; class Clostridia; order Oscillospirales; family Oscillospiraceae; genus Pelethomonas. Next base: position 1,129 of record JAZLEB010000091.1, on the reverse strand, counting down.
AGTGCCCTCCTTCCTGAGCGCGGCGGGGGCGAGATTCACAGTAATGCGGGACACGGGGAACTTGGCGCCGCAGGCTTTGATGGCGGCGCGCACCCGCTCGCGTGATTCCTTGACGGCGGCATCCGGCAGACCGACTACATCAAAGGCGGGCAGACCGCCGCTGAGGGCGCACTCCACCTGAACCTCATAGCCGGTGATACCCTGGAGACCAAGGGAACGGATCGTGTTAACCATAGTAATTCTCCCAAAACATACATTTTTCTCTAGTTTACCACACTCTTTCCTGTTCGCAAAGGCATGAAAAAAGCACAAAAAACAAAAAGCAGATTGTGTTAATTGTCAAAAATCAAAAAAATGGCGAAAAAACCTGAATGTCACATTTACATGGGGCAGATTTCGTGCTATATTGTATCTGTATGAGTACCGCGCCTTGTGCCGCCTGGGTCCAGTGTGTGATCCCCCGGTGCAAGAGCAGTATCAAATATTCAGGAGGAGCTATTTATGGCAAGAAAGTTTAAGTCCATGGACGGTAACAACGCGGCTGCGCATGTATCCTATGCGTTTTCCGAAGTTGCTGCGATCTACCCGATCACTCCGTCCAGCCCCATGGCCGACCTGGTTGACCAGTGGTCCGCCAACGGTCTGAAGAACATCTTCGGTACCCAGGTCAAGGTCGTTGAGATGCAGTCCGAGGCCGGTGCAGCCGGTGCTGTTCACGGTTCTCTGGGTGTTGGCGCTCTGACCACCACCTACACCGCTTCTCAGGGTCTGCTGCTGATGATCCCCAACATGTACAAGATCGCCGGCGAGCAGCTGCCCACCGTTTTCCATGTTTCCGCCCGTACCGTTTCCACCCACGCTCTGAACATCTTCGGCGATCACTCCGACGTCATGGCCTGCCGCCAGACCGGTTTCGCTATGCTGGCTGAGGGCAATGTTCAGGAAGTTATGGACCTGAGCCCCGTTGCTCACCTGGCTGCTATCAGCGGCAAGGTTCCTTTCATCAACTTCTTCGACGGTTTCCGTACCTCCCACGAGATCCAGAAGGTCGCTGTGTGGGATTTCGAGGACCTGAAGGATATGTGCGACATGGAGGCTGTTGAGGCTTTCCGTAAGCACGCTCTGAACC
>JAZLEB010000090.1:0-3742 GCA_045615065.1 Candidatus Pelethomonas sp. | reverse complement strand
TATAATGAACTTGTATGTATTGAATGAAGCGGGAGGGGATAGCAATGGGTAAGAAATGCATTGTGATTTTTCTGACGGATGACACCGCCCCTACCTATGATAGCAAGCCGCTGATGCTGCAGGAAGTTCTGTTTTGCCCCGTACTGAATTGGTGTATACGGGCCTGGATGGAAAAAGGCGTCGAGCGGTTTTTTATTGTGTGTGACAGCGAGCACCACGAAGCAGTTCTCGCTGCCTGCCCTCAGGAGGCGATCGTTGCCGTTGGCACTGAGGATACATATGAAGAGGATCTGGAGGAATTTGCCGCCCACTGCCGCATAGAGGAGATCCGAGAAGCCATGCTTCCCGTGGGCAGCATGATGCTCTCCTTCCGCACAGTGGAAGAACTGGTGCGTCTGCAGCAGGCGGTGAAGGAGGATATTGCCGCCTACCATCAGCGCACGCAGGTGAATATTCTGGATCCTGACCACACCTACATCGACCCCCGTGTGACAATCGCTCCCGGCACTGTCATCTACCCCGGCACCATTCTCCGGGGAAGCACCGTGATCGGTGAGAAATGCACGATCGGTCCCAATGCCATGATCCGCGACTGCATCATCAGCGATGAAGCGGTGGTAAATGCCTCTCAGGTAACAGAGAGCTTTCTGGGCAAGGGTGTCCATGTGGGACCCTATGCCCATATTCGTCCCAAGTGCCATGTGGGTGACAGAAGTAAAATCGGCGCTTTTGTGGAGATCAAAAACGCTGTATTCGGCGAGGACACCAAGCTCAGCCACCTCACCTATGTGGGCGACAGCGATGTGGGCAGCCGTGTCAATTTCGGCTGCGGTACCGTGACCTCCAATTATGACGGATTCAAGAAATCCCGCACCGTTATTGAGGACGATGTGTTCATCGGCTGCAATGTAAACTTCGTGCCCCCTGTGCATGTGGGGAAAGGCGCGTATATTGCTGCTGCCACAACTGTCACCAAGGATGTGGAGGCGGATGCCCTTGCCATCGGAAGACAGCGGCAGGAAGTCAAAAGCGGCTGGGCAAAGAAAACCGCGAGCTCCGCGGAAAGAAATAAAAAACGGAAGTAGTCGGCCTCGGCCGATCAAAATATACACTTCACCACTACAACAGCGGCCTGCGCCGCGGAAGAGAATGAAGAAAAGAGGATATTGGAAATGATTTCTCACGGTAAGGACATGAAGGTTTTCACCGGCAATGCAAACCCCGGCCTTGCAAAGGACATTTGCAATCTGATCGGCATCCCCCTCGGCAACTCCGAGATCGGTCACTTCGCTGACGGCGAGGTTTCCGCTTCCATCTATGAGTCTGTTCGCGGCTCCGATGTATTCATCGTGCAGTCCACCAGCAATCCCGTTAACGACAACCTGATGGAACTGCTCATCATGATCGACGCGATGCGCCGCGCCAGCGCCGGCCGCATTACCGCAGTCATCCCCTACTTCGGTTATGCCCGCCAGGACCGCAAGACCAAGGCGCGCGATCCCATCTCCTCCAAGCTGGTGGCGAACATGATCACCGCTGCCGGCGCTGACCGCGTGCTGACCATGGACCTCCACGCAGCACAGATCCAGGGCTTCTTTGATATCCCCATGGATAACCTGTACGGCAACCCCATCTTTGTGGACTACTATGCCAAGAAGTTTGGTGAGAAGTGCGAGGATATGGTGGTCGTCTCCCCCGACGTTGGCTCTGTTGCCCGCGCCCGCGCTTTCGCTCAGAAGCTGCACATGAATCTGGCTATCGTTGACAAGCGCCGCCAGAAGGCCAACCAGTGCGAGGTCATGAATGTCATTGGTGACGTTGAGGGCAAGGACTGCATCCTGTTCGACGATATGGTCGATACCGCAGGTTCTCTGTGCAATGCTGCCAAGGCTCTGGTCGAGGTGGGCGGCGCCAAGAACATCTACGCCTGCGCATCCCACGGCGTTCTGTCCGGTCCCGCTATCGATCGCATCAACGACAGCGTGATCACCGAGCTGGCATTCCTGGATACCATCACCCCTGTGGCCCCCGAGAAGAGCAGCAAGATCAAGTATCTGACTGTGGCTCCCATGTTCGCTGAGGCCATCGAGCGCATCTATCAGGAGATCTCCGTCTCCAAGCTGTGGGTGTGATACCGCGATAAGTACATATCTTCCGGGGCAGGATTTCTCCTGCCCCGGTTTATTTTTTCAGGTAAAGATAAACTCCAATCTGAAGCACAAACAAACAGGGAGTGCTGCCATAGCGGGATAGCCTTAAAACAGTAAATCCTACCTGCGAATACCACGCAGGTAGGATTTTTGTATAAAATTTTGTGTCGCAGAATCAAAGCCTCCCTTTACACAAGGGAGACTCTGGTGCGGCGCAAAGCCGTGCCTCGCACGGTACATCCAAAGGGCGTATAGAAGTGCGCCCTTATCTCGATAATTGGAATTTATATATTTAACCGCAAGACGATCTCGTTATCGTTCATTTCTCCGGTTTCCGCAAACTGATATTTGTGATATAACGAAAGCGCTGTTGTGTTGGTTTCCTTTGTAGATAGTAAAATATGGTTTGCTCCATGGTTTTTGAAATATTCAATAATCTTTTCCAATGCAGCAGAACCGTATCTGTTCCCTTGTAAGTTCTTATCAATCATAAAGCGCCAGAGCCAATATCTGTCGTTCGGATCACTTGAAGCAAGGTCAAAGGCGAACATGGTAAACCCTACAAGTTTTTCATCCGCATATATTGCAAAAGGTCGTGCTATTTCTCTATATTCTGCATTAAGTGAAGTTTCCAGGGAAAGTGCATTCGATGCAATATATTCCTTTTGGCTATCTGATACTTCCAATAACACAACATCTGCTTTGTTGGTATCATCTATAGTCCGCAATTCAATCTTCATAGATTGTTCTCCGTCAAATTCTTATTGATCGATCCGATCATATCACAATTTATTCGTTGATACAACAACAGGCACAGCAGTTTGATCTATAACTGCTGTGCCTGTAACTGTGTTATGACTGCCGCGCGATTGGCAGCACTCCCTGTTTCGATTATTCAAGTCAATTCCCGAAAAACGATCTCATCGAGACACTCACCGCACACACAAACACTGTACCCATCCTCAAAGAGGATGTGCCGCAGCTGTACGCCCTGTACGGAGGGAAATTCGCCCCCCTCCCCTACGACGGAGAAAGATTCCGGTTCATCATAAAATCCTTTGCCGGTGAATTTCACGAAGCTTTCCTTCGCTGTCCACAGGTCATAGAACCGCTCGTAGCCGTTTCTCGCCAGAAAGGCATCCTCCCTCGGGTGGAAAAACCGGCGGGACAGCGTTTCCGGCGGCACGAAGCTTTTACAGCACTGAATGTCTATGCCTACAGGCTGCTCAGAGAACGCGCACAGCCAGAACTCTCCGCTGTGAGAGATGGAAAAGTGCAGCGCGCTTTCCTCCGGAAAGAACGGTTTGCCCCACTGCCCCCGCTCCGCGTGTCCCGGGTCTCGCCCAAGAAGGAGCGATGCCGCTCTGCGGAGCAATTCGTGGGAGTGGCGGCTCTCGTCGCTGTAGGGTGCGGTGAATACGGTGATCGGAGACATATCAGGGCTCGGTGAAGCCTAAGCGGGCCAGATAGTCGATGACATCCTTCACCTGATGGAGCTGCCAGACGTCACGGGTGGGAATGGTGGTGTCGAAATGGTCCTCGAAGGCGCCGATGATATTCATGATGTCAAAGGAGTTCAGGGCGAGATCCTG
>JAZLEB010000089.1:0-7406 GCA_045615065.1 Candidatus Pelethomonas sp. | reverse complement strand
TTTCTCGTCGAGAAGGCGCTGCTCTTGCCCCGCTGCCGCTTCTGCAGATATGTACTTGAAACACTGCGTTTTTCTTGGAGTGCCACGGCTTTTTAAGTGGCGCGGCAATTCTCTGCTGCACCCCGGGAGCTAGTCGGCAATAGACAGGACAACCAAAGGGCTGGCGGGGAGAATCCAAAGAGGGGCTTGCGCCCCTCTTTGTGTCGTTTTAGGGTGTGGGAGTTTTAAGAGGGAGAGGGGAATCGACACCCCTCCCCCCCCTAACGGCGTTTTGGGTACTTTGCCGCCGCGGGCAAAGTACCACGCGCCAATGCGCGGAACATACCCTCAACTCCCCCATAAACTCCAATTTAAACAAGAAACGGGAGCGCTGCGGATACAGCGCTCCCGGAGGAGATTATGGAATTGTATTCTCTCAGCGCAGACGGAACTGGTTAATGAGCTCCTTGAGCATTGCGGACTGACCGGACAGCTCCTCGCTGGCGGCAGCGGACTGCTCTGCGGTGGCGGAGTTGGTCTGAACGACAGAGGAGATCTGATCGATACCGGTGGAAACCTGCTCGATGGAGGCAGCCAGACCCTGTGCGGACTCAGCGATGCCGGTGACCATCTCTGCGTTTCTGCCGGCGCCCTCAGCGACCTGCTGCAGGTTCTTTGCGGTGCCGTTTGCGATGCGGACACCCTTCTGCACGGCGGCCACGGATGCTTCGATCAGGTCGGAAGCGTTCTTGGAAGCCTCGGCGCTCTTGGCGGCCAGAGAGCGAACCTCGTCAGCAACAACAGCGAAGCCCTTACCGGCTGCGCCTGCGCGGGCTGCCTCGACGGCGGCGTTCAGTGCCAGAATGTTGGTCTGGAATGCGATATCCTCGATGGTCTTGTTGATCTTGCCGATCTCCTCGCTGGTGCGGTTGATCTCTTCCATAGCGACCAGCATTTCCTTCATCTGAGCATCGGCGGCGCGCATCATGCGCAGTTCTTCCTCGGTGTTCTCGCGGGTAGCGGCAGCCTGCTCGCCGGCTTCCTGCACCTTGGCGTTGATCTCGCCCAGAGTGGCGGCCAGTTCCTGAACGGCAGCGGCCTGCCCAGTGGAGCCCTGGGACAGCTCCTGTGCGCCGGAGGCGACCTGGTCGGCGCCGCTGTTCACCTGATCGGCGGCCAGGTGGATGTCGCTCATGGTGTTGTTCAGATTCTCAAGGATATAGGAGGTGGACTCCTTGATCACGGCGAAGTCGCCGCGGAAATCGGTGATATCGCTGTCCTTGACAGTCAGGTTGCCGCCTGCGATGGTGCGCAGGGTCTGACCGATCTCGCCCACATAGGCAGAGAGGAAGGTGAGAGTCTCGCGCATGGAGGCTGCCAGAGTGCCCAGCTCGTCCTTGGAGACATAGGTGATGGTATCGGCAACACCCAAATTACCCTGCTGCATCTCCAGAGAGGCCTTGACCAGCTGGTCAACGGGCTTGCGGATGGTGGCGCTCACAAACACAGTGAAGAGGCTGCCGATGATCACAGCGATCACAGTAAGACCGATCAGCAGGACCATCATGGAGTTGTTGGTCTGCAGAGAGGAGGCGTAATCCTCAGCGGTAATGGTCTCCACCATGCCCTTCAGCTCGGTGGCCAGGTTCTGGATCTGGATCAGAGACTGGCGGTAACCCTGCTGATAGGTCTGGTTGGCCTTGTTGGAGTCGCCCTTGGCGATCATATCGAGAACAGCCTGGCGCTGCTCACCGCTGGCAGCGACGAAACCGCCGATCTGCTCCACCAGAGCCAGAACCTCAGGGTAATCAGACAGATTGGCGTACAGCTCCATCATGGAAGCTTCCATCAGAGCGACATCATCGTTCATGGATTTCTCAAGAGGAGGCAGCAGATCGGGCATGCTGGCGGGCACCATGATCATGGCGGTGAGGACACGCTGCAGGTCTGCGGTGGCATACATCAGGTTGCCCACATCCTGAGTGGCGACCACAGAGACGTTCATCATTCTCTCCTGGCGCTTTGCGGACAGGCTGACGCCGAAGAGGCCGAAGGCGGCAACGGCCATGGTGAGCAGAATGATCAGGCCATGGGAGATCATCAGCTTTACGCGAACGGAAAGATTCTTCATAGATAGTCCCTCTTTCTGAATTAGTTTCCTGATATTGCCATACGCAATAATCGTATTATATAGTATATTACACTAAATTGAAAAAGACAAGGGGGAACGGTAAAATAATGTCATCTTTTGGTGAACTTGTTTAGCTGACGGCGAAATGGACCTGCGGAGAACAAAAAGGTTGACGGCAGGGAAAGTAGGGCATATTATGGAAAGAAAGAAGTATGTCCGGAAAGGAGGGCGCGTATGATCGAACTGGATAACGGCGCGTTCATGGATCATGTTGAGGAACTGGTGGAAAAAAAGCAATGGGCGGCAGTGCGCGAAGTGCTGCGGCTTCTGGAACCGGCGGATATCGCGCTGATCCTCTCCGAGCTTCCTCTGGACCGGCTGCCCCTTCTGTACCGCCTGCTGCCCAAGGAACTGGCGTCGGAAGTGTTTGTTGAAATGGAGCCGGAGGCACAGGAGATCCTGATCAGCTCCTTTTCCGATACAGAGCTGAGAGAGGTGCTCTCTGAGCTGTATGTGGACGATACGGTGGATATCATTGAGGAGATGCCCGCCACCGTGGTCAAGCGCATTCTGCGCCAAGCCGATCCCGAGATGCGGCGCAGTATCAACGAAATTCTGAAATATCCCGAGGATAGCGCAGGCTCCGTCATGACCACAGAGTTTGTGGATCTCAAGCAGGATATGACGGTGGAGGATGCCATCAAGCGCATTCGCCGCACCGGTGTGGACAAGGAGACCATTAATATCTGCTATGTAACGGACGAGCGGCGGCACCTTTTGGGCGTTGTATCCATCCGTACGCTGCTGCTGGCGGAGCCGGAGGAATTGATCACAGATATCATGGAGACCAACTATATCTCCGCCACCACACTGGACGATAAGGAGGAAGTGGCGCAGAATCTGAGCCACTACGACTTCCTTGCTATGCCTGTGGTGGATCAGGAGTGCCGCCTGGTGGGTATCGTGACCATCGACGACGCAATGGATGTCATCGAGGAAGCGGTCACCGAGGATATCGAAATGATGGCGGCTATGACCCCTTCGGACAAGCCGTATCTTCGCACCGGTGTGTGGGAGACGGTGAGAAGCCGCATCCCGTGGCTGATGCTCCTGATGCTGTCGGCTACATTTACCGGCATTGTGATCACCGGGTTTGAAAGTTCACTGGCCACCTGTTCCGTGCTGATCTCCTTCATTCCCATGCTGATGGGTACCGGTGGTAACAGCGGCAACCAGTCCAGTGTTGCGGTGATCCGCAGCTTGAGCCTCAACGAGGTGTCTTTTGGCGATTTCTTCCGCGTTTTGTGGAAGGAGGCGCGGGTGGCGCTGGTGTGCGGTGTACTGCTGGCGGTGGCAAATTTCGTGAAGCTTATGGTGGTGGACAACTGGCTGATGCACAACAGTGAGGTCACTGTTATGGTGGCGCTGGTGATCTGCCTCGCCTTGATCTGTACGGTATTCTGCGCCAAGAGCGTGGGCTGCCTGCTGCCCCTTCTCGCGGAAAAGATCGGTCTTGATCCCGCGGTAATGGCAGCACCCTTTATCAGCACCATTGTGGACGTACTGAGTCTTTTGATCTATTTTCAGTTTGCGTTCCACCTGCTGGGATTGTGAGAAATACGAAAAAAGGAGAGAGGAATTTCCTCTCTCCTTTTATTTACAGCAGATCCGCAAACAGGCGGAAAATCGCCGCGCCGTCGTCGGCGTCCTCCCGGCGGTTTGCAAATGCCATCCGCTCCGGATGGAACTGCACGCCGATGATCTGTCCGCTCTCGTGTACGATGCCCTCGATCACCCCGTCGTCGCTGATGCAGGTAACGGAAAGCCCCTCCCCCAGCCGGTCAACGGCTTGATGGTGGCTGCTGTTGGCCACAAAGCCCGCGCCGAAATACTGCGCCAGCAGCGGGTGTGTCACCGTGACCGGATGGACACGGTCTTTATCAATTTCCGTATCGTGGCGGTGGCGTTCGCCGGGAAGATCCTGAATCAGTGTACCGCCCAGAGCAATGTTGATCATCTGGTGTCCCCGGCAGATACCAAGGATAGGCCTGTTCAGGGTGCGAAACAGGGCGAACAGCTGCAGTTCGTCCTCGTCCCGCTCCGGATCGGGAGGGTTGCTGCCCATATTTTCCTGTCCGTACAGGGCGGGGTCGGCATCGCCGCCGCCGGGGAGCAGCAGACCGTCACAGGTCGCGGCCTGTGTGAGATCAAGAGAGCGAACCGGCTCCACGCCGCATTCCCTGAGGGCAGCGCAGTAGTTTTCATATGTGCCTTCCTTGCAGCGTAAAAACACTCGCTTCATGAAGGAACACCTCTTTTATTCAGAATGGATTACAGCAGAACGAAGGTGCAGCCGCCGGGAGCGACGGTGATGCTGCCGCCGTCCACAGTCTCGCCGCCGAGGCAGGGTAGCTCGTCATTCTCGCCCAGCACCAGTTCTCTGCCATTCAGGAGCATGGTGCGGCTGCGGATCTTATCCTTGCCGGTGAGGGCATAGACCTCTGCCTTGCCGGGCAGGGTAACGGTGGTCTCATCCGTCCAGGAGTTGTTGATGATGAGATAGGCGTAACCGGGTTTTCCGTCCTTGCGGGAGTGGACGTACACATGGGCGCCCTCGCGGAGGGTTTCGCCGCTTGCATAGACAGTCTGACCCATCAGGCGCGTCCACAGCAGCGCTGCGAAGTAGCTGGGACGGGGCACAAAGGTGCCGTGCTTCAGATAGCCGTAGTCGGAGGATGCCAGTGTGTTGTGGAAGATTACACCGTTGGTGACGGTGCAGAAATCACCGAACTCATTGAGGGTACGGGGAACCTCCAGATAGGTGGAGGCCCAGGTGTGACCGCCGGCGCCGGCATCACCGGACTCAGTGACCCACATCTCGCCGCCGGGTACATAGTGGTCGCGCATAGGAGCAAAGGCGCGGGCGCACATACCGGCCATACCCAGATACTGCTCGCTCATAGCACCCTCAGGAGGAGTATAGGCGCCGGGTGCCATGGCAGCCATGCGCTCGGACACGCCGTTGTAGTAGTGGTAGCTGAAGACATCCAGCTTCTCGGTGCAGCCGTCCATCAGCTCGCGGGTGGTGCAGGACTTAAAAGCATCGCCGATGCCCATGCCGCCGCCGTCCTTGCCGCCCATACCGGCGCTGAGGGCCTCGGGGTCAACAGTGCAGGGACCGACGATCAGACAGTCGGGATAGTTTGCGCGCACCCACTTGTGGAAGAGATCCTGATCGCGGCGGAAATGAGCGGCGGTATAGCCCTTGGGGAAACCGGTGATCTCGATCATATTGGGCTCATTGGTAAACTCAACAGCGTTGATGGGCACACCGTGTTCCTTGCTGAGTGCAAAGATCTGCTCGGCCTGAGAGGGATTCCAGGGCTCCTCGGCAGAGTGGAGACCGTCGCAGTTGGCAACAGAGATGAGCAGCATGCCGTCCACTGCCTTCACAAAGTTCAGAAGGTTGATCCACTGCTCGCGGGTTAGGCGGTTCTGATAGCCCTCGGGAGCCTCGCCCTTACCTTCAAAATCGTAGTAGGTCTTGGTAGCCCAGGTGCCGGACACGCGAACCCATGCCTTGCCCAGCTCCTTTGCCAGCTTGATGAGGCGGGGGTTGGTGGTATCAATGGGGTCATCCCACTGATGCATGGAGGCAAGACCCTTGGAGAAATCGGGGGGCGGTACCTGCTCGGTGCCGTCGATCTGGGCATCGGTGTATGCCTTCCAGAAGGTGCCGCCGGCAACCTCGGTCATTTCCACATTGTAGGAAATGAGGGCAGGGTTCATGGTGCGCAGTTCGGTGAGTCCGCTCTGCTTCAAAGTGATCGTCTGTGCCATTGTCATTCTCCTTTATATATTTATTTTTGATTTTAATATTTGTGCGAAAAACTTCCTAGTATAATGTTACGACAGCAACAGGGATTTGTCAACGGTACGCAGACAAAGTGTACCTGCTGTGAACACAAAAAAACAGCGCAGCCGCGGCTGCGCTGTTTTTTATTCTTCTTCCTCCGTCTCATCCTGCGGATCGTAGAGAACACGCAGCTTGGTGACGCGGAATTCATCGATCTCCTCGATGGTGATAACATAGTCCCGGTAACGGAAGGACTGACCCTCGTCGGGGTAGTCACCCAGCACCTCGGTGGCCCAGCCGCCGACGGTGGTGATGTGGTCCTCCAGCTCCTCGTCCTCTGCCTCAATGTGCTCCAGGAAGTCGCTCAGCATCATGCTGCCGTCCATAGCGAAGCCGTTTTCGGTCTCGTCGGTGATGTCGGGATCGATCTCGTCGGTCTCATCCCAGATATCGCCTACCAGCTCCTCCAAAATATCCTCCATGGTGATGATGCCGAAGGTGCCGCCGTATTCATCGGTGACTACGGCGATGTGGTTTTTGTGCTGGCGCAGCTGCTCCAGCACGGCAGGCAGCTTCTTGGTCTGGGGTACGAACTCCACTTCGGTGATCATACTGCCGATATTGGGCTTGTTGCCGTCCATCAGCTCGCGCAGCAGGTGGTTGACCTGCAGGATACCGATGATATTGTCGATGCGCCCGTCATAGATGGGAATGCGGGAGTAGCGGGACTCGATGGCAGCGGCGATGATCTCATCGGGATCGTCATTGATATCCAGCGCCAGCATATCCATGCGGTGGGTGATGATCTCCCGGGCCTCGGTTTCATCGAACTCGATGGCAGACTGCAGAAGCTCGCTCTGATCCTCGTCGATGACACCTTCCTCCTCAACAGTTTCGATGATGGAGGCAATGTCCTCGATGGTGATGGAGTCATCATTCTGTCCGCCGCCCCACAGGCGGGAGAGCAGCGCGATGAGCTGCATGAAGATGAATACGATGGGCCGTGTGATGAGCATGAAGAAACGCAGCAGCGGCGCGGCAGCCACGGTGTAGGGATCGCAGAACTGCTTGGCAAGCTGCTTGGGTAGGATCTCACCGAAGATCAGCAGCAGAACGGTCATTACACCGGTGGCAACGGCAACACCGGCGTCACCCACCAGCTGCATGGCGATCACAGTAGCCACAGAGGAGGACGCAATATTGACCAGATTGTTGCCGATGAGAATGGCGCACAGCGCCTTGTCATAGTGGTCGCTGATCTCCAGCGCCCATTTTTCCCTGAGCGAGCCGTTTTCGGCACGCTGCTTCAGGCGGGTCTTGCTGGCGGAGGCATACGCGATCTCCGTGGAGGAGAAGAATGCCGAGCAGATCAGCAGAAATACGATAAACAGATAGGGCAGATAAGTCAGAAACTCGTTCATGCCTGGTCACCTCCTGTCA
>JAZLEB010000088.1:0-8819 GCA_045615065.1 Candidatus Pelethomonas sp. | reverse complement strand
CTCCCTCGTCAGAGGGAGCCTTGCGTACTGCTGTGCAAACACCCCCACAAACTCCAATTTACACACTAAAAAGGATCCCCCGTGCATAGAAAAACCTTGAAAATGCAAAATGATTGTAATATAATGTGTCAGTTGAATTTTTCCGACATTTTTCACACCGATAAGAGTTTTTACCCCACAGGGCTAAAGCCCTGCGAGGTCCCCATCCCATTTAACTTGCGCAGGCGAAGTGAATTCGCCTTTGCGCCAAGATTTTGTTTCACAAAATGCTTGTACGCGCCTTGCGGCGCGCCCGCTTTTCGCGGGCAGCGTTGTCTTGCCGTACAGTTAGGAGAGTATATATGCAGAACAACAAACTCAGAAATGTTGCCATCATTGCCCACGTTGACCACGGCAAGACAACGCTGGTTGACGAAATGCTCAAGCAGGGCGGCGCTTACCGTGAAAACCAGGAGGTCGTTGACCGCGTGATGGACAGCGGCGATCTGGAGCGTGAGCGCGGCATCACCATTCTTGCCAAGAACACCGCCATCCAGTACGGCGACACCAAGATCAACATTGTTGACACCCCCGGCCACGCCGACTTCGGCGGCGAGGTGGAGCGCATCCTCAAGATGGTCAACGGCGTTATCCTGCTGGTGGACGCCGCCGAGGGTCCCATGCCTCAGACCCGTTTCGTCCTGAGCAAAGCCCTTTCTCTGGGCCACCGCGTGATCGTTGTGGTCAACAAGATCGACCGTCCCGACCAGCGCATCCACGAAGTGGTGGACGAGGTGCTGGAACTGCTGCTGGAGCTGGACGCTACCGACGATCAGCTGGACAGCCCCATGCTCTTCTGCTCCGGCCGCCACGGTACCGCCGCCTACAGCCCCGAGGATACCGGCGTTGACCTGAAGCCTCTCTTTGACACCATTCTGGAGTATATCCCCGGTCCCGAAGCGGATGAGGATGCCCCCTTCCAGATGCTGGTCAGTTCCATCGACTACAATGAATTCGTGGGTCGCATCGCCATCGGCCGTATCGAGCGCGGCACCATCAAGCAGAATCAGGAAATTTCTGTCTGCAACTATCACAATGCCGACACAGCACCCAAGAAAGCAAAGGCTGTGAGTATCTATGAATTTGACGGTCTGGGCAGAAAGACCGTCACCGAGTCTTCCGCCGGTAATATTATCGCCATGAGCGGTATCGGTGATATCACCATCGGCGATACCATCTGCGCAGCCTCCGCTCCCGAAGCACTGCCCTTCGTGCAGATCTCCGCCCCCACTATGGAGATGACCTTCTCCATCAACGACTCTCCCTTCGCAGGCCGCGAGGGCAAGTTCGTCACCTCCCGCCAGATCCGCGACCGCCTGATGCGCGAAACGTTGAAGGACGTTTCTCTGCGTGTCAGCGAGCTGGAAGGCTCCATGGATGCTTTCAATGTGGCAGGCCGCGGCGAAATGCACCTGTCCATCCTCATTGAAACCATGCGCCGCGAGGGCTATGAGTTCCAGGTTTCCCCTCCCCGCGTGCTCTTCCGCGAGATCGACGGTGTGAACTGCGAGCCTATCGAGCGTCTGGTGGTAGATGTTCCCGCCGACAGTGTAGGCGCTGTCATTGAAAAAATCGGCTCCCGCAAGGGCGATCTTCTGGAGATGACCCCTGTGGGCGAGCGCATGAAGATCGAGTTTTTGGTTCCCGCCCGCGGTCTTTTCGGCTACCGCAATGAGTTCCTCACCGACACCAAGGGCGAGGGTATCATGGCCAGTGTGTTCGACAGCTACGCACCCTTCAAGGGCGAACTCAGCCGCCGCAATACCGGCTCCCTGATCGCCTTTGAGACCGGCGAGTCCGTTACCTACGGTCTTTTCAACGCACAGGAGCGCGGTGCTCTGTTCATCGGCGCAGGCATCCCTGTCTACGCAGGCATGGTGGTTGGTGTCAGTCCCAAGATGGAGGATATCTCCGTCAACGTCTGCAAGAAGAAGCAGCTGACCAATATGCGCGCCAGCGGCAGCGACGAGGCACTGCGCCTTGTCCCTCCCAGAAACCTCTCTCTGGAGCAGTGTTTGGAGTTCCTTGCCGACGATGAGCTTCTGGAGGTCACCCCCAAGACTCTGCGCATCCGCAAGCGTATCCTTGACCACGAGAAGCGCATGAAGGCTCTCAAGGGTGGCAAGAAGTAAGTGGCAAAGGAGAGAGATCCGTGACACACCGTATGACATTCAAGTTCCTCGCCTGCCAGACCTGCAGTGCCAAAATCCACTGTGACCAGTGCGGCGAGGAGGTAGTCTCAAAGCTCCGCCAGCACGGCATCACCGGCAGCATCGACCTGAATATGAACGCCAAGGCCATCGCCGTGGACACCGATATGGACATTGATGATCTTGAGATCCTGCTGGAGGATCTGGGACTTCTTGTAGATTAACGAAAACCCGCCATCGACTGAATAAAAGTCGATGGCGGGTTTTATTACATCTGTACCAGTTCCTGTTCCGGCTTTTCGCAGGGCTCGATGCTACTGATATGCAGCACAGGACCGTCGTCCTCCCCGTAGGGGTCAAAATGCTCGGTATGGCACACTGCGGTGATCTTCACCCAGCTGCCCTCCGCAATATCGCTCACATCCGCACCAATACAGGCCACAGCAAGGAAACTCATGTCATCCTCACAGCAGACCATAGCGAAACGTCCAGGAGTAAAGTAATCGCCATACTGGGGCGGCTTGAGCATTCTGGCCCGATACGTCACGGTCTTACCCTCGTACATCTCGGGGTTATCCATGATCTCCACGAACCAGAAGCCATACTCCTCGTCCTTCACCTCAATAATCGGGGCGGTGAGATCAAAGGCGGACACAGTGCCGTCCATATAATCCTCACTGGTACCGTCCTCATTCTCAAGATAAATATCCGCCTGCCGGTTTACAAGCCGGAGGTTTCTCTTGCGCATGGCGGCGCGCAGCTCCTCGTCGCAGTGTTTGATGACGATCATATCCGCATTTCTCAGCTTATCCATCATCTGCGCGGTCATATTGCGGCTGTAAAGCTCAAAGGTACGGGCATCCGCCAGCGCGACGATCTGGTAGAGGATCCAGCTTTCAGGCAAAACAGCATAGAAATCCTGAATATTCCACATGCCGTTCAATTCCGCGATGATCTGCGTGGCACCGCATTTTTCCTGTTCAAAGAGCAGAAGTTCGGGAGAGAGATTCTCAAGATCCTCCACAGGCAGAACAGTCACATTTTCGAGGTTTTTATACTCCTCTTCACCCTCCTCACAGCAGATGAGGAGCGTCTTGTCCTCTGCGGCAAAGCCGTCGGAAAGGATATTGTTGATAAAAGTTGTCTTTCCGCTGTCCAGAAATCCTGCCAGCAGATATACGGGAAAGACCTGTTCGGGCTGTGCCATAGTTACACCTCAAAGAGCGCTGCGAGCGCCGTTTCATCCAGCTTGCTGCCGATCACACACAGGCGGCCGGTATAGTCCGCGGAACCAAAGCGAACTTCATGCTCCTCGGGAACATAGTCAAAGTGCAGCCACTTGCCGTCGCCGCCCATAACAATACCCTTGGCGCGCAGTACCGCGCCGTATTTGCCGCTGTCCAGCTCGGTGAGGATAGCGCACAGCTTCTCCTCGCTGAAGGTCTTTGCTGTCTCAGTGCCCCAGCTGGTAAACACCTCGTCTGCATGGTGATGATGGTGCTCGTGGTGGTCGTGACCGCAGGTGCAGTGCTCATCGTGCTCATGGTGATGATGCTCGTGGTGGTCGTGTCCGCAGGTGCAGTGCTCACCGTGTTCATGGTGATGGTGGTGCTCGTGCTCCTCAGCCATCAGATCCTCGGCAAAGGTATTTCCCTGCTCCATAGCAGCAAGAAGCTGTGCGCCGGCAAGCTCATCCCATGGAGTGGTAACGATGGCGGCTGAGGCATTGTGCTCGCGCAGCAGCGCCACAGCGGCGAGAAGCTTTTCCTCGCTGAGTTTCTGGGTGCGGCTCATAACGATAGCGCCGGCATGCTCCACCTGATTTTCATAGAACTCGCCGAAGTTCTTCAGATACACCTTGCACTTGGTAGCATCCGCCACAGTAACAGCACCGGCAAGCTGCATGGAGGGGATCTCTTTTATCACATCCTGCACAGCTTTGGTAACATCACTGAGCTTGCCCACGCCGGAGGGCTCAATGATAATGCGGTCAGGTGCAAAGTCAGCCATGACCTTCTTCAGTGCCTCACCGAAATCGCCCACCAGAGAGCAGCAGATGCAGCCGGAGTTCATTTCAGAGATCTCCACGCCTGCCTCCTGCAGAAAGCCGCCGTCGATACCGACCTCACCGAATTCATTTTCAATAAGGACGATCTTCTCGCCCTTCAGCGCCTCATCCAGCAATTTCTTGATGAATGTGGTTTTTCCGGCTCCCAGAAAACCAGAAATAATATTGACCTTAGTCATTGAATATGCCTCTTTCCGTATATAAACTTAAAATAAAATCCGTGTGTTTCAACAGAAACCCATTTTTATCTTACTCCATTTTGTCCGGATTGCAAGACTTTTGCCCCGAATATGCACAAAAAATCCTCCGGCAGTGTCTGCCGGAGGATTTTTTATTCTCAGGTATTGTGGCTGGGGGTCTGACCCTTCAGCACAACGTCGTGAGCGCCGCCCTCAACGATGGAGGTTGCGGACACGAGGGTGAGGCGTGCATTCTTCTGCAGGTCGGGAATGCTGATAACACCGCAGTTGCACATAGTGGACTTGACCTTGTACAGGCTCTTTGCCACATTGTCCTTCAGAGGACCGGCATAAGTAACATAGGAGTCAACGCCCTCTTCAAAGGCCAGATTTCCGGTGCCGCCCAGATCGTAGCGCTGCCAGTTGCGGGCGCGGTTGGAACCCTCACCCCAGTACTCCTTCATGTACTGACCGTTCACCAGCACCTTGTTGGTGGGGCTCTCATCGAAGCGGGCAAAGTAGCGGCCCAGCATGATGAAGTCAGCACCCATAGCCAGTGCCAGGGTCATATGGTAATCGTGCACAACGCCGCCGTCGGAGCAGATGGGCACATAGATACCGGTCTTCTCAAAGTACTCGTCACGGGCTGCGGCAACTTCGATCAGAGCAGTGGCCTGACCGCGGCCGATGCCCTTGGTCTCACGGGTGATGCAGATGGAACCGCCGCCGATACCAACCTTGATAAAGTCTGCGCCTGCCTCGGCCAGGAACATGAAACCGTCGCGGTCAACAACGTTGCCTGCGCCGACCTTCACGCTGTCACCGTACTTGTCGCGGATGAACTTGATGGTCTGTGCCTGCCAGCAGGAGTAACCCTCACTGGAATCGATGCACAGAACGTCCGCGCCGGCTTCCACCAGAGCGGGGACGCGCTTCTCATAGTCCTTGGTATTGATACCGGCGCCGACCATATAGCGCTTATGGCTGTCCAGCAGCTCGTTGGGGTTGGACTTGTGCTGCTCGTAGTCCTTGCGGAATACGAAGTAGAGGAGTCTGCCCTCGGCATTGACGATGGGCAGGGAGTTGAGCTTGTGATCCCAAATGATGTCATTGGCTTCCTTCAGGGTAGTACCCTCAGGTGCGGTAACAAGGCGCTCCAAAGGAGTCATGAACTCCTTGACGGGGGTGGCGGGATCCATACGGCTCACGCGGTAGTCGCGTCCGGTAACGATACCCAGCAGTTTGCCCTGATTGGTGCCGTCGGAAGTGATGGCGACGGTGGAGTGACCCTTGCGCTCCTTCAATTCCAGAACATCCTTCAGGGTGGCATCGGGGCCCAGGTTGGAATCGCTCACAACGAAGCCTGCCTTGTGGCTCTTCACGCGGGCGACCATGGCAGCCTCGTCCTCAACGGACTGGGAGCCGTAAATAAAAGACATGCCGCCCTCCTTGGCGAGAGCAACAGCAAGCGTGTCGTTGGACACGGACTGCATGATAGCGGAGATCAGGGGAATGCTCAGGGAGATGGGGCACTCTTCCTGACCCTTGCGGTACTTGACCAAAGGAGTACGCAGAGAAACATTGGCGGGAATGCACTCGGGAGAGGTATACCCGGGAACCAGAAGATACTCGCTGAAAGTGTGGGAAGGCTCACTGTAGTAGAAGGCCATGACCGTACGCTCCTTATCTGTATTTCTTGTAGTATATTGCAGTATATCAGTATAATCCTATCACCACAAATCCCGTTTGTAAAGACGAAAATCGGGCGTTAAAAAATTCTTGGGAATTTTATTAAAATTTTTCCCCTTTTTTGTCGAGCCTATGCTATAATACTGATAATGGGGCTGTTATGCGATAGTCCTACGCACATTCCATCCACAATGCAACAAGGAGGATCCCTTATGAACCGACTCAAATTCACTGCCAGAGCATCTGCGTTTCTTATGGCTGTGCTGATGTTTGTCAGCATCCTGCCGGTGGCTCACGCAGCGGACGACAGCAAGTGCGCCACCTGCGGCACCGCCTGCACAAAGATCGTTCTCAAGCAGGCCAACTGCCATGAAAACGGTGTAGTAGAGTACATCTGCGCCAATAGCAAGTGCGCCGCCTATCAGCAGGCTGTTCTGGTCAAGACCGATATTGACCCCACCAACCACGATACGATCTGCATTGACAACGGCGACGGTATCACTCATACCGCCCACTGCCGCTACCACGCAGACTACAAGAACATAAAGGAAAACCACACCTTTGTGAACGGTTACTGCACCAAGTGCGCCGCAGCCGACTACTCCGAGGCCGAGATCATCGTGAAGTCCGACCTGGAGGTCTATGTCGACCTGAACGACACCACTGCCACCCTGTCTGCCGGCAAGGTGAGCATCATGGTCGGCAACGTAGACATTACCAAGAATTATGTGATCTCCTACAGCTGGGTGGACAGCAGCGGAACCGTCGTATGCACCGATGAGTCCTACCGTCTCCCTGCCAGCATCGTAAAGGAAAGCGGCGACTATACCTACGGCTGCTTTGTTATGGCAATGCCCCGCAGCGGCATCGTCGGCAAGTATATCACCGCCTCCTGCACTGTGAAGGTATTTGTGAGAGATATGCTTTCCGTCAACGCAATGGTGGGCAGCAAGCAGGCCGCCTTCCGCATGGATCAGACCAACGGCGCTACCCCCGAGTCCGTTCTGCAGCAGGTCTATCAGGAGATCTACGAGGCAGCAAAAATCGCCCCCTCTCATGTGGTATTCGGTGAAAAGCCCAATTCCGAGATCGGCGACCTGCTGGTCAACAACGGAACCGCATACTACTTCTCCGGCAACAGTTCCGCCCGCAAGCTGGGTGATGTGACCTTCGTTCCCGCCGATGCCGGCGCAGGCACCTACTCCATCCCCTTCACCGCCTACGACATCAAGGGCAACACCTATCCCGGCATTCTCACCATCGTGGTGGAGCAGGAACTGGGCACACCGGATGTTGCCTACTACGGCCGTCAGGGTGATATGATCCCCTTCAGCAGCGCTGACTTCGCCTCCTACTGGCAGACCCTGTATCCCGGCGGAGCACTCAAGACCGTGTTCTTCACCAAGCTGCCCGCCATTACCGAGGGCACTCTGTTCTATAACTATAATCCTTACGCCACTACCCACACTCCCGTCAAGGAGTCCGACCTGTTCTTCACCGTGCTCAGCAGTGCTACCACGTACCTGATCGACGGTGTGACCTTCGTTCCCACCACCAAGTTCACCGGTCAGGTGGACATTCCCTTTGAGATCTACGGCCAGCGTTCCGACGGTTTCCAGGTGCAGGCATCCGGTACCGTGTCCATCTTCATCTCCTCCGGTGCTGTGAAGAATGTAACCTATTCCGTGAAGCCCAGCGAGAAACTTACCCTCTCCGCAAGTGATTTCCTCGCGGCATATGCCACTTCCACCGGCACCACCAAGGGCAACTTCTCCATCCGCCTGCTGGATGTGCCCGCCCACGGCGCTCTGTATGTGGGCTACACCGGCACTGTGCGCGATATCGCTCTCTCCGCCGCTGATATTTCCGACTACACCTTCTACTACTCCAGCGAGCTGGGCCGCGAGATCGGGGATCTTACCTACATCGCACCCAAGACCGACAAGGACATCACCGATGCCGTGCGCTATCTGGTGTGCAATGAGAAGGGTGAATTTGTGTACATCGGCGAGCTGTCCATTTCCGTCAAGAAGCCCGCTCCCGTCTACACCGTCAGCTTCCCTGACGTGAAGCCCACCGATTGGTTCTACACCTATGTCATGGATCTGGCACAGGCCGGCATCATCAACGGTATCCCCGAGATCGTGAACGGTGTCACCGTCAACTACTACAAGCCCAACAATCCCAACGACCCCAACGACAAGACCTGCCAGGTGACCTACGCGCAGGCGCTCAAGCTCATCATGCTGGCAGTAGGCTATGAGGAGCAGGCACCCACCGGCGAGCACTGGGCCAGCGGCTATCTCGCCAAGGCACAGGCAGACGCTCTCATCAGCACCGTGCTCACCGAGACCAGACTGGACGAGCAGATCAGCCGCAATATGATCGCTCAGATCGCCGCCCGCGCCATGAATCTGCCCAAGTCCACCAGAACCGAGTCTCCCCTGAAGGATGTGGATATGAACGGCGTGTATACCCCCTATATCCTCTCCCTCTATGATGCTGAGATCATCACCGGTGACAACAACGGAATGTTCAACGGTACCGACAAGATCACCCGCGCAGAGATGGCCACCATCGTCTGGCGCATTATGAACTATCAGGATTGATAACCCGACAAAACCCGGAGGGGCACCCCCGCAGCGGGGCTCCTCCGGGGTTTGTTTACAAATTGGAGTTTGTCCAGAAGGTTGC
>JAZLEB010000087.1:0-11642 GCA_045615065.1 Candidatus Pelethomonas sp. | reverse complement strand
TCCCATCCCTGTTTCCGACAGCTATGAGCTGACGCTGGAGAATGTGACCTTCCGCTATCCCGAAACCGAAAAGAACCTCTTTGAAAATCTGAATTTGACCATTCGCCCCGGCGAGAAGCTGGCCATCGTTGGTCTGAACGGCGCAGGCAAGACGACCCTTGTGAAGCTTCTGTGTGGCTTCTATGATCCCACAGAGGGACGGGTGCTGCTCAACGGTATCGACATCCGCGAGTTTAACCGTCAGGAATACTACGGACTGCTCTCCGCTGTGTATCAGGATTTTTCCATTATGGATGCCACCATTGCAGAGAACATCTCTTTGCAGGTAGAGAACATTGATGAGAAGCGCGTCCGCGATTGTCTTGACAAGGCGGGACTCATGGACTTCGTGGACTCCCTGCCGCAGGGACTTGAATCTCATGTGGGTCGCAATGTCTATCTGGACGGTATTCTCTTCTCCGGTGGTCAGACTCAGCGGCTTATTCTGGCTCGTGCACTCTATAAGGACGGTCCCATTCTGGTGCTGGATGAACCCACCGCCGCCCTTGACCCCATTGCAGAGAACGACATTTATATGAAATATAACGAGATGACAACGGGAAAGACCTCACTCTTTATCTCGCACCGTCTGGCATCCACCCGCTTCTGCGACAGGATCATTTTCCTTGCTGACGGCAAGATCGCAGAGGAGGGAACCCACAGTGAGCTTATGGCGCTTGACGGCGAGTATGCGAAGCTCTATGAGGTGCAGAGCCGTTACTATCAGGAGGGAGGCGATTCCTGTGGAGAATAAGATGACGAAAAAAGAAATGCTGAAGCTGACGCTGCGCGCCTTGAAGGACATTAATCGCTGTCAGCCGGGAAAATTGATTGCAATCACATTAAGCACTGTGGTATCCGCCCTGTCACCCTATGTGACGGTGTGGTTTTCCGCGCAGCTGATCAATGAGCTGGCAGGCGCGCGCCGTGCTGACGAACTGTGGCGCTGGGTGGTGCTGACATTGGCTGTAACGGCTGTTATGGGATTTTTGGGGGCTGTGCTGCGCCGCTGGACCGCTGCTATGGATACCAGTTTCGCGCATAAGAAAGAGCGGCTGTTTGTCGAGAAGTTTATGACCATGGACTATGAAGATTCCGATAAGCAGCGTACCCGTGACCTGTACGCCCAGATCGAACAGAATGAAAACTGGGGCGGCATGGGACTGAATAAGACGGTGTGGTTATTTGAACGGTTTACAAAAAATATTGTAGGTATTCTGGGTGCTGTCGCGCTGACGGTCAGCCTGTTTTCCCTTCCGGTTCCTGAAACGGCAGGCGTATTGACAGCTCTCAACAACCCTCTCTTTGTTCTTGCTTTGCTGGCTGTGATGGCGCTGATCCTTTGGCTGACCACTGTGGGTGCGGTGGCTTTTAACCGCAAGTGGACAGAGGCCGCTGAATTGGCCACTTTTGGAAACCGCCTTTTTAGTGCATTCTGCAATTTGCCCAACGATCAGAGAAAGCTTCTGGATGTCAGAACCTATGGCCAGTATGAGGCGGCGGAACACTGGATGGAAGGGGATTTGGTGTTTTGTCCAGGCGGCGACTTTGATAAGATGTTCAGAAGCTGGGCAAGCAAGCTCATGTCCATCTCTGAGGGCAGTGTGGCGATCTTCACGGGCTTTGTGTACGTGTTCACCTGTCTGAAGGCGCTGGGTGGTGCGTTCGGCATCGGCAGCGTGACCCAGTATGTCAGCGCGGTTACGGCACTGTCCGAGCATCTTGGCAGCCTGCTGACAGTTTTTGCGGAGATCGAGGGCAACGCGGTCTTCTTGAAAACTACCTACGAGTTCCTCGACATTCCCAATTCCATGTATCAGGGCAGTCTGACCACCGAGAAGCGTGCTGACCGCCAGTACGATGTGGAATTTAGAAATGTGTCCTTCAAGTACCCCGGCAGCGAGCGGTATGCCCTCAAGAATGTGAATATGAAGTTCAAGGTGGGCAACCGTCTGGCAGTTGTGGGCGAAAACGGCAGCGGTAAGACCACATTCATCAAGCTCCTCTGCCGCCTGTACGACCCCACCGAAGGCGAAATTCTCCTCAACGGTATCGACATCCGCAAGTACAATTACCGCGACTATATGGACATCTTCTCCGTGGTCTTTCAGGACTTCCAGCTTATGAGTCAGCCGCTGGGCGCCAATGTGGCAGGACGCGCGGAGTATGACCGTGATCGTGCAGAAAAAGCTCTGATCAATGCGGGCTTCGGCGATCGTCTTGCGAAGATGGAGAAGGGGCTGGACACCATGCTCTTCAAGCAGTTGGACAAGGACGGCGTGGATGTCTCCGGCGGTGAGCGGCAGAAGATTGCTATCGCCCGTGCGCTCTACAAGGATTCGCCCTTTATCATCCTCGACGAACCGACCGCAGCCCTCGACCCCATCGCGGAAGCTGAAATCTACTCCAAGTTCAATGATATCGCAGGCGACAAGACTGCGATTTATATCAGCCACCGTCTGTCCTCCTGCAAGTTCTGCGACGAGATCGCCGTGTTCCACGATGGCGGCGTGATCCAGCAGGGCAGCCACGAATCTCTGCTCTCTGACGAGAGCGGCAAGTACGCTGAGCTGTGGAACGCGCAGGCGCAGTATTACACAGAGAAAACCGCATAACCAAGATTACGACCTCATGGGCAATGAGCGCAACGGGGGAGCAGACGAGAAATCGACTGCTCCGCCGTTGTGCGTTATAAAATCCAAACAACAGTTGGATTTGAAACAACAAATTGACAATTGTTTCCTCCGGGAATCGTGGTATCATAAAGACACACCGGTGATAACACGATTTGGAGGAGCAATTATGCAGCTCGATTTAGGAAATAAGATCCGTCAGCTTCGTCACCGCGACGGACGTACACAGGAGGCACTTGCCGAGGCACTGGGCGTGACTTCTCAGGCGGTCTCGCGCTGGGAGGCAAGTGGAAGCTATCCTGATATGAATCTTATCCCGTCCATCGCTAACTATTTTGGTGTGACCATTGACGAACTTTTCGGATACACCAACGAGAGAGAACAGAAAATTGATTCGCTTGTGAAGCGCATCATGGATATGAAGTGGGAGAATAACGGTATTGATGCCAGTATGGACGAGTGTATCACTCTTGCGCGAAATGCGCTGGTGGAGTTCCCCGGCAACGAGCGTTTGATGTTGTGTCTGGCATCTGTCCTCTACACTGCTGGGTACAGCCGTTACGGCGAACATCATCTGACGGATGATGAGGGTTATGACATTTACGATGCCCAACAGCATCGCGGTTACGCCGAGTGGCGGGAGGCAATTCCGCTCTATGAAAAGGTGCTCAAAACGCTGCCTGATGGCGAGGAGCGCGATCAGGCCGTGAGCGAGCTGTCCCAACTCTATGTGAACATCGGGGAGAGCGAACGTGCGCTGGCGTTGGCGGAAGCTGCACCGGATCTCTGGGGTTCCAAGCAGTTTTTGCGCGTTTACGCCTGCGATGGAAAGCAGCAGGCGAAGGAATGCAGCCAGGCGCTGCTCTACGCCGTCCACTCCTGCGCGGCACTGATCATGCACTGTGTTTGCGTCTACAAAAACAACATGACTTCCGCGGAGAAGGTGCAGAGCATCCATGGCGCCATCACTCTTTTTGATCAGGTCTGCACGGACGGGAACTATGGCGCACACAGTTCGTTTATTTCCAAACTGTATGGAATGCTTGCTGTGTACCTGTGGGTGGATGGGAAGCAGGATGAAGCGTTTGAGGCGCTGGATCAGGCGCATGCTTATGTCAGAGAATTCTGGAAGATGTATGAAGATCCGAACGCATCCTATACCGCTCCGTTGGTGCGGCTTGCAAAACCTGACCTGCCACTCATTGTTGGCACAGGACCTCAATATACAGCGGAGAGCCTTCCTGAGGATTGGCCCTGGTGGACTGTTCCGGAGGGATCGCAGGTCAAAGCCGAGATGCAGCAGGATCCCCGCTGGGCAGAGTGGGTCGCAAAACTGCAGGAATAATTTCATCCGTTCAACCGCTGGTTTAGTTTGTCCGAAAGCGCAGTCATTGCCTTTTGCGCCGGTTTTCGGTATGATGATCTTGCCGGCAGGAAAGGATGACAAAAATGGAAATCGGAAATCAGATCAAAGCACTGCGCACCCAGCGCGGTATCACACAGGAAGATCTTGCCCAACAGCTTGGCGTCAGCGCGCAGGCTGTGAGCAAATGGGAGCGCGATGCAGCAACGCCTGACATTCAGCTTCTCCCCGCGATCTCAGCATATTTTGGCGTGACGATCGACGAGCTGTTCGCCCTCAGCGATGAAACGCGAATGGAGCGAATCCAAAATATGCTATGGGAGGAGCGGATACTCAATCCCGCAGCCGTGGAAACCGAGCGTGCGTTCCTGCTTGAAAAAGGAAAGCGCGAGAAGAACAACGGCGAGGTGTTCCGCCTGCTCGCGGATATTGAGTTTCAGCTCTCCGAGGAGCACAGACGCGCCGCACAGGAATATGCCAAGGAAGCTATCAACCGTGAGCCGGAGAACAATGATGCGCACTCCACCTTTGTGCAGAGCAGCGGCGGCGAGTGGGGTGTCTGGTACAGCACAAACCACCACGAGCTGATCGACTATTACAAGAAGTTTGTTGCTGCGCATCCGAACTGGCGCAGCGGATATATGTGGCTGATCGACCAGCTCATTGCCGACAATCGTCTGGAGGAAGCGCAGCGGTACTGCGATGAAATGACCGCCGCGACGGAAACGGGTTACCGCACAGCGATGTACCGCGGTGAGATCGCATGGGCGGATGGACGGCACAGCGAAGCACTCGCGATCTGGGACGAAATGAGCCGGGAGTTTGCCGATGAGCGCGGCGTATGGGTCAGCATGGGCGACTACATGGCCCAAACTGGGTGGTATGAGGAAGCCAAAAAGCATTACCGTAAGTCGATGGACGTTCAGAC
This sequence comes from Candidatus Pelethomonas sp., assembly GCA_045615065.1. Classification (GTDB taxonomy): domain Bacteria; phylum Bacillota; class Clostridia; order Oscillospirales; family Oscillospiraceae; genus Pelethomonas. Next base: position 6,679 of record JAZLEB010000087.1, on the reverse strand, counting down.
CAAGTTGCCCCGCTATATGGATGGACTCACCTCCATCGCTCACATTTGTGAGATGCAGGGTGATTTCGATGGCGCTATCGCCGCCAACGAGGAACAGCTTATCCTTCTTCGCGAGGAGTGGAACATCACTTCCGGCGAGGAGATCGATGCCCACCGCCGCGAGATCGCACGGCTGAAAGAACTTAGAGATACTGAAAAGTGATAACAGTAAATGAGAAGCACCTGGGCACATGCTCAGGTGCTTCGTTCTCTGTTTCATAGTGAGGAAAGGGGCCTGTCTACCATTGTCTGGATCAACTCCACACACTTCTCCCGATGCGCATCTTCCTTGAGTAATTGTGCCATCATGCACACATTCGGGTACTGGAACAAGTCAATGATTCCCTTATAGTACGGCAGGGCATAACGCTCCATTTCATTCAACGTGTAGTGCCGGAAGATCACAGAAAGGAGTTTTTCCTGTTCGTTGTCGATCTTGTCTGCGATTTCCGATACCGTCATCTGCTCAAACTCGTCTTCTTCCGGAAACCACTGGGTTTCATTCAGAAAAACATTGATATTCACATCTGTACCCGAGAGATTAAAGTCGATCAATCCGGCAAAATGCATCCGGTCGTGGAGGATATTGGAATTGTTCAGATCTCCCTGAAACACACAGCGGGGGAGTTCAGAAAAAACAGCAGTGATCTTGCTTCGCAGAGCATCGTTGAGCCGGTTCACTCGCTTCGCCGAATCGGGATATCCGGCATCGTTCAGTGCTTTGACCAGCAGGTTTGCGTTCTCCTGCTTCTCGTCAATATCCGTGTCCAGCGGAGCAAGGTCGATGATACTCCACATGGATCTGGTTTCCGAAAGGTCAATGTTGGAATATCTCGCTGCAAGGATGCCAAGATGCTCTATAACCTCTTTGCGGTCAATATCGTCATCCATTTCGCACAGAGGGTATTTCGCAAATTCCTCCACGAAACAGATATACTCCTTATCTTCCAATTTCCGGTTGCAGGACAGAGCACCGCTTGTGGTTGGAATCAGCGCAGGGCAGTACACACCGATCGATCGGTAACGGCCAATGAGCCGGGTGATCTCCTGCAATCGGCTTTCCCACATGGCGCGAGGTGAGTTGATCTTCAGCACATAGCGGTCATCCAGAATATAGCTCAGTCGCTCGTCGTCCGAGCCGTGGGAGGTGTCGTGGAAAGCGGTCACCCCCTGAAAAGTCAGGCCAAAATGACGCAGAACACCCGAGAGTTCGTTTTTATCAAATTTCATAGCTCATCCGGGAGCTCCTTTAAATCATCCGTAGTTACATCGAAAAACGATTCAGCAGCAGGAATCCGTGCTGCACCCGGCGTGGTAGTTTCATTCTCCGAAGTCTGTCGTTATTGTATCACAAAGGGAAGCTGCGTAGAATAACGCATCGGTTGAGAATTATTCTACCACAGGTTGGAAAAATAACAACAATTCTTTGACGGGATAGAGCGTCGGAACACAGGAATAACCCAACAGGCACAATTATACCCCGCCGCAGTGTGATGGTCGTCATAAAAGCTTCTGCAGTCGCGCGATCTCACGGTTGACTGCGGGTTGAGTGGCACGCAATAAGGTGTTTGTATTCTTCGATAGCCTCCACCAGAAGATCGACAGAGATTTCTTCGGATAGTATGACCGTGGTGTTCTTTTTCGCAACGAGCAAAAACTCGCTTTGTACAACTCGCAATTTTTCTGCGAGAGCTGTTTTGGAACACAGTTCGAGCATGGTAATACCATCCAGCAGAATAGCACGAAACAGCGTGTTCCTTGCGGTCATGATCGCCTGCGGTGTCTGTTCCGATGTGCAGAAAGACAGAATGTCCTGCTTCAGTTCATCCAATGCTTGGATGGACTGTTTGAAAAGGGGGGCAAAGTCCACCGCTTTGCATGGGACGGGCTCAAGAACAGCAACCATAACATCGTCATCCAACCGGGAGAGAAGCTCGGCTTCGGTGAGCAACAACTGCTCCGGTTCATCTGTGTGCTGCCACTTGTTGTTCAGAAAGCGGTAATTGCCGTGATCCGTTCCCAGATATACCACGGCGTGTTTGCTTTTTGGGGAAATGCGAAGTCCCAGCATGGCGGTCTTTGTGCTGCACAAGACGGCTGGGAGCCGCTCCCGCTCCACTCGATGCTCCACCATGTTGTATCCAATGGGATACAGGTACAGGTTGAACCAATAGGCGGATTGCAGCATAGGGCCGCCGAGGTATGCTCCATCTTCTTTTGCGAACAGATAGGGGAGCTTCATCGCATGCGCGATGGTACGGTCATCCGTTTCGATTCCGTACTGCGCCAGCATATTGGCAACTCCCGTATAGGAGCAGGAGGAGTTAAAAGTCATGTATTTCATTGCGTCGCCTCCTGTGCCTTTCTCCAAGCATCCACAAAGTGTTTTCTCATAAAACGGGAGTGTTCGCTGTTCTGCTCCATCAGCTTGTTTTCGCGGATATAGGTGGCAATGCGGTCGATCAGTTCGACCTGCTTTTCGGAGGAGGCATCTTCAAACCGCCGGAACTTGCATTTACCCTCTCGCTCATACTGCAAGAGCATTTGGTACACATCGGGGATCTCCTGCGTGCGATACACCTTCACAGGATCGTTGCTGTAAAACAGCTCCTCCCTCTGCGGCATTGATTGCACCCTATCGTCTGGCAAAACACTGTATACATAGCCGCGGACACCTTCGTAAAATGCTCTTAGCTGCCCCGGAAACTGTTCCTCATAGCAGGCAACGCCGTCCTTTAGCCACGCAGTCACCCATTTGCGGGAGGAGCCTGTTTTCTCTGCGTCCCAGATATAAAACAGCACATACGGAAGATTGGAAGAAAGATATACGACTCGTTCTTCGGATTGATGCAGCTTGGATAACGGCTGCAGTTCCGACAGATTTGCGACAGCGGAGCCATGGAAAAGAAGCTGTTTTTCTTCGCCTTCCACGATCGACCAGCTCTCCGGATAGTGTGTTCTCATATACTCAGCACGCGCGCCCCCTGCGTGCAGAAGGTCAAGCTCACGGATCTCATCCGCCTCCACGCGGCGAATCCAGTCCAACATCTTGTCGTTTAGCTCTTCGTACCGGTGTATGACCAGCGCGCCAAGACGCTCCTGTTCCAGCAGAGCTTCGTAGACATCGGGAATTACCACTTCGCTGATTACAGGGACACTTTCTTCGCTGATCACTTCGTTGGGAATCTTTGTCGTACTCACATTGTCAGGGGCGCACTGGTACAGGCTGGCGCTTTTCCCTTTATAAAGGATTTCGAGCGCGTTCGGGAAATACTCATCATAATAGATTTGGCCTTCCTTGGTATATCCATAGGTATACTCAAAGTTTCGCACACCGTACATGAGTGCCATGGGAAGCAATGTGGTCATATAGACGCATTTGGGCTTTTGAAAAGAGTCGGGCTTATGCGGCTCCAAAGTTTTCAATCCTGCTGTGGGTGAACAGTGATAATAAATCATGCAGATCCCTCCTTGTAAAGCCTATTCTACCGCAGGAATTGTGAACTACAAGTCTTGAAAAATACTGGAAAATCTGCTATAATATAACCAGGAAACAGGCGGCACCGGGGTTATGCTCCGGTGCCTTTTTCTGATAGATGAGCGCACACGAAAACAGGATGTTTCCCATTCGGTTTTGTATACTCAACTCAGACAGGAGGGGTGAACATGGATTGGATCACCGGAATTCAAAACGCCATTGACTACATTGAGGAACATATCACCGAGGAGTTGGATTACGAAGCGATCGCACGAGAGAGCTTTTCGTCGTCCTTCCACTTCCAGCGGATGTTCAGCATTCTCTGCGGCTACACGCTGGGCGAGTACATCCGCAGCCGCCGTCTGACCCTCGCGGGAGCAGAGCTTGCCGCAGGCAAAGACAAGGTGATCGATATCGCCCTCAAGTATGGCTACGACAGTCCGGAAAGCTTCACCAAGGCGTTCCAGAAATTCCACGGCATGACACCGTCGCAGGCGCGCGGCGGCGGTGCGGTGCTGAAGGCCTTCTCCCGCCTGTCCATCAAAGTTTCATTGGAAGGTGGAAATGTTATGAAGTACAGAATCGAACAGAAGAAAGCGCTGACGCTCACCGGATACAAGAAACGGTTTACGGGCTCTCCCATGAATCGCGAGCTGCAGGATCACAATTTCATCTGCGAAACCAGACTCAATCAGGCGGTGCTCACATGGGTGGCGCACGATGTGGATACCCATTATAGTGTCTTTTCCAACTTTGCGGATGACGGATATGATTACCATGTTGCCTCATATATTGCCCCCAAGAGTCTTCCGTCTATGGAAGATGATTTGGGCAGCGAGATCTGCAGCCGTTTCGAGCAGATCCATATCCCGGAGGGAACCTATCTGGTGTGCGAAACGGAGCGGGGACGCTACCCCGCCAACGAAACGGATGAACTGTATCGCAAGGCTGTCACCCAGTGGCTGCCGTCCTCCGGTTATGAGCTGATCGACGGCCCGGAAGTGGAGGTTACTCACTGGTTCTACAAGGAAGGTGACGAGGCGCTGAACAACTCACGCTACTGCGAGCTGTGGCTGCCCATCGCAAAGAAGAAAGCATAAGGCTGTCTTGACAATTTATTTCATCAGCATTATAATAATTCCAGTTTTAGGAAAGGAGCAAGAACCATGATGACCATTATTTCTATGAGATGCCTTGCTCTGAGTACGCTTACCCGGTGACTGTCGGGGACTGTGTATATTTTTACGGTGCAGGCATGGCCTGCGCCGTTTTTGCGTTTTTGGAGGATGACCATGGAGACGATCAATATTTATGGAGCGAACCGATTTGAGACATTCACAAAGACCAGAGAAGCCTGCCGGGGCATTGTGCTTTCCGAAGATAAGATTTTGCTGACCTATGAGGTGAACACCGACCAGTATTTTCTTCCCGGCGGCGGACTGGAGCAGGGAGAGAATCTCGCAGAATGCTGTATTAGAGAACTTGCGGAGGAAACCGGTTATCAGGTTGAGCCTCGCTATCAATACTTGACCATCAACGAATATTACGAGGAGTGGAAATTCGTAAGTCACTATTTTGTCTGCACTGTCACAGGAGAGACTTCCCGAAAGCTGACAGAGCGGGAAACCGAGGTCGGATTGGATCCCAGATGGGTACCGCTGGACGAAGCTGTGGAGATATTCTCCAAGCATAATGAGTATGCCGACAACGAGATGAAACGCGGGGCCTATCAGCGTGAGTATGAGGCACTTCTGTGCTTTTTGCGGAATCGGATCGAGATTGAAGAAATCCCTGTGGAGCATATAGATGGATTCTGGGACATTCACTTTTGCTATCTGGTTGATGACGGCATCATCGAAGATGACGAGGATAAGGAATATTTCCAAAGCGGCGAGTATCGGGATGTTATTCGGGCGCATATGGTGCGCGAGGTGGACCGGCACCACATGGTTTATTTTATTCGTGACGGTGTCCGCATCGGTGCTGCGCAGTACAATACCTACCAGATCGAGGACGGCAAGTGCTTCGTTCTGGATTACTGGGTGTTCCCGCAGTTCCGTGGAAACGGCACAGGCCACCGCTGTTTTGAAGCACTGGAACAGTACACAAAGTTGGATGGTGCTGTGTACTACGAACTGACCAGCACCAAGGAGAATGCCATTCGGTTCTGGAAGTCTCTCGGTTTTGTAGAGAATAGCGTTGATGAGTACGAGATGCCAGTGATGATCCGAAGGGAGCCCAAGGTATGAATATCTCTCGAGAAATGATGAAGGAAATGGATTCGCTTTACGCCCGGCTTGATGAGAAACGCAGTGAGATTACCTGCGCATTGACGCATCGGATGTTCAAGCTGCGTTCCGGGTGGTTCAACGGACACTATTACCGGAAGGATGATGGTTCATGGTGCTTGAGCTATTGCCCGATCCCGGAAGTGGATGTGATCGACCTGTGCGATGTGGAGATCCACTTTGACAAGATCGTTGTCACCACAAAGCTGAAGCGGGAAACTGCGCTTGCGTATTCTTTTGAAAAACTGGCGGATTATCGTTTTGAAGCTTACGGCGTGGAAGAGTATCTCAATGACTTCTACCGTCCGGGAGAAATAGTGCAACTTATGAAGGATAGAATTACGGCAAGCGATGAAAAGGAAATTGGATTTTCCTTTGAGTTCCCCTTTGAAATAGAGGGAGAGCAGATTTTCGAATTTGTGAAGTTCCTTCGTCGGGAGGGCTTTTACTACTGAGTTTGATGACGGACAGGAGAATACAACATGGAAATAAAAGAGTATACCAAAGAACGAATTCCGGATGTTTTGCAATTTGAGCAGGATTTGAGAGCGGAAGAACAGTTCTGGGGTTGGGAGATCGACGAAAAGTATATCTCCGATGTAACGAAGAGTTTTGAAAACCCCGCATTTGAGAACTCTGTTTCTCTGCTGGCGTATTTAGACAGCAAAGTGGTCGGAAGAATTGATTCCACAATGATCTGCAGCCATTTTGATGGCTCCACCAAGGCTTATCTTGACTGGATCTGCGTGGTCAAAAGCTACCGCCACCGGGGCGTTGCCCAGCGGCTGATGGAAACCCTGCGGAAGGAACTGAAAAACCGCGGTGTTGATACGATGATCGCATTGATCGCGGCAAATGATGAAGCACAGCGGTT
>JAZLEB010000086.1:0-55434 GCA_045615065.1 Candidatus Pelethomonas sp. | reverse complement strand
CTGCGTATACATAGGCAATCTCCTCTTCAAATCTCACACTAACACGCTTTAAAGCATGTAGAGTTGGGAATATAGATTTATGTTAGCAAATTTCTTGCGTTCCGTCAACAGCACTTTTTACAAATTTATCCCCAAGAAACCATGTTATACCTGCTGTTTTTGTAAAAATGTACAGCAATTTACTGTGCGTTACAGAACTGGTGCGTTTTCGAAGAAAAACAGATATTTGTAACCGCAAAAAAGGCGGAAAATGGGAGGTGGGAAACGTTTCCACGTGATATTTTAGTATATGCGGGACAGCTCGTTTTTTTGCGGGCGGAGGTCATATGGTAAAATAACGAAAATTTCGTGGTCTGCACGCGGAAAATACGGCGAGAATGTAAATGTTGCACAATCGGAGGTGCCATCATTTTCCAAAACAGTCCGGGCGAGCTGAAAAAGTAAAAAAACCTTGATATTCCAACGGATTTGGCTTATAATTACGCTGTTATCTTATACTGGAAAACATATGCTTTTGCTGAAGTGAGTCATTCCTGATTCCGGTGGTTTTTTTGCTGCTGCGGAAAAGGAACCGAGGCTTTTTTGGGCGGGAGGAAACTTGTTCCTGTGAGAAGGGATGATAACTGCCTGAGAAAGTTGCGGCGATGGTAATTGGGGAATACTGTTTGCCGCCAAAGCTGCAGAACGTTTTCCGGAAGAAACAAAATTTTTGAAAGGAAGAAACCAATGAAGAAGATCACATCTGTACTTCTTGCGCTGGTCATGCTGTTCACCATGAGCATGACCGCTCTGGCCACCGATGAGATCAGCAGCCTGAAGGCATCGGCAATAAGTGGCAACGGCACCGTCGTCGTTAAGATTTCTGCCACTGAGGCAACTACGAACGGAAAGTTTGTCGTTGAGTTCGATCAGAATTGCCTGACCTATGTGAGCTGCGAAGTCGAAGGTGTACTCACTCATGTGAGTGAATCCACCGATTCTGTGACCATCATTTACGCAACCACTTCCGCACAGGCTGTGGCTGCCGGCGAAATGATCATTAAGGTTCGTTTCGCGGTTTCCGGCTCCTGGACGATCACCAACATCCCTGTTATCGTTAAGGAGTTCAATAGCAACGAGTCTCTGAATGACGAGATCGCAAACCTCATCGTCATGAACCCCAACGAAGGCAGCATCCCCACTCCCCCCGCTCCTTCTGTCCCTGATGAGGAAGTGACCACCAATCCCGATGGTTCCACAACCACTACCACCACCGATAAGGAAGGTAATGTGACCGAGACCACCGAGACTACTGACGGTACCACCGCCACCACTGTCACCGACAAGAACGGCAATGTTACCGAGGTGAAGGCAGAGATCTCCGAGGAGGCCGCTGAGGCCGAGGTCGTGACCCTGCCTGTCGAGGTTAAGATCGCTGAGAGCGCCGAAGAGGCTGTTCCCGTCGAGATCACTGTTCCCGAGTCTGTGGAGTCTGTGACCGTTGAGATCCCCGTTGAGGATGTCAGCGCCGGTACTGTTATCGTTGTCGTTTACCCCGACGGCACCGAGAAGGTCCTGTCCGCAACCGCTATGACCGAGGACGGTCTGGCCATCACTGTTGAGGGTGATGTCACTGTTAAGGTCGTTGACAACACCAAGGAGTTTGTTGATGACGATATGTGGGCTCAGGAAGCAATCACTTTCGTTACCTCCCGTGAGATCTTCAATGGTACCGGTGAGGACACCTTCTCCCCCGATCAGAGCATGACCCGCGCTATGCTGATGACCGTTCTGGCCCGTCTGGATGGTGTTGATACCAACGGCGGTGCAACCTGGTACGAGATCGGCATGAACTGGGCTAAGGCCAACGGTGTGTCCGATGGTACCAACCCCAACGGCAACATCAGCCGTGAGCAGCTGGCTACCATGCTGTACCGCTATGCCGGCGAGCCCGCAACCAGCGGCAGCCTGGCAGGCTTCACTGATGCAGGTGAAGTGAGCGGTTATGCCGAGGCAGCACTGAAGTGGGCTGTTGAGAATGGCATCATCAACGGCATGGGCGACGGCACCCTCAACCCCAAGGGTGAGGCTACCCGCGCACAGCTGGCAAAGATCCTGATGTACTTCATCAACGGTTAAGCAGGAGGTAGAAAACGATGAAAAACTTCAAGAAGATTCTGTCCCTGCTGATGGCTTTTGCTATGGTGCTGACCATGCTGCCCGCCTCCGCGCTGGCAACTGAGCGCACCGGTATTACCGTTGAGCGTCTGGACAATATTTCCGCAAACCTGACAAAGCCCGGTTCTGCTATCGAGGAGAACAAGGCTCCCTACTCCGACTCCGATATCGTCCGTGTTATGATCGTGCTGGAGGGTGATCCCGCCATCACCCTGATGCACAGTGCCGACGATGCTCTCGCCGACGGCAGCTCCGTTGCCGAGCAGCGCGAGTATCTGATCTCCGTTCAGCATTCCATGACCGATGCTCTCTCCGCCGCTATCGGCGAGGAGCTGGATGTTCAGTGGAATCTGACTCTGGTCGCAAACGCCATCTCTGCCAACGTCAAGTTCGGTCAGATCGAGACCCTCAAGAAGGTCGCCGGCGTCAAGGCAATCTACATGGAGACCATGTACTATCCCATGACCGCCGAGCCCTCCAACATCGTCTCTCAGGAGATGACCGGTGCCAGCTCCGTACAGAACAGCGGCTACACCGGTGCAGGCTCCCGTGTCGCTGTGATCGACACCGGTACGGATACCGATCACCAGTCCTTCTCCGGCGCTGCCTTTGAGTACGCTCTGGCTGAGCTGGCTGAGCGCAACGGCATGAGCTATGACGAGTATGTTGCTTCTCTGAATCTGCTCACCGTCCAGGAAATCGCTTCCGTTCTGGATCAGCTGCACATCTACAGCCGCAGCAATGGCAATGTCACCGCTGAGGACCTGTACCTGAGCAGCAAGCTCCCCTTCAACTACAACTATGCCGACCTGAACCTGACCGTTGACCATTCCGATAACGGCAATGAGCACGGTTCCCACGTTGCAGGTATCGCAACCGCTAACCGCTACGTTGATTGCGCCAAGGTCTATGACTTTGATGCAAGCGGCGCGTTTGACATGGCTGACATCAATGCTGTCAAGGACTTCATCTTCGGCGGCGCTGCTATCAACAATGTCGACTATGCCGACCTGAGCGGCAACGGCACCATCACCACCTATGATCTCCACCTCATGCTGGATGCTCTGAAGGCACAGGAGGAGAATGGTGTGCACTACATCTCCGCCTATGATTCCGTTCGCGTGACCGGCGTTGCCCCCGACGCTCAGCTGCTGACCATGCGCGTCTTCAGCGTCTCCGGCGGCACCTACGCCAGTGACTACATGGCAGCCGTTGAGGACTCCATCGTTCTGGGCTGCGATGTCGTGAACCTGTCTCTGGGCGCACCCTATCCCGGCTTTAACGCTTCCTACGCTTCCGAGTGGTCCGAGTTCATCAACGGCATCATGGATACCGTTGCCGACAGCGGCATCGTCATGTCCGTCGCAGCCGGTAACAGCGGCACCTGGGCTGCATACAGCCACAACAACGTTGGCATGATGTACACCGATGAGGCCGGTACCTACACCACCGGTGAGCCTGCCACCTACGAGAACACCTTCTCCGTAGCCAGCGCAGACAACGTTTCCAGCTTCTCTTCTCTGACCATCTCCTTCCTGGGCGCAGATGGCGAGAAGCTGCCCCTGGCCCCCTACAATGCTGTTCTGGATGAGAATTACAACATGAGCAGCTGGGGCCACATGGATCAGATCGATCCTGAGTTTGCCCCCACCAACTATGAGCTGGTGTTCCTGGGCGACCCCACCAATCTGTTCAGCGGCGCTGTTCAGACTGATGAGCGCATCTACGCAGGCGCCCCCTCCGATTTTGACGGTTATGATTTTACCGGCAAGGTCGTTCTGGTCGCCCGCGGCACCTACAACTTCTTCGATAAGCACATTCACGCCGCTATGGCTGGCGCAGCAGGCGTTGTGATCTACAACAACGTTCCCGGCGCTATCCAGCCCAATATCACCGGCACCACCTTCCCCGAGGTTCCCTGCATGGGTATCTCCTTCGAGGAAGCTTACGCTCTGTTCAACTCCTTCGCCAAGAACGAAGACGGCCTGTTTGCAGGTACCTTCTCCGTCTGCAAGCGTCTGGATGTTGATATGGATGTCAACTTCGAGAATGCTACCATGAGCAGCTTCTCCTCCTGGGGTACCACCGGCGATCTGCGCATCAAGCCCGAGATCACCGCACCCGGCGGCGGCATCTACTCCGTCAGCGGTCTGACCCCCAACCACGATGGTTACACCACCATGTCCGGTACCTCCATGGCCGCTCCCCACCTGTCCGGTCTGACCGCTCTGCTGGCTCAGCACCTCAGAGAGAACGGCATTCTGGATAAGACCGGTGTTTCCTCCCGCGTGCTGGCTCACTCCCTGCTGATGTCCACCGCAGTGCCCGTCATTGAGGATGCCACCGGCTTCGAGTATTCCATCCGTAATCAGGGCGCAGGTCTGGCCAACATCCAGAACGCCATCATGTCCAACGCCTACATCACTGTCAAGGGACAGGATGACGGCAAGGTCAAGGCTGAGCTGGGCGACGGCACTCACGACCGCGTCATCGAGTTCACTATCACCAACTTTGGCGACAGCACTCTGACCTACGATCTGTCCGCTTCCATCCTGACCACCGGCACTGCCATGGATCAGTATGGCTTCCTGTACAGCACCGACGGCATGACCGCTCTGGATGCTGATGTCACCTTCAGCGCTGAGACCGTCACCGTCAAGGCCGGTCAGAGCGTCACCGTGACCGCTACCATCTCTGTCCCCGCAGCTACCGTTGCTGAGATGGAAGCAATGGGCTATGTGAACGGTTTCTACATGGAAGGCTTCTTGTACATCAACTCCGTCGCTGACGGCGAGGGCGTTATGGACGCTTCCCACTCCATCCCCCTGCTGGGCTGGTATGGCAACTGGAGCGATCCCTCCATGTACGACTCCAACACCTTTATGGACTTTGCTTACGGTACTCTCAGCCGCTACAGCCACATCATGTATCCCACCAAGAACATTCTGGCATGGGCTCCCATCGGCTACGGCCAGGGCCTGTACTACACCGGTAACATCTATGGTGGCTACGATGCAGAGACCGGCGAGGTCTTTGGCGATATGCGCTATATCGAGGCCCGTAACGCCATCTCCAACCTGCCCACCGCTCAGTGGGAGATCTACGCTATCTTCCCCACTCTGATCCGTAACGCAGGCGACGTGAAGCTGGAAGTTGTCGACTCCAAGACCGGCGAGGTCTACCTCGTTGAGGACTACGAGTACTTTGACGACAACATGACCGCAAGCTTCTACTACACCAACTACGGCGAGTGGTACGATTCCACCGCTGACTACGGCATCGGTCTGGGCGACTGGAGATTCACCGATGCAAACGGCAATCCCCTGCCCGACGGCACTCAGCTGGATATCAATCTGATCTGCGTGCCCGAGTATTATGTTGAAAACGGCAAGGTCGATTGGGACAACTACGAGGTTACCGAGGGCAACACCCTCAGCTACTCCTTCACCATCGACAACACCGCTCCCGAGCTGGTTGGCGATTCCCTGGCTTACAATGCTGAGACCAAGGAACTGACCTTCACCGTTCAGGACAACAACTACATCGCAGCCGTTGTTCTGCTCAACGGCAGCGCAAGCGCCGCTCTGGATTACTACTATCCCGACATGGATGAGGATCAGCGCGGTAAGGCTACCAACGGCAAGCTGAACCTCAGCGACTATGCTGGCCAGAAGGTCGCTATCGCTGTCTGCGACTACGCAGGTAACGAGAGCTACTACGCCATCAACCTGGGCGGCGAGGGCGCAAGCTACGGCAACTTCATCGGCTTCCAGCCTGATCCCGACGGCTATCCCGGTTCCTGGGTCGCCTTCAACAGCGATGTTAACAAGAACGAGACCAGCCTGTTCGCCGGCTCCGCAGACTTCATCTGCGCCGAGTATGTGAACGGCTACATCTACGCTCAGGACGAGAACGGTAAGTTCTACGGCATTCGCTATGAGGATATGCTGGCTGACAGCGTGAACCTCGAGGCATGCTACATCACCACTCTGAACTACATCTATCAGGATCTGGCCTTCAACTATGCCGACGGCAAGCTGTATGGTATCAGCACCTATGAGGATGCTTACGGCTATCCCACCACCGAGATCAACACCATCAACCTGCGCGGTCAGTACTACGACGAGAATATGTGGATGGATGTTGCTCCCTATCAGGAAGACTGGGCTGCTCAGCGCGGCGGTCTGTACGGTCTGACTCTGGCTATCAGCGATGACACCATCTATGTCCTGGGTCCCAACGCCGAATCCGTTTACGACGAGGAAGGCAACGAGGAGATCGTTCTCACCGAGACCGCTCACCTGTGGAGCCTGCCCATGGAGTATGACGAGTGGGCAGAATCCTGGATGCCCGGCTGGATGATGACCGACATGGGTGACACCGGCATGAAGATGGATTACCTCCAGTCCATGACCTGGGATCACAACACCGAGACCCTCTACTGGGCCCGCTTCTATCCTGTCAGCTGGTATCAGCTGTCCAGCGAGCTGGTTGAGTTCACCTTCGCTGAGGATGGCACCTTCACCACCAAGGTCGTTGGTACTCTGTCCAACGAGACCTGCGGTCTGATGGCTCCTCTGACTGCTGAGGCAGCAGCCAAGGCAGAGCACCAGAATGTTCCCAACTTCGATGCAGAGATCGTCGCAACTCCCACCCTGTCTGTTCACACCCTGTCTTTGGGCAAGGGCGGCACCGCCAACCTGAGCTGCACCTTCGATCCCTGGTACAGCGCTCACCAGGATCTGGTCTGGAGCACCAGCGATGAAACCGTTGCCGTTGTTGACCAGAACGGTAAGATCACCGCAGTGGGCGATGGTTCCTGCGTGATCACCGCTGCCAACGCTGCAGATGAGACTCTGTTCGACACCTGCGCAGTCACCGTCGCATCCCTCACTCTCGACATCGAAGGTATCGTTTCTTACTCCGCAGGCGGCATCAACAGCGTCGGCGCAAGCAAGTTCTACAGCTACAGCATGAACGAGGGCGCTGCCCACATGGAGCTGGGCACTCTGATCTCCGCTCCCGAGGAGTTCATGGGCTACGGCCTGACCATCGGCGCTGCCATCCACGCTAAGGGTTCCATCTGGGCCTGCGAGTTCGGCAATGCCGGTATCATCTATGAGATCGATCCCACCACCGGTGTGGTCCGCGATCTGCTCTCCCCCATCGATGGCGATATGATCTTCAGCTTCGATTATTCCGAGGCAACCGGAATGTTCTCCGGTATCATGAACTTCTACTTCTACGCCGATCAGCCCCTCACCCACGAGGCCGAGGAGGATATGCTGAACTCCTATGATCCTGAGAAGTACGGTTATACCTGGCACAAGTTCGATCTGTCCGGCTACCTGGCTCAGTCCGCCGGTAACTTCGTCACCGGTGAGACCGGCCACGGCTCCGTCGGCGAGATCGTCTTCTGCGGTATTACCAACATCGACAACGATGGCACCACCATCTACAGCGATCTGTATCAGGATGCCTTCGGCAACAGCATCATGGCAACCTATATGCCCGCCACCACCCATGTCATTCTGGATAACGTGGGCCGTCTGTGGTACATCGATGAGATCACCAACATGACCTATTCCTACAACGAGGAGTGGGGCGAGGCGATGTTCACCGATGAGATGGGCGCAATGATCGGCTACAGCGACATGTGGGGCAGCCCCGCTGTCTTCTCCACCGTCTATGAGGTCGATGCAGATACCGAGCTGCACAACGTGTTCGTCATCCGTGAGATCGAAGAGACCTCTCTGACCGATATGTTCCGCGCAGGCACCATGCCTCGCATCACCTACCACTTCTCCGACATCTACTATGCCGGCAAGACTGCAGAAGGCGCTCCCGCATTCTATCTGTCCCTGTATGACTACTGGAACGAGGGCAGCGAGAACCTGCTGTATCTGTACATTGGTGGTATGGGCACCGGTCAGTTCGGTTGGGACGAGAACTGGAACCGCGTTGAGATCAAGACCAAGCCTATGCTGTTCGAGCTGGGTAACACCGGCAAGGGCAACATTGTTGCTTCCATTCTGAACGCAACTCCCGCCAGCGAGATCCAGGGTCTGCCCGCGATCGAGATTCCCGAGCCCGAACCCGATCCCTGGAGCATGCGCCGCGCCGGCAGCGTTGGTTTCTTCCGCTATGAGAAGTCCGCTGCTCCCGCAATCCCCTCCGCTCCTGCTGCTTTTGTTGCTCCTGAAGATTTCGCAATCTGCGTGAATCGTCTCGGCTAATTAACAGCGAGCACCCCCATTCGGCTTTGCCGAATGGGGGTGCTTTTTGTGAGAAAAGACTGTACATCGAAAAAGGTGCTGGCGCAAAATGTTGCGCCAGCACCTTTTTAATTCATGATCTCCGCGTTTGCGGCAAGGAGTTCTTCGATCCGCTCGGCGGTGGCACGGTGGTGTTTCAGCTCGGGGTCGTGCCGCAGCAATTTGTGGGCCGCTGCCTGCGCTTCCTTCAGAAGCGCCATATCACAGCTCAAGTCGGCAACCTTGAGGGCCGGCAGACCGTGCTGGCGCTGACCGAAGAAATCACCGGGGCCGCGAAGCTTAAGATCTTCCTCGGCAATTTTGAAGCCGTCAGAGGTCTTCGCCATGACCTTCAGACGCTGGCGGGTATCCTCGTTCTTGTTGTCGGAAATCAGAATGCAGTAGGATTTATGCTGCCCGCGGCCGACACGGCCGCGCAGCTGATGCAATTGGCTTAAACCAAAGCGGTCGGCATCCTCCACTACCATAACAGTGGAATTTGGAACATCCACACCCACCTCCACCACTGTGGTGGAAACGAGAATATCCGTATCGCCCGTGGCAAAGGCGGTCATTACAGCATCCTTTTCTTTGGACTTCATCCGCCCGTGGATAAAAGCGATGCGCAGATCGGGGAAAATGTGCTCCTGCAGATGCTTGGCGTAGGCGGTCACCGCGGCGCGGTCATCCGTTTCCTCACTCTGTTCCACCATGGAACAGATGATATACGCCTGCCGCCCTGCGGCGATCTCTTTGCGGAGAAAGGCATAGATCCGCTCCCGATAGGCTCCGGTGACAGAGAAGGTGTCGATCTTCTGCCGCCCGGGAGGTAATTCGTCGATCACAGATACATCCAGATCGCCGTAAATGATCAGTGCCAGTGTGCGGGGGATAGGAGTGGCGGACATGACCAGCAGGTGGGGGTCAGTACCTTTGGCGGACAGCGCGGCGCGCTGTGCCACGCCAAACCGGTGCTGCTCGTCCGTAACCACCAGTCCGAGGTTTTCGTAAGCAACATCCTCACTGATAAGGGCGTGGGTACCGATCGCGACCCGGATCGAACCGTCCGCAAGCCCAGCCAGTACCCGCCGCCGCTCCCTGACAGGCATACCGCCGGTGAGCAGAGCACAGGAGATGTTTAACTTCTCCAAAAGCGGCGCGAGACCGCGGTAATGCTGCTCGGCAAGGATCTCCGTAGGCGCCATCAGCGCTGCCTGATGCCCATTGCGTACGGCACAGACCATCGCCGCCGCTGCCACCATGGTTTTACCGGAGCCAACATCACCCTGCACCAGTCGGTTCATAGGACGTCCGGCACGAAAATCCGCGAGAACTTCGTTTACCGCCCGCTGCTGGGCGCCGGTGAGAGAGAAGGGGAGTGTGCTGTAAAATTCAGCAAGGTCGGTGTGTTTATAGGGCGGACAGGACAGGTCTTCCCGCCGTGTTCTCAGTTTTTTGAGGGCGATGGCAAGGAGGAACAGTTCCTCAAATACCAGCCGCCTGCGGGCAATGTTCAGTTCCTCTTCGTGTTCGGGGAAGTGGATCTTCTCATAGGCATAGCTGATATGGCTGAGGTTGTGGGCGCGGCGCACCTCATCCGGCAGTACATCCGGCAGGAGATCGCGGCAGGCAGCAAGTCCCTGCTCCATGGATTTCACAAGGAAATTCTGTGTTACGCCTGCGGTCAGTGGGTAGACGGGCACGATGCGCCCGGTTACTGTACGGCTGCCCTCTTTTTCCACAATGGGGTTTGCCATGCTCTTGCGGCGGCCTTCTCCCTCGGCTTTACCGAAGAAAGTGTAGGTGTCGCCAGCGCGCAGATTGTCGCGCATATAGACCTGATTGAAGAAAACGATATCCAACGCGCCGCTTTCATCCACCACACGAACTTTTACCAGTTCCATACCTTTGCGGATGCGGTGCAGGGTAGGGGTGGAGGCGATCATAGCCTCCACACAGGCTGTCTCGCCATCCTGCAGGTCAGCGATCCTGCGGGCGGCGCGGCGGTCATCATAGGCGCGGGGAAAGTAGGAGATCAGGTCGCGCAGGGTGAAGATATTCAACTTGGCAAGAGATTTTGCCCGCTGTTCACCGATGCCTTTGATATAGCGAATATCCGTAGTCAGTTCCGGCATGGCGCGCCTCCTCTATCAAAAGCGATTATACTTCGTTGATGTAGTCCACAAACCGGTAGGTCAGGGTACCGTCACTCTGAGGCCCTTCGTGCCTGAGTACTTTCCAGTGATCCAGCTTACTGAGGTCGGGGAAATAAATTTCGCAGGGGGGATCAGCTTCCACATGGGTCAAATAACACATGCGGCAGTGGGGAAGCATAGCCTTGTAGATCTCACCGCCGCCGATGACCCACACCTTATCGGGGTCTTCGCCTGCGGTGAGGGCGATGGCTTCCTCGATGGAGTGCGCCACCTCTACATTCTCGCGGGCAAATGTCTTGTCACGGGTGATAACGATGTTGCGGCGCTTGGGCAGTGCCTTGCCGCCGGGCATGGAGTCCAAAGTTTTTCGCCCCATAATGACGGTTCCGCCGGCGGTGAGGGCGCGGAAGCGCTTCATATCCTCGCTGATATGGAACAGCAGATCATTGTCCTTGCCAAGTCCCCAGCTTTTGCTGACAGCTGCGATCGCATTCATACCGCCACCTCAATCTTCTCATCAAAGGGGTGGGGATCGTAGTCCACCAGCTTGAAGCTGTCCACAGTGAAGTCATAGAAATTCTTCACCTCGGGATCGATCCACAGCTTGGGTGCGGGGCGGGGTTCACGCTTGATAAGTTCGCGCACGATAGGCTCGTGGCGGTCATAGATGTGGCAATCAGCGATCACATGAACCAGCTCGCCGGCCTTCAGACCGCTGACCTGCGCCATCATATGCACCAGTACGGCATACTGGCAGACATTCCAGTTGCTTGCGGTGAGCATATCCTGAGAGCGCTGGTTGAGGATGGCGTTCAGCGTGTCACCGCTTACATTGAAGGTCATGGAGTAGGCGCAGGGGTAAAGCCCCATTTCGCTGAGATCGTGATGATTGAAGAGGTTGGTGAGCATACGGCGGCTGGCAGGATTTTCCTTGAGATCCTTCAGTACCCGGTCCACCTGATCAAACCAACCGTCTGTATACTTGTGCTTCACACCCAGCTGATAACCGTAGGCCTTGCCGATGGTACCCTGCTCGTCTGCCCAGGCATCCCAGATGCCGCTTTTCAGCTGGTGGATATCGTTGCTCTTCTTCTGCCAGATCCAGAGAAGTTCATCCACACAGGACTTGAAGTAGGTGCGCCGCAGAGTCATGGCGGGGAACTCTTTCCTAAGATCGTAGCGGTTTACTACACCAAATTTCTTCACAGTGTGTGCAGGAGTGCCGTCCTCCCAGCGGGGACGCACCTCCAGCTCGGTGTCACGGAAACCGTTCTCCAAAATATCATTGCAGGCGTTGATAAATACCTGATCTGCGTAGCTCATTTAAGTGTTCCTCCTTCACTGCAAAGCTTGCCCAACCGCCAAAGGTGGGGTTCAAAATCTACACCCTCCCGGCCGGGGATGTCCTGAGCCGCCGTATGAGCGGCAACCAAACTGACAAAATCCGCTGCCATCTGCGCGGCGCTGTATAGTTTGTATCCTCTTACCAGCGCGCCAGTAAGAACCGATGCAAAGAGGTCACCGGTGCCATGGAACTGTTTATCCACCCGCTTTGCCTGTACAAAGGAGACCTCGCCTGTAGCGCGGTCAAAGCAGGCTGCGCCCAGTGTATCGGGAGCAAGAGAGACGCCCTTTAGTACCACGCTGCGCGTACCATCACAGCTCAGTGCCTGCGCCCATCTGCGGCAATCCTCCTCTGTGTCAATGCGAAGGTCATCATAGGGGATATCCAGCAATATTGCTGCTTCGGTGCGGTTGGGTGTTATTACATCCGCAAAAGAAACAAGTTCCTTCATGGCCGCGCACATCTCCGGCGTATAAGTGCGGTAGGGCTTGCCATGATCACCCATAACGGGGTCGATCACAACATAGTTGTCCGCGGTTTTGAAGCTGCGGATAAAATCCGCTGTCAGCACCATCTGCTCACGGCTTCCCATAAACCCGGTATATACGGCATCAAAGGTGACACCTTCCCGCTTCCAGTGCTCTGTGACGGGTGACATCTCATTGGTCATATCCAAAAAGGTGTTGCCGGTAAAGCCGCCGGTGTGGGTGGAGAGATAGGCGGTGGGCAGCGGACAGCACTGCACACCCATGGCGGCGATGGTCGGCATCACAATGGTCAGGCTGCAGCGACCAAAACCGCTGAGATCATGAATAGCTGCGATGCGAGGTGTAGACAAATGCGGCACACTCCTTTGCTCTGATAATCCATTTTATATCATACCTTATCGCATTTCTAAATTCAATAGTCCGAACCGGAAATATGGTGTTTACAAACCTGTATGGAATCATGTATAATAAATTGAATTTTTGTGTACAAAGGAGGCGGCGTTATGTCGGATGTTCTGGTGGTTTATTACTCCCGAAAGGGAGAAAACTATATGCCAGGCGGCATTCAGCATCTGGATAAGGGACACACCGAGCGCGCCGCCGAGTATCTTGCGGAAGCGCTTGGCGCAGATCTCTTTGAGATCGACACCGCTGCGCCCTATGCCGCAGGCTACCGCGAGTGCTGCGCGCAGGCAGCGGAGGAAATGAAAACCGGCGCCAGACCCGCCATCCGCGGCTATGTGGACGATATTTCCGGTTACAGCAGAATTTTTGTCTGCTTCCCCTGCTGGTGCGGTACCGCACCCATGTGTGTATTCACTTTCCTTGAGCATTACGATCTTACCGGAAAGACGGTCGTTCCCCTCTGTACCAATGAGGGCAGCGGCATGGCAAACGCCGTAAGCGATCTGCAGCGCTCCTGCCCGGGTGCGGATGTGCTGAGCGGTATGGCGGTACTGGGGCATCAGGTGGAGAGCAGCAAGGAGCAGCTCGCAGCCTGGGCCAAGACTCAGATCTGATATTTTTAAACAGGCGGCAGATCGCCCTGCCGCTCATATGCGGGTATGATGGAATTGGTAGACATGCGAGATTTAGGTTCTCGTGCGAAAGCGTTGGGGTTCGAGTCCCCATACCCGCACCACGGAACAACTCCCCGGGTGGAGAGAGATAAACAACACAAAGAGGAGTTCATTGTATGGCGGAAAAGAAGATGAAAAAGGAACTGGGCGTAACCGCGGCAATGTCCATTGTTGTCGGCTGCGTTATCGGTGCGGGCGTATTCTTTAAGCCCTACGCCATCTACGGTCAGACCGGCGGCGCACCCGGCATGGGTATGCTGGCCTGGATCTTCGGCGGTCTGGCAAGCTTGCTGGGCGCTTTGACCTTTGCGGAAGTTGCCGTTATGATCCCCAAGACCGGCGGCATGGTTGCCTATCTGGGCGATGTGTTTGACAAGAAAGTCGGTTTTTTGGCCGGCTGGATGCAGACGATTATCTTCTACCCAGCGTTTTTGGCGGGCTACGGCGTTACTGTTGGCGATGAGCTGGCACCGTATATCGGTGAGCAGTTCAAGCTGCCTGTGGCTATCGCACTGATCATCCTTCTGTGCGCGGTCAATACCCTTGGCTCCAAAACCGCGGCAAATATCCAGCTTGTGTCTACAATTTGCAAGTTGATCCCCCTGTTCCTCATTATGATCCTGGGCTTCGTTCTCGGCGAGGGCTGCAATCCTATCTTCACTCCTCTGGTGGCAGAAGATAAGAACGCAGGCGCAGTTCTCGGCTCTACTTTGCTGGCTGTTCTGTTTGCCTTTGAGGGATGGACCAATGTGGGCGCCATTGCCGGTGAGATGAAGAACCCCGGCAAGGATATGCCCCGCGCCATCGTGGGCGGTGTGTCCATCATCATGGCTGTGTATTTCGTGATCAACATGGCTTACCTGTGGGTCATCCCCGCCGAGGAGCTGATGACGATCTCCTCTCCCGCTTCCGCTGTGGCGATGAAGCTGTTTGGACCTGTAGGCGGTACGCTCATTAAGGTGGGTATCATCATTTCCGTGATCGGTGCTGCCAATGGCTTCCTGATGTCCGGTTCCCGTGTGGCATACCACCTTGCCGATCAGGGCACTCTGCCCTTCAGCAAGACCCTTGGCAAGCTGAACGGTAAGCAGGTCCCCGCAAACTCCGTGTTCCTTATCGGCTTCCTGGCTTGCCTGTACTCACTGATCGGTCAGTTCAATCTGCTTACTGACCTGGCAGTCTTCTCCTGCTGGATCTTCTATACACTCACCTTTGTGTGCGTGATCAAGCTGCGCAAGACCCATCCCGATGCTGAGCGCAAGTACAAGGTACCGCTGTATCCTGTCATTCCTCTGCTTGCCATTGCCAGCGGCCTGTATGTGGTAGTCAGCCAGATTTTCTCTGCTACTGTCATGTCCCTGTGCAGCATCGGCATCACTCTTGTTGGTCTGCCTGTGTACCTGCTTGTAAGAAATTACGCAAAGAAGCACAAGGCTGTCTGATAAGAAAGACAAACAACCGCCCTGCGATCCTCGCAGGGCGGTTTTGTTGTGGGATACACCTGAGAAATCAATGGCGTGCTGCTATCTGCAGCACGCCATTGATTTGTTTCGTGATTTACTTCAGTGCCAGCGCCAGATCCTTCAGCTGCTGCTCGCTTGCTTCGCTAAGGGCGGAGCGGACAGTAACGGTGGGCTCCAGCATCGTCAGATTCTTGCACTTTTCAAGCTTTGCCTTCATGTTGCGTGCGGCGGTGGGTGCCCAGCTGCCGTTCTCGATGAAGCCGACTGTGCGGTTGGAGAAGCTGCGCTCGGTGAGCTGGTCGATGTAGTCGCGCATGAAGGGGAAGAGTTCGCCGTTGTAAGTAAGGGTCGCCAACACCAGCTTGCTGTAGCGGAAGGCATCTGCCACCGCGCGGTGGAGGTCGCAGCGGGCGAGATCATAGGAAACAACGGGAGTGCCCTGCGCGCGGAGCAGCTCCTCCAGCTTCAGGGCAGCAGCCTTGGTGTTGCCGTAAACAGAGGCGTAAGCGATCACAACGCCATCCTCCTCGGGGACATAGGAGGACCAGGTATTATAGAGACCGATGTAGTAGCCGAGATTCTCGGTGAGCATGGGGCCGTGGAGGGGATAGATGGCGCTGATATCGAGTGTGGCGGCCTTCTTCAGAACAGCCTGTACAGGTGCGCCGTACTTGCCAACGATGCCAATGAAATAGCGGCGTGCCTCGTCTGCCCAGGGCTCCTCGCGGTCCAGTGCGCCGAACTTGCCGAAGCCATCCGCGGCAAACAACACCTTTTCGCTGCTTTCATAGGTCATGATGACCTCGGGCCAGTGTACCATAGGAGCGGTGACGAAGTGGAGGGTGTGAGCGCCCAGAGCGAGGGAGTCACCCTCTGTGACCACAGTGCGGCGGTCGGCAAAATCGGTGCCAAAGAAGTTTTTCATCATAGTGAATGCCTGCGCGGAGGATACCACGGTGGCAGAGGGGTGATGCTCAGCAAAGCGGAAGATGCTGCCGGAGTGGTCGGGTTCCATATGCTGTACCACCAGATAGTCAGGGGTGCGGCCGCCCAGCTCGCGCTCAATGTTAGCGAGCCACTCGTCAGCAAAGCGGATATCCACCGTATCCATGACGGCGATCTTCTCATCCATGATGATGTAAGAATTGTAGGACATGCCGTTGGGTACAACGTACTGTCCTTCAAACAGATCTACTTCGTGATCATTTACGCCTACATAGCGAATATTCTCAAAAGACATGAGGATTGCCTCCCGTATAATTTTTCTGCAGTGTAATGCACATAAAATTATATCACGAAGAAACTAATGGCGCAACAGGGGGAATATACCAAAAATTTGGCGTGCAACCTCCGGTTGCGGAAAATTTCTGCAGTTTTTCCTCTCCGGCAACTTCCGGTTGCTTGTGTATGATGGGAAATTATGCTATACTCGCAGCAGAAAACAGTTCAAAACAACTCAGGAGGAACATAGCTGTGCAAGTAGAGAAATTTCAGGACTATACCAACAAAGTCATTCAAAACTGCTCCCGCGTGATCGTAGGCAAGGATGAAGTCATCCGCCAGATCGTGGTGAGCTTTATCTGCGGCGGTCATGTGCTGCTGGAGGATGTACCCGGCACCGGCAAGACCATGCTGTTCCGCTCCTTTGCCAAGACCGTTGGCGGTGATTTCAAGCGTATTCAGTTTACTCCCGACCTGCTGCCCTCTGACCTGACAGGTATCAACTTCTACAACCAGAAGGCAGGCGAGTTTGAGTTCCGCAAGGGACCTCTGTTCTCCAGTATGGTGCTGGCAGATGAGATCAACCGCGCCACTCCCCGCACCCAGTCCGCACTGCTGGAGGCTATGGAGGAAAAGCAGGTCACAGTGGACGGCACAACCTATCCTATGGCATCTCCCTTTATGGTCATGGCGACCCAGAACCCCATTGAGTCCTACGGTACATTCCCGCTGCCTGAGGCACAGATGGACCGATTCTTCATGCGCCTGTCCATGGGCTACATGGAGCGGGAGCAGGAACTGGCTGTTATTTCCCGTCCCTCCACCCTGACACTGGTGGAGGAACTGGAGCAGGTCGTTACCATCGAGGAGCTTCAGGAACTGCGCCGCACCTACCACGAAGTCCACGTCAGCGACGATGTTTCCGCCTATCTGATGGATCTGGTGGCAGCTACCCGTGAGGCACGCGAACTGGTGAACGGCGTATCCACCCGCGGCGCCATCGCACTGTACAAGGCCGCTCAGGTCACTGCCGCCATGGCGGGTCGTGACTATGTGATCCCCGAGGATGTGGTGAAGGAAGTTGTTCCTGTGCTGGCACACCGTGTGACCGCATCCTCCGGCTCCGGTAAGGATGCGGAAAACTACCTTATGAGTAAGATTGGCGGTGTGGCTGTTCCCATGGAACAGACAGAGGTATGATCTACATATTTTTGATCTTTACTGCTGTTATACTGGCAGTGCTGGAATTTTTTTGGGCACACCGCTCGCTGGACGCGCTGGAGTCTGAGAGCAGTGCCGACAAGATCCTTGCCGAGCCGGACGAGATCGTCACCTGGACAGCTGTGGTAAAAAACAAAAGCCGCATGCCGATCCCCTTTGTGCGGCTCACGGCGTCCTTCCCTGTGGACGCGACTCTCCACTCGGAGAAGGCAAAATACGGAACCTTTTCCAATGTGATGATCTCCCGGTATCCTGTGGAGGAGAGACTTTCCCTGATGCCCCGGCAGCGCGCTGAGCGCCGCGTGCGTTTTTCTCTCCCTAAGCGGGGACAGTATACCTACGCCCCTTATCAGCTATCCTCCGGCGACCTGCTGGGCTTTCGGGAAACGGAAAAGAACGGCGATGCACAGAGCGTTGTCATTATGCCAGAGCGGTCAAAACAGCAGGCTGCCATCGATGCGCTGGGCGGTTTTCTGGGCGATGTTTCCGTTCGGCGGTTTATCCTTGAGGACCCCATCCTGACCATCGGCTTTCGTGACTACAGCGGTCGTGAGCCCATGAAGTCCATCTCCTGGACACGCAGCGCAGTGGCAGGCTCTCTGCAGGTCAAACAGTTTGATCACACCGCCGAGCGGCACGTGGTGGTACTGCTGAACACAGAGGGTGCCCGCGACGAGATCCTTGAGGAGTGCCTGCGGCTGACCCGCACGGTCTGTGAGAAGCTGGAGGAGAAAAAGATCCCCTACGGTTTCCGCACCAACGGCAGTGTTCCCGGCCCTGTGGGAAAGATCTTCCACATGGCAGAGGGACTTGGCCCCCGGCATATTAATACGATCCTGTACGGGCTCGGCCGCGCCGATTCCACCTGCTATTACTCCTTCCGCTACCTTGCGGAAATGACCCTGCGCTACCGCAGCAGCAATGAATCGTATATCGTGATCACTCCGCCGCTGGACGCTTCTTCCCGCGCAACAGTGCGGAAGATGGAGAGCGTGGTGGGCGGAAGCCTGTGCGTGCTGACCGCGGAAACAGGGGAAAAGGAGGAAAACAGTCATGTATCTTGAGATGTTCCTCCGTATTTTCTCCGACTGCTGTATTTTCTTTGCACTGCTGGGCTGCTGCCCCTCAGTGCTGCCCTACAGTTATCCGCTGATCGCGGCGGCTCTGATCTGCGGTGTGGCGGCGGGACTTGCCGCCTTCCTCAGAAATCGGGAGAAATATGTTATCGCGTATTTCTGCGCGGCGCTGCCGCTTTTATCGCTGCTGATGGCGAATGGATGGCGGGAGATGCTGGTTTTGATTCTCCCCATACTGTATACTTCGGGAATGATCCTTTTGGACAGAATGTATCTGGAGTATTTTGGATACCGCCAGTTTTTGAAGTACGCAACAGCATTTATGCTGCTTGTTTGGGCGGTTATCAGCCTTGCGGTCTTTTTGGAGGACCCCCGGGGGCTGGAGGAGAAGGTGGTCTTTACCGACAGCATCCTGAAATACATCGGAATTTTCTTCCTGTGCGGTGTGATTTTGCAGAGAAAGCTGCGTATGGGCAGCAGCCGGTCACGCGGTGATATGGGTCAGATCGTCACCATGGTCGGCAGTGTGGGCGTGATCTGCGGCGGATTTTTCCTCACAGAGCCGATGCTCACGGACGGGGTTCATGACCTCTTCAAGAAGGTCGGCCCGATGATTCTTGCACCTGTTATGATCGTTGCGGAGTTTGTCCAGACGATCATGAACAGGATCACCGAGTGGATGAAGAAAACCGGATACGACAAGGATCAGTACCGGCAGGAGGTCATGGACGAGGGATCACCCTCTCTGCCGGTGGGATTCCCGGACGGTACAGAGGACATTCCGCCGGAGGCTAAGGCACCGGAGCACACCCCGTGGATCCTCATTATCGCTGTGGTGGCGGCATTGATCGCCATCGGTCTCATGGTTTACTTCTATGCCAAGTGGAAAGAGAAACAGGCGGAGTCCCTCACGGTGGTCTCGGCGGTGGAGGGAACAAAGAAACAACAGAAAGAGTATGAGTCCAACCGCAAAAAGGTGCGGCAGCTGTACCGCGAATTTCTCCGATTGGAACAAAAGCGCGGCACGGTGATCAAGCCCCGGCACACTACGGCTGATATTCTGAAGCGCGTTTCCGGAAAGACTGACAGGGAGGCGGCGAACAAGCTTCGTGAGGTCTACATCGGCGCGCGCTATGATGAGAGCCGTGAGGTGAACCGCGCGCAGGTGAATACTGCCCGCAATGCCATCAAACAAATTCGAAAAGAAATCACTGAGGAATGAGGTGTTTTTTGCTATGCGCGAATTTTATCAGGAAAACAAAGAAGTGATCACGATCGTCATCAGTATCATCATTATGGTGGCAGGTGCTGTTGTGATGATCCTGGGTCATTTTCTGGTGGGAATCATTATGATTCTCGGCGGCGTTCTGTTTGCCGGTCTCGGTTTCTCCAGAATTATGCGCTCCGGCGGATACAACCCTGAGGCTGCGTTTACTCAGGGTATGGGAGGCCATGGACGTTCGGGAAACGAAGTGGGACAGGATAAGTCTGCTGCAAAGGTCAGTGAGATCGACGGAAGTATCTGGGATTCCATGACCGGTGACTGAATCAGGACAGTAAATTTCATATATAAACCGGAGCGCTGCAAAATGCGGCGCCCCGGTTTTCTTCTTGATATTTTCCTTGCCAATACGCAAAAAATACAATATAATGCATGCTGTGTTGTATAAAGGAGAGAGAATATGAATATTGATGTCAATTATAAAAATAAGCGCCGGTATCCTACCGGAAAGCGGGTCATGCACCCCACCATTTTTTGGACAGGGCTGATTTGGCTCCTCTCCCGTATGATGCTCATTGGCAAGAAGTACAAGGTGGAGAAGATCGGTATGGAGGGACTCAAGCCGCCCTACATGATGCTGAGCAACCACATGCAGTTTATCGACTTTGAGCTGGCCGCCATGGGAACCTTTCCCCATCCGGTGAGCAATGTGGTGAGTATCGACGGCTATGTGGGTAAGTTCTTTCTGCTGGAGTGGATCGGCGCAATCGCCACTCGCAAATTTACTGCCGACCTCAATCTGGTGAAGGCGATCCGTAAGGTGTTAAAGCGCGGTGATGTGCTGGCCATGTACCCTGAGGCGCGGTATACCCCCTGCGGAACACTGAATTTTCTGCCTGACTCACTGGGTAAGCTGATCCGTATGAACAAAGTTCCTGTGGTGGCGGTGGTGCATCGGGGCAACCACCTGTATGCGCCTTTCTGGAACTTCCGCAGCAAACGAAAAGTTCCTATGCACACCACCCTGAAGCTGATCCTGACCCCGGAGCAGATCGAAACCATGTCGGTGGATGAGATCAACGCGCTCCTGCGCCGCGAACTTTCTTACGATGATTACCGCTATCAGAAGGAGAACGGCATCCGCATTACCGAGAGTGACCGCGCGGAGGGATTGCACAAGGTGCTCTACCAGTGTCCCCACTGCCGCAAGGAGTTTACCATGGACTCCAAGGGAACGGAACTGTTCTGCACTGCCTGCGGCAAGCGCTGGACCTGGCAGGAGGACGGACATCTCAAGGCACAGGAGGGTGAAACGGAGTTTGACCATATTCCCGACTGGTTTGAGTGGGAGCGCGAGCAGGTGAGAGCGCAGGTGGAGAGCGGAGAATACTCATTTGCTGATGAGGTGGAGGTGTGGTCGCTGCCCCATATCTTCCGCTATATCCCCCTTGGCAAGGCCCGTGTGACCCACGACAGGGAGAACGGCTTCATTCTTGAGGGTGAGTATCGGGGCGAGAAGTACCGCATTCAGCGCCTGCCTCTGCAGACCAACAGCCTCCATGTGGAGTATGATTTTGGTCCCCTGTACAAGAAAGACCTGCTGGATATCTCCACCGAGAATGATTCCTTCTACTGCGAGCCTACGCAAAAAAATATCATCACCAAGCTGGCCTTTGCTACTGAGGAGATCTATCAGCGGGCCCTGCGGGAGAAAAACAGCGCAGCAAAAAAATAATATTTTTCAAAGAGCACCGCTTTCGCGGTGCTCTTTGGCGTTCTGATGATGGTTTGAATTGGAGTTTATCGGGGAGTTTGCACCACAGTACGCAAGGCTCCCTCTGACGAGGGAGCTGTCAGCCAAAGGCTGACTGGGGGAGAGGAAACAAGAACTGCAGTGTATCTCTCCCTCCGAGTCGCCTGCGGCGACCCACCTCCCTCGTCAGAGGGAGGCTTGAGATTATGCGAACCTTAACTCCCCGATAAACTCTAATTTGACATATAAAAACAAGGTCGTGCCGCATTTGCGGCACGA
Source organism: Candidatus Pelethomonas sp. (assembly GCA_045615065.1). Lineage (GTDB taxonomy): Bacteria > Bacillota > Clostridia > Oscillospirales > Oscillospiraceae > Pelethomonas. The sequence continues at coordinate 33,720 of JAZLEB010000086.1, read as the reverse complement.
CCTTGTGCTTTAAAAGTATTACTCGGTTCTGAGGGCCACCACGGGGTCCTTGCGTGCGGCCACACGGGAGGGGATAAGACCTGCCACCAGAGTCAGAATGGCGCTGATGATCACCAGGATCACACCGCCCTCGGCGGGCAGGGCTGCCTGCAGGTTCTCAATGCCGGTGAAGTAGAGCAGGATGGCGTTGATGGGGATAATGAGGATCAGTGTCATACCGATACCCACAAGTCCCGCGCCAAGACCAACGATCATGGTTTCTGCGTTGAACACGCGGCTGATGTCGCGCTTGCTTGCGCCAACGGCACGGAGAATACCGATCTCCTTGGTACGCTCCTGCACACTGATGAGGGTGATAACACCGATCATAATGGAGGAGACCACAAGGGAGATGGAAACAAAGGCGATCAGCAGGTAGCTGATACCGCTGATAATGTCGGTAATGGAGCTCATCAGCAGTGCCACATAGTCGGTGTAGGTGATCTGTTTCTCTTCCTCCACAGACTCGTTGTATTCCTTGATAAGTTCGGCGATGGTATCCTTATCGGCAAAGGTGGTTGCATAGATGTTGATGGTGGAGGGACTGGTGATATCCACATAGCCCAGCTTGTCGAGGTTCTTCTCATAGGTGGACTCGCTGACCACAGGGGGCATATGGGTATCGTAGAGATATACGAACTGCGCCTCGGTCAGGGGGGCCATGTGTGCATACTGCAGCATGGCTGCGTCACCGCTGAGCAGCAGATCCAGTGCGCCGGCCAGCTGCGCGATGGGCATAGCGCTCATCTGCTGGGCAACGCCTGCGGCATACTGCTCGCGCACGGCGGCCTCGATGGCTTCCTCCACCTGAGCGAAGAGCTGCTCATCGCTCATCTCGGCAATGTAGCCCTTGATGGTTTCGGCGTCAACACCCATTTCGGCGGCGTACTGCTCCACGATCATCATTTCAATGGTCTCGCGGGTCATGCCTGCCATCTGCTGGGCAACAACGCCTGCCACATAGGCATCGTCGGGACGGCTCATGAGGTCGATATACACATCGGCCTTCTCCTTCTGAGTGAGACCGGCGAGATAGTCGCGGATCAGCTCGGTCTTCTCGGCGGCGGTGGGCTCCACATAGTCCTCAGTGCGGAAGGGGAGGTTCAGGAAAACATCGCGGGTGGGATCGGCCATCTGCTCTGCAACGATGGCGGTATCCTCGGTCTTGTGGATGGCGTAGGTAGTCAGCTCACTGGTGTAGCCGATGGCGCCGGTGGACACTACGTTGGAACCCTCGGCGGGGCGGGCGATACCCACGACCTTAAGGGTGGTGCCTACATCACTGCTGTTGTAGAGATAGTCCATACCGGTGTTGGTGGCAGACATATCGGTGTACTTGCCGGTAACAGGATCGTGGCGGTAGTATTCGCAGGGGAGGATCAGCTTGAAGTTGGTGGCGCACAGTTCCTCGTAGCTCCAGTTCATGGACTCCGCGTTCACTGCCTCACCCTTCATCATCTTGGAGAGCACATCGTTCATATCATCGGTGGTGATATAACCCAGTGCGTAGAGCATCAGGTCGCTGATCTCGTTGCTGCTGCTTACGAAGAGGATCACCTCGTCGTAATTCTGAGGCCAGGAGCCGTAGACCAGTTCATACTGATCCTTGACCTGATCGCTCACAGCTTCGCCGCCTTCACCGGGGAGCAGCTCCGTCCAAACATCGAGGGTCTGGTACATGCCGCCCATACTGCTGAAATAGGAGGAGTAGTCGCCGCCGTACATAGCGCTCATGGCCTGCTCCATCAGCGTCATCACATCGCTCTTGACGATGTTGCCGTCTGTATCCTCGGTGTAGATGTCGAAGGCGAGATCGTAGCTGTAGCGGATGGTGGCAAGGTCGGTAATGCCGTTGCCGCCCTGATCCAGCCATTCCTTGAATGCCTTCAGATCGTTTTTGGTGGTTTCCGCGTTCATCATAGCATCCATCATGTCGAACATGACGGTGGAGGAATAGACGCGGTCATCCTCGCGGTTCTGATTTTCCATCTGCTCCTGACGGGCACCCATGAAGGAGAGCATCATGCTGCTCATATCCATGCTCTCCGCCTCAATGGTGATGGGGTAGCTGGAGAGTGTTTCCTCCTGCACCTGATTGATGTAGGTGTTGATACCGGAGGAGAGGGAGAGGATCAGCGCAATACCGATAATACCGATAGAGCCGGCGAAGCTGGTGAGGATGGTGCGGCCCTTCTTGGTGAGCAGGTTGTTAAGAGAGAGGGAGAAGGCGGTGAAGAAGGACATACTGCGCTTCTTCTGGCGAAGCTTATTGTCCTGAGGTTTCTCCTCTACACCGTCAAAGGGAGCGCTGTCATCCACGATAGAACCGTCCTTCAGGCGGACGATACGGGTAGCGTAGCGGTCGGCCAGCTCAGGGTTGTGAGTGACCATGATGACCAGCTTTTCCTTGGCGATCTCCGCCAGGAGATCCATGACCTGTACGCTGGTGTCACTGTCCAGTGCGCCGGTGGGCTCGTCAGCCAGCAGGATGTCGGGATCATTGACCAGTGCGCGGGCAATGGCTACGCGCTGCATCTGACCGCCGGAGAGCTGGTTGGGGCGCTTCTTCATCTGGTCGGCAAGGCCGACCTTCTTCAGTGCCTCAGCGGCGCGGCGGCGGCGCTCTGCCTTACCAACACCGGAGAGAGTCAGCGCCAGCTCAACGTTGGAGAGCACCGACTGGTGAGGAATCAGGTTGTAGCTCTGGAACACAAAGCCGATGGAGTGGTTGCGGTAGGTGTCCCAATCGCGGTCCTTAAAGGATTTGGTGGAGCGGCCGTTGATGATGAGATCACCGTCTGTATACTGGTCAAGACCGCCCACGATATTCAAAAGGGTGGTCTTGCCGCAGCCGGAGTGACCCAGAACAGCAACAAATTCGCTTTCGCGGAAGCTCAGGTCAATACCCCGCAGAGCGGTGACGTCTTCACCGCCGGTTTGGTAGACTTTAACAATATTTTGTAGCTTCAGCATCAAAGTTCCTCCTGTGATTATTAAATTTCTTTCCACTTTCCATTGTGCGGCAAGACCTGCGCAATGTCAATACATAGGGGTTGGAAATTTACAAAAATTTCATTTTTCGACAGAAAAAACGCAATCTGTGACTGACTGGCGGCAGTGCTGGAGCGCGTTGAAAAAGGAAAATACCGCATACCAACGAAAAACCCCTGTCTGTTACAATACACAGACAGGGGGCGTTGTATGATCGTGTTCTTTCGATCAAGGATTCAGAGATATCACACGTAGATATCAATATACTGTCCCTTTCCGGGAGGGGAGGGCGGCATCATCTTCTGGATCAGGTTGGAAGAGAGCTGTTCTTGCGTTTCCATGCCTTTTTTCATTACGGTCAGACTCAGACCATGGGCGAGATTTGCCATGCTGACCCCTGCGGGAACAGCACCTGCGCGGGCAATATCCATTGTGCATCCTCCTTTCAAGATGGTATATTCAGCATATCACACCGGAGTTACAAATTCAATCGATACGAAGAAAAAACGTAAAAATCTGTTACTGATCGCACAGGATAGACAACAGAGTGTCGATATTCTCAGTGGAATACTCGATCTCGGAGGAGTACATGCGGGCAAGTTCCGCGAGAGTTTCCACATCCTGCCGGGGCGCCGCGGCAAACAGGCGGCGGAGGATACGGGTGCTGAGCACGGCAAAGGCGGCATACAGCTCCGGTTCGCTGCCGGTGAGGGCGGCGGGAATGTGGCGGTAGAGGAAATAGGCGGCAAGATTCAGAAATGGCCGGTCCCACTCGCTGCCAAGGGAGACGGTTTCCCCTGCAAGAGTGTCCAGCACAGAACTCCATGCGCTGTCAAGCTGTTCAAGGCTGCGGTAGACGGCTGCCCATTCAGTCCAGTTTTTTTCGGGGATGGATACACCGCAGAGGTCCAGAGTATTGAAAAGCCGCTCGTCCAATGTCCAGGCTTCGTCCTCCAACAGGGCGAGAAGGTTTGCGCGGAGGGCGAGAATGTATTCTTCATACTCGTCCGGCTGTTCGCTGCCGCCGTCATCCTCCTGTACGGTGAGGGACAGGGAAGTAGGTTCGGACAGGATCAGGTGCGCGGCGGCTTCGCAGGTAAGACCGAGCCCGGCCTCCGTGCAGTGGGAGAATTCATTATAAAAGCGGGGATGATCCCGGCAGATCTGACACAGTACATCCTCCCCAAAGCCAAGGATCATGCGGCACAGGCCATTGTCGTTCAGAAAGGGGCAGCGGTCATGCTCCGCAAGGCGGAAGTGGGTGGTGCCATCCGCCTCGGTTACAATGGATGCACGGATCTCCTCGCCCAGTTCGCCCCTGAGGGTGCGGTATTTCTCCATGCTCTCATTGTCCACATCGATTTCCCAGCCGATGCAGCAGCTGTGGCGGCACCGGTCGGCGATGCAGTGAAAGCGGGAATAGTAATCCGGTGTGATCAATTTCACGGTAAAGTCCTCCCTGAGTGGGGTGTATTTCTATTATAGCATAAACCGGACAAAAGGAACAGCGCCGATTCGCGTTTTTGGCACAGATTGACTTTTTTCTGCGTCGTGATTATAATGAATGACACGGCGTATACCGCCAAGCAATCTGCAAAATACTTCGGAGGAGATAAGATGGAAGAAAGAGGTAAGGGCAAAGCTGTGGCCAGTATGGTGCTTGGCATCATTTCTCTTGTGCTTCTCGTAACCGGCTACGGTGCAGCCGTATCGGTGCTGCTCAGCATTATCGGCATGGCATTGGCAGGCAGCAGTAAAAGGGACGGTTACACCGGAAGTGTTCGCACAACGGGTGTGATTTTGAATATGTTCGGCGTTGTTGTCGGTATTGTGGTGTTTGTTGCCTGCATTGCCTGCGTTGGCGTGTTTGGGTACAGTATGATGGAGTACGCGGATTACGGCAACTATTATTACTACTAATGTTAAAACCACGCTGCGCACAGACGCAGCACGGTTTTTGCTGATGTCGGTTCGGGTCGTTTCTTGACAATTATTGGTATTGTGATATAATCAGGATAAATCGTACAATGCCGAGTTGTGTGTGTATCGATTAAACTAAACCATAATCTGGAGGAAAAAGCTATGAATGAGAATGGCAAGGGCAAAGCAGTAGCCAGTATGGTACTGGGTATCATCTCCGTGGTTCTGCTGATGGGCGGTTATTCCGCAGGTGTTTCCGTTATTCTGGGTATCATCGGTCTGATCCTGGCCGGCAGCAGCAAGAAGCAGGGCTATGAAGGCGGCATCCGCAAGGCAGGTTTCGCTCTGTCTCTGGTGAGCGTGATCTTCGGTGTGGTCGTGTTCGTTTCCTGCGTTGCCTGCTTCGGTCTGGCTATGCTGGAGTCCGGCTACTATTATTAATTCGATCCGGTAATACAATGGCACGCTGCGGCTTGACCGCAGCGTGTTTTTTCAGGAGGAACCCATGTTTCCCGAATTTACAATTTTTTCCTACCAGATCCCCAGCTACGGTGTGGCGGTACTGGTGGGCGCGGTTTTCGCGGTGATCTATGAAAAGCTGCGGGAAAAGGCGTTTCCCGAACTTATGCGCGACACAGAACTGATCTTTATCTGGGCCGGTCTGGGCGCGGCTGCCGGCGCAAAGCTTCTCTATTTGCTCATTGAACTGCCCGATATAATCTACTATCTCCGCGTGATGAATGACCCTGTGACAGTGGTGAAGGCATATCTGCTTGGCGGCTTTGTGTTCTACGGCGGATTTTTCGGCTGTATCGCGGCGGTATGGTTTTACTGCCGGTGGGCGAAGATCTCTTTTGACCGCACCATGCAGCTGTTCCTGCCCCTGTTCCCGCTGGTCCATGCCTTCGGTCGGGTGGGGTGCTTCCTTGTGGGCTGCTGCTATGGCGCAGAGGCGGGGGATTTTCCGCTGGCGGTGGTGTTTACCCATTCGCCTGCCGCACCCAACGGTGTGCCGCTCTATCCCGTGCAGCTTGTTGAGGCAGTGGCTGAGATCGCCCTGTTTGTGCTGCTGGCAGTACTGTCTGTCAAAGGCGTTTCCGGTGTCAGAATGCTGGGACTTTACAGCGTACTCTACGGGGGTCTGCGGTTTGTCCTGGAGTTTTTCCGGGGCGATGCACACCGCGGCCTTTTGTGGGGATTCTCAACCTCTCAGTATATTGCGGTATTTACTGTTATTCTTGTGGCAGTTACTGCACTGTGGCGAAGAAAACGGATCACAAAAACACCATACAATAAAAACAGCTGAGTTTTCGCTCAGCTGTTTTTATTTTGAAATGGAGGTTATCGGGAGGGGCCGGTCACCCCTCCGTAAGCGGCGGTATTTCGTTAATTTCTACAGATCAAAAGAAAACTTTATCAAATTACTGCTTTAATTTGGTGAAGCTGACGATTGACGGGTCCGCTGTTTTGTCGTACACTACGATCAACAAAATCCTTCAGCAAACAAAAGGCAAGGAAGAGAAGAGTAGGCAGAGAGATACGCCACAGAGAGCCCGGTCGGTGGAAAAGGGCGCGGAAGGCTTTGCTGAACATGGTCTTGGAGCCGCGCACCGACTGCGTAAGTTACGCACAGGCCGCGACGGGAGCGCCCGTTACAGCGCCGGGGTATGTTGGTACCCGCAGAGGCTTACACTGTGAGGTGTGGGCGAACCAAGGTGGTAACACGGGGCTTTATTTGCGTCGTCCTTGATGATGATTTCATCGGGGGCGGCTTTTTTGTTGCCCCGGACAGGAGAAAGAAATGGAATCCATGATCCGGTTAGAACATATCAGCAAGACTTTCGGCGCAGGCAGCGCCGCGGTGGAAGCGCTGAGAGATGTGAGCATAGAGATAAACAGGGGAGAGATCTTCGGCGTGATCGGTCTTTCCGGTGCGGGAAAGAGTACGTTGGTGCGGTGCATCAACCTGTTGGAGCGACCCGACTCCGGCACGGTGACGGTGGACGGACAGGAACTGACCGCGCTGAACCGGCGGGAACTGAATCGGGCGAGAAAATCCATCGGTATGATCTTTCAGCACTTCAACCTTTTGATGCAGCGCACGGTGTTGGATAACATCTGCTTCCCGCTGGAGCTGGCAGGCGTGTCCCGCGCCAGGGCGGTGGAGAGGGCGCGGGAGCTGCTGAAGATCGTGGATCTGGCGGAAAAGGAAAGAGCATATCCCGCCCAACTGTCCGGCGGACAGAAACAGCGCGTTGCTATCGCGCGAACATTGGCAAGCGATCCTAAGATCCTTCTGTGCGACGAAGCGACCTCCGCGCTGGACCCAAAGACTACCCGTGATATTCTGAAACTGGTGAAGGATATCAACAAGAGCCTTGGCATTACAGTGGTGGTCATTACCCACGAGATGAAGGTTATTGAGGAGATCTGTACAAGAGTGGCCATTCTGGACCAGGGTGATCTCAAAGAGTGCGGAACTGTGGAAGAGGTGTTCCGCAGTCCCAAGTCCGAAGCAGGACGGCGTCTGGTCTATCCGGACGGCGTTCCGCCGGAGTCTCTGCCTGTGAGCCGCGTGATCCGGCTGGCGTTCAACGGCGGCAGCGCGCATATTCCGCTGATCGCGTCCCTCGCCATCGACTGCGGCGTGAAGGTGAATATCCTCGGTGCGGATACCCGAAGCATTGACGGACGGTTCTTCGGCACGATGCTTCTGTCCCTTCCGGAAAAGGAAGATGAGATCGCCCGTGCGCTGGAGTATATTCGAATGCAGCGCGATATCACTGTGGAGGAGGTCACAAACTACCATGATTGACAAAATCGTTGCAATACTGGAGCAGTGGGGTGTGAACAAGGCAGCGCAGCAGCTGGAATTTCTGCTTGCGCCGGAAACACTGCCCTTCGCCCTGTGGGAGACGGTGTATGTTACGGTGCTGGGAACGCTCCTCGCCTATGTGATCGGTCTTCCACTGGGAGTAATACTGGTTATCGGTGATGAAAACGGCATCTTCCCGCTGCCCGGGTGGCTGATGAAGGTGCTGAACACGGCGGTAAATCTGCTTCGCTCCGTTCCATTCCTTATTTTGATGGTGGTCTGCTTCCCGCTGGCGCGGCTGATCATCGGCACATCTGTGGGAACGGCGGCGTCCATTGTACCCCTGACACTGGCGGCTGCGCCGTTTGTGGCGCGCATTGTGGAGAGTTCCCTGAGAGAAACCGACAGGGGCATCATTGAAGCGGCGCAGGCTATGGGCTGCTCAACCTTGCAGATCGTTACGAAGGTGATGATCCCCGAGTGCAGACCGTCACTTATCGCGGGACTCACCACAGCTACCATCACCATTCTCAGCTACGGCGCCATGGCAGGCGCCATCGGCGGCGGCGGACTGGGCGCTATGGCGCTTCTGAGAGGCCACGGACGGCAGGAACGGCTGGTGCTGTACATCGCTGTACTGCTTTTGGTGGTTCTGGTGCAGGCTATTCAATCTCTGGGAACAAAACTGGCGGTGAAAACCGACCGCCGGATTCAAAACACACAAAACAAATAACAACCAATTAAGGAGATCATAAACATGAAAAAGATCATTGCTATCATTCTGACTTTCGCCTTCGTACTTGCGCTGTCCGCATGCGGCACAAAGAACAACGACAAGACCATCATCGTTGGCGCTACTCCTGCGCCCCACGCTGAGATCCTGGAGATCGCCAGAGAGATACTGGCCGAAGAAGGCTACACACTGGTCATCCGTGAGTTCGACGATTATGTGCTGCCTAACGAGGCGGTGGAGGACGGCTCCATTCTCGCCAACTATTTCCAGCATATTACCTATATGAACGATTTCAACGCCGTCAGCGGCACCCATCTGGTCAGTGTGGCAGGTATCCACTATGAGCCCTTCGGCATCTATGCCGGTAAGTGCGGCTCCCTTGCTGAGCTGCCCGACGGTGCCAGGATCGCCGTTCCCAACGATGCCACCAACGAGGCCCGCGCACTGCTGCTCTTGCAGCAGGAGGGTCTCATCAAGCTGAAGGACGGCACAGGTCTCTCCGCCACCAAGAGTGATATCGTGGAAAATCCCCATAACTACGAGATCGTGGAACTGGAAGCCCGCCTGCTGCCCACCACCCTGCAGGATGTCCATATCGCGGTGATCAACGGAAACTACGCCATTGACGCAGGACTGAAGGTGGCTGACGCGCTGGCTGTGGAAGCCGCTGACGGCGCTGCCGCCGAAGCCTATGTGAATGTGCTGGCTGTGAAGGAGGGCAACGAGAACAATGAGGCGGTTCTGGCGCTGGTGAAGGCGCTGCAGAGCGAGAGAGTCCGCGCGTATATCGAGAATACCTACGGCGGCGCGGTGGTTCCCCTGTTCTGACAGGATCAGACAACAGTTACAGGCACAGCAGTTTGAAGATAACTGCTGTGCCTGTTTTGCTGTTCTTATATGATTCGGCAGGAAATGTAGTTTACATTTTTGAGAAAGCTGATCGTTATTTCTTTGCCACATACTCTGTGATGCGCAGGAGCTGCTGCGCCGCGCCCACACTGTAGCCGCTCGTTCCGTACACGGCGCTGCCTGCGCGGTCACAGACCACCGCCAGCGGCGGTGTATCGGGATCGCAGGTGAGATGGCGGGCGGTCTGCTCCACATCAAACTCCCAATCCTCCGGAATAAGACACACCGCACCAAGCTGCTCAGCCGCGGCGGCAAGAGTAGTCTGCCTAAGACTGTCGGCGCTTCGCAGAAGAAACACTATGTTGACAGGCAGGGCGCGGAGGCAGGTCTGCAATTCCATCAACTCCAGCAGAATGTGCTCCGTAGGCTCGCCGCCCTCCTCGCACCAGAGAAGCAGCGACGCTCTGCCATCCATGCGGCAGATATCCTCCACCTGCTTACCGGCAAGGGTCGCGGCAGACATTTTCACAAGATCGCGGCTGCAGAGCATCTCGCTCACCGCATACTCACGCAGGAGAAGGGAGATTTCCTTCTGCTCTCCTGCGGCAAGGGAGATATCCCGCCACGCGGCGAGCTGATTGCCGTTTGGCAGGCGAACGGAGGTGACCACCCGGTACTGACCGATGGGGAGGGTGATCTCTCTGCCGGAGCAGTTCATCAGTTTCCATCCGGTGTCCTCCCGGCGGGAGACAGTATAGTTCTGCCGGTATACTGCTCTCTCATCGCTGATTTTCAGGATACCCTGTGCCTCATCCCGGCGGGTGTTCCACTTGCCGTCGCAGTAGAATTCCACCTCGCTGTCACAGGCGCGAAGGCGGGCGGGGATGCCCAGCGCACGAAGCATTGCCACTGCCAGCAGCCGCACATCGCGCTTGCTGCCGCGGCGCGCTGCCCAACTGTCGGCAGGAGGTGTCACGAGATTTGCATAGGTGTTTTCCTCTGAACAGACCAGCTCCCGCTGTAAAAGGGCAAACACCTCGTCCGCATCATTTACACCCCGCTGGGAAAGCACCTTGCTCAGCGGTTCACGCCATGGAGTGAGCGGTTCCAGCTCAATACGGGGACAGGCTGTATACTGCCAGTAATCCTCTTCGCTGACATCCTTGCGGCGCGGCGGCAGATGTCTCAGATGGGCGGTGAGGGTCTCCGCCGTCACATCCCGGTGATCTTTCTCTGTAAGGGTGTCTACCAGTTTGCGGCGACGGGGATCGGCATCCAATGCGAGGAAAGAAGAAATTCCTCCTGCATCGGCATTGCGCTTGCGTTCCTCACGGATGGCTGCACACAGCTCGCGGACGTATTTTCGTTCTTTCTTTTGCTCGGCGGTCAAGGGTGCGGGATTGACCGGAAAATCCGCCGGCGCGATATAGTCCGCAGTCTGCCATTCGGTGTCACCGCTGTGAAGGGGAGAGAGGTGCAGTACGGTCATTTCCTCGCCGCGGACATCGCACTCTGCCCATCTTCCGCAAAACCGCGCCAGTACATGGAAATCACCCAGACCCAGCTCGATCTCCGCTTCTCCGTTTTGATCTGCTGTGAGTGTGGCGATGGTATGGAAGCTTGCTTCATTCAGCACCTGAATGTCAATGACCGCATCGGCAACGGGGCTGCCGTCCGTCTCCACACGGAAGCGACAGCGGCGGGTGCGGGCATAGCGGGCGGTCTGATTATACCAGCGTACATTCCCCTCGCGGCAGATCTCCTCCCCGTGGAGCGGATGATCGCCCTCACCGAACAGGCGTGAGTGGACTAAGAGCGCGCGGGAGGCGGGGGTATTGAACCAGCCTCGGTTGAGGACAGGTTCCGGCTCGCAGGCACCGAAAAATTTCCACTCATCTCCGCACAGGACCTCTACCCAGGCGTGGTTATCATCACAGTGCGCCCAGCGGGGGGAGTAGACCTGACGGGCGGCAATGCCCACACTGCGCAAAGCCGATACCGCAAAGGCGCTCTCTTCACCGCAGCGGCCGCTGCCGTTTCGGTACACAGTAAGGGGGGAGGCAGTGCGGTCGTCCTGCATTTCATATGTAGCAATCTCGCAGCACCAGCGGTTCACCTCCAGTGCCTTTTCCTCCACAGTGGGAAGCGAAACGATCCTGTCCCACAGAGCGGTGCGGAAGATCTCGCGGTGGAATGTGATATCTTCATCGTTCACCCGGGGGAAGAGAACATAATGGAAAAATATCTCTTCGTCCAGCGCTGCGCACCACGGAGCGGACTCGCGCAGCGCAAGGGCGTGATCTAAAAACTGAAAGAACAGGGAGGGCGAATAGGAATCAATATCACTCTGGGGCAAATGGGCGCGCAAAAATTTCTCCGCTCTGCGCTTTGCGGAATACGCTTGCTGCATAGAAAGCCTCCCTCGAAGATTTTTCTTTCATATTATATCTCTTCGACAGGAAAAGACAAGACACCTGTATGTGTTTTTCCTTGACCCTGCACTACTTTAGCGGTATACTTACAGAAAGATAGTGAAACCATACCGCTGGGAGGATACCAATGGCAAACACAAAAAAACAATCCAATCTTTCCGCCGCGCCCTTTTACGGCGTAGCGGCTGTGTGGCTGGGCTACGCGCTGCTCTTTAAACTCAGCAGTCTGTCTGATTTCATACTGGTGGGTGCGCTGAGCGCAGCGGCATTTCTGCTGCTGGGCATTCTGTTCCCCGCCAAAGAAGCAGCAGAAATGAAGGCGGAAGAACCCGCAAAGGAAGAGCCCAAAACCACAGGTAATGCTGAACTGGACAAAATGATCCGGGATGGAGAACTGGCCATCAGCGAAATGCGCCGCTTGAACGGTAATATTGCGGACGAAAAGATCTCCGCCGACATCGAGCGGCTGGAGAAGAGCAGCGCCGCCATCTTCGCGCAGGTGAAGGCGGAGCCGGGGAAGCTTCCCCAGATCCGTCGCTTCATGGACTACTACCTGCCCACCACGCTGAAGCTGCTCAATGCCTATGACCGCATGAGCGCCACCGGTATCAGCGGTGAGAATATCGACGCCACCAAACAGCGGGTGGAGACCATGATGGACACCATCGTTGCCGCCTTTGACAAGCAGTACGATGCTCTGTTCGGCGCCGAGGCGCTGGATATCTCCACCGACATCACGGTGCTGGAAACCATGATGGCACGGGAGGGCTTTGCCGGCGAAAAGCTGGAGGCGGAAACCACCAAGAACGCCGATGGCGGCGACATTAAACTGGAACTGTGACCAAGAGGTCCTACCAATATAGAAAGGAACAAAGAAAACAATGAACGAGCAGAATATGATGCCTGAACTGACCCTGAACGCCGAGGCCGCCGCTGTGGCCGCACCCCAGCTGGTGCTGGGCACCGAGCCCGCCCCTGTGGAGGAGGAGAAGAAAATTGAACCCGTCACCGTGGACGAGAGTATGCTCTCCGAGGCTGAGCGCAAGATGGTGGATGAATTCTCCAAGAAGATCGACGTGCGCGACAGCCAGATGATCCTGCAGTACGGCGCCGCCGCGCAGAAGAACGTGGCAGCTTTCTCCGAGAGCACCCTGAGCAATATCCGCACCAAGGATCTGGGTGAGGTGGGCGATGCTCTGACCGATCTGGTGGTGGAGCTGAAGAACTTCGGTGAAGAGGAGGAGAAGGGCTTCTTCGGCTTCTTCAAGAAGGCAGGCAACAAGCTGGCTACCATGAAGTCCCAGTACTCCAGCGCCGAGGCCAATGTGGAAAAGATCGCCCGCAATCTGGAGCAGCATCAGGTCACACTGATGAAGGACATTGCCATGTTCGACCAGATGTACGAGCTCAACCTCAAGTACTACAAGGAACTGACGATGTACATCATCGCCGGTAAGAAGCGCCTGGAGGAGCTGCGCGCCACCGAGCTGCAGGAGCTGCGTAAGAAGGCAGAGGAGACCGGCGCCGCTGAGGACGCACAGGCCTACAATGACTTTGACCAGCTGTGCAACCGCTTCGAGAAGAAGCTGCACGATCTGGAACTGACCCGCATGGTGTCCATTCAGATGGGCCCCCAGACCCGCATGCTGCAGAACAACGACACCCTCATGGTGGAGAAGATCCAGTCCACACTGGTGAACACCATCCCCCTGTGGAAGAGTCAGATGGTGCTGGCACTTGGCCTGGAGAACAACCGCAAGGCCACCGAGGCACAGAGCGCTGTGACCAATGCCACCAACGAGCTTCTGCGCAAAAATGCCGATATGCTGAAAATGGGCACTATCGCCACTGCCAAGGAGGCTGAGCGCTCCATTATTGACATCGAGACTCTCCAGCATACCAATCAGCAGCTGATCTCCACCCTGGACGAGGTGCTGCAGATCCAGCGCGACGGCGCAGCCAAGCGCAAGGCAGCCGAGGTCGAGCTGGGCCGCATCGAGGGTGAGCTGAAGCAGAAGCTGATGGAGCTGAGAGGTTAAATGAAGAAAAAGCTCATTAAATGGATCGTACCGGGTGTTATCGCCGCCGCGCTGATCGCGGGCGCGATCTGGTTCTTTACCACCCAGCCGCTGGTATCCACCCCTATGGGCACCGCAAAGATCGATCACCGCATCGACACCTCCGCCGTCACCGCGCTGGTGGTGGATGAGGGCGATGTGCTCTCTGAGAAGACAGAAAAGATCATCGCGCTCTACAATGCCAACTGGCGTGCCCTTACCGGGCAGAGCCTTGCCGTTGTCACCGTGAAGAGTACCGATCATGCCGCCGAGACCGCGCAGCAGTGGTTGGAGCGCATGGAGCCGGACGGCGAAATGTCCCTGCTTCTTCTGGAAACCGGTGGAAATCTGGAGCGCGTGCTCCTTACGCAGGGTGCTCTGGAAGCATCCGTTGCCGACCAGCCGGCAGGCATGTTGGACAGCCTCACCATGTTCCTTATGAAGGACGGCGACTTTGACGGCGCGGCGCTGGCAGTCTTTGAGCGTGTCCACCGCTTTGTAAGCACCGAGGATCCCACTGCGGTCATGAATGATGTAATGGTGCTGCTCAGTATTGCTGCATCCATCCCCGTGCTGCTGGTGGTACTGTTCGTTCTCGACAAGTTGGACACCAACCGTGTGCGCCACTGGTACCTGTCCTACGGCATGACCGAGCCGCCTCTGAAGCCCTGGCGCCCCATCTTCCCCTGGCACAAAAAGGACAGTTCGTGGTTTGACAGCTGCCTGCGCGATTTCGAACTTGACAACAACCCCAATACCACCTCCATCCCCCGCAGAAAGCGCAACCCCCATCGCATTAGCATGACCGCCGGTATGATGATGCGAAGACGGTAATTCTCAGTAACTACCCCCCCTTTCAGACCTACGACACAGAGGACGATACATGAAACTTTTACGTTCGAAACCTTTTGCCATTGCGGTGATGACCCCCGCCATTGCGGTGTCCATCTTCATCAGCATCCCCTACATGAGGGCTGATGAGACTCCCAAACCGGAGACACCGACCACCGTAGAACTGGATTACGGTCTTCCCACCGGGGAGTACCGCCAGTATGTTGTAGATGAAGCAGGTGTTCTCTCTGACAAGACGGAGGAGATGATCTCCATCTACAACGCCAACTGGGTGAAACTTTCCCGCCGGGTGCTTGCTGTGGTCACCGTGGAACATTCCAACGACACAGAGTGGGACTCCTGGGTCTGGTTTGATGAGCTTCAGCTCTACGATGACGATGCGATCCTTCTGATCGATGTGAGCGGAAAATGCTACACTCTTACAGCGGAAGGCTCCTTCTATGACACCCTTCTCACTATGCCCGATGATTTTCTGGACGATGCCATGTACAATGCCATCGTGCGTGAGAATGACTACGACACCGCTGTTTTGAACCTTTTTGCGGATATTCATGCTACCGAGCGTGTCTTCGAACTGGATCTCACGCCGATCTTCGGCAATGTTGCCCGCACCGGACTTGTCGTGCTGATCGTAACGGCGATCATTCTGGCGATCGCTGTCTGCAGCATCGTCGACACTGCCCGTTACAGCAGCTGGAATGCTCGCTATGGCACCATGACCGCGCCGCCTGTGGTCTACCGCCCCATTCTGTGGTGGCACCGTCCGGGCAGCCGCTGGTACCGCAGGCACCGGTGGGCGCCTCCGCCCCCGCCTCCCCATATGCACAGACCGCCTGTGCACAGACCTCCTGTGGGTGGTTCCCGTCCCCCTATGGGCGGCGGATTCCGTCCCTCCTCCCGCCCCTCCGGCGGAAGTTTCAGCGGCGGCAGCCGCGGCGGAAGTTTCAGCAGTAGCCGAGGAAGCTTCAGTGGAGGCAGTAGTCGTGGAAGCTTCAGCGGCGGACGCAGCAGCGGAAGCCGGGGTTCCTTTAGCGGCGGCAGCCGCGGGGGAAGAAGCGGCGGCAGCTTCGGCGGCGGCAGAGGAAGAAGATAAACGCAAAAAAAAGGCACAGCGGTTCATGCAAAACCGCTGTGCCTGTTATATTTTTCTTATCACATGGGCAATTCCCAAAAAAGCATCATCGTCCCCAGACTGACAGCGGCGCGGTAGGAGAGCCGCCACAGGGAGTGCAGGGTAGCCGTCACCGCGCGGAATTTGTTCATGCGTTCCGGAAAGCGGTCGCTGCCCCACCGGCGGGAGCTGATATGTTCCGCACAGGAGCCCTCATAGATCACACTGTGCTGCAGAAGACGCTGCATACGGGAGATGGAATGGTACGCGCCCCGGGGCAGCTGATACCCGGCAATGCTCAGCGCATCCCCCACAAACTCCGCGCAGGTGTAGCTGTCGCGGATCAAAAAGCGGATGTGCAGGGGCGCGAGCATGGCAGAGTACATGTTGTATATGTAGCGGCGGCCGTCCTGCTCCATACGGGATACAAATTCCCGCAGGCGCAGGTAGTTCTCTTCCTCCATCTCGATGCGGCAGACCTTAATGCGCGAGGAGTCCTCCGCGCGGACGTGGCGGCAGGGGGATTCGGTCACAAAGCCGCCGTATAGCGGTGCGTTCTCATGGAAACGGGCAAAGGAGTACATCACAGAGAGATCCTCCTCAAACGCCAGCGAAACATGGTTGTATTCATTGTGCAGGACAGTGCGGATGAACCGCCCCATTTTATACGGGGTGGCGGAAAAGATGATATATGCGGTTTTCACAGCGCGCCTCCTGTCCTTTGTGTAATAATTTGCAAACAGTATATCATTGCGCCAACGAAAAATCCATAGCCTTTTTTTCGGTTTCTGCCCTGTTTTGCGAAAAAAACGTAGCAGTTGCGAACTGACACTGGTATTCGCTTTAATTCTTTGTTATACTAAATCCCTAAACAGCGTGATATATTGCCTTTTTCAAACGTCTATATAAGTAGAGCTCCGGCAATTCTGACACAGAAAGTGAGGATCCTGTATGGGAAAAGAAACCCTTTCTCTGCGTGAAGTATCAAAATACTACACCTCCGGATCATCGGTGGTCATGGCGCTGAACGCCGTTTCACTGACCTTCCACACCGGAGAATTCGTTGCCATTACCGGTGAGAGCGGCAGCGGCAAGTCCACCCTCGCCAAGATCATGGCGGGTATTCTGCCCTACGAGAGCGGCGAGATGCTGCTCCTTGACCGCCCCACCTCCCACTACGGCGGCGCCGACTGGGAGCACTACCGCAGCGACTCTATCAGCTTTATCTCTCAGAGCTATGATATCCTGCCCGGCTGCTCGGTGCTGCTGAATGTGGTCAGCGCCCTGCGGCTCACCGGCATGGAGAAAAAGGCCGCCGCCAAAAGGGCAGAGGAGATCCTGCAGGAAGTGGAACTGTGGGACATGAAGAACCGCCGCGCCGCCAAGCTGTCCAGCGGACAGAAGCAGCGCCTCTCCATCGCCCGCGCCCTTGCCAAGCCCGCTCCCATCCTCATTGCCGACGAACCTACCGGCAATCTGGACAAGGAAAACAGCGATAAGGTAGTGCGGCTCCTGCACGCAGCGGCAAAGGACCGCCTTGTGGTGATCATCACCCACGAGTTCAGCGAAGTGGCTGACTACGCCACCCGCCATATCAAGCTGCAGGACGGTATCGTGAGCTTTGATACGGTTCTTCGCCCCTACGAGGATGCAGCAGATGCCGCTCCTGTTCGCAAGCGCACGGTTCCCAAAGGCTTAAGCCTCTACACCGCTCTTCTGCAGATGGGCTCCCGTCCCGTGTGGAGCAGTGTGATGCTTCTGTTCTTCACACTCACCGCCTTTGCGGTGTTCACATTCCTTGGCACCTTCCTGATGAATCTGGACGATTCCTCCACCCGCGTCTATGACAACTCCGCCTTCCGCAACGGCAACAAGCAGCGCATCGTGGTCGTCCGCGCGGACGGCGAACCCTTCACCGAAGAAGATGTTTCCGCTCTGCTCACGGTAGAGCATGTGAACAGCATTGAGCGCTTCGGTTTTGTCTGCGATGTGAACTACTACTACCGGGAGGATATCGACTACTTCCTCCACTACCGCCCCATTGGAAATTCAGCCGATACGGATGCCACCCATGTGGAGATCGAAGTTACTTACTCAAAAAGCAATCTTTTTGTGCGAACCGTCCCCACATTGGCGGATGACAGCGCCTTTCTCACCGGCGGACGTCTGCCGGAGAATATGTTTGAAGTAGTGGCGGGAGATGAAAGTCTCCTGGGCGAGAGTTTCACCGTATATCTGTGCGACAAGAAGAACTGGGGCGTAGGCTCTCAGGTAGGTATTCCCGTCACAGTCGTCGGCACCACCGACTACGGTTCTCATCTCTACTTCCACGATCAGGTGGGCCGCAGTATCACCGGCTACATCCTGCAGTCCCACTGCTTTGTGCTGCCCAACTATACAGAGGATCTGGGCGGCGGCTTCCGCTGCTCCGACACGCTGTTTTCGCAGCTGAACTTCTACAAGGATTCCATCGGTGTCCGGTTTGACGGCAACAGCAGCATGAAGGGCTGGCTGCAGTCTGTGTCGGAGGACGGCCTGGTGCTCGATGCCTACGGCAATGCCGGTGACACACTGACACTGCCGCTTACCGGCATTCACCCCTACCGGCTCATCTATACCATTGAAGTATCTCCGGAGCATTATGAGGTGCTGGTGGCGGAAAATGCCGGCACCCAGCTTTGTATCTTTATGGAGGACTACGCCTACACCGATGTGGTTTTGGAGCAGGTTCAGGCGCTGGGCTACGGCGCTCTGTCGCCCTATAAGCTCAGTTCCAACCGGCAGGATGAGGCCAAAGCCGCCGAGCGTATGCAGACCCTGAAGGTCTGCCTGATGGTGCTCATTGCCGTGCTTGCCCTGCAGGTGGTGGTGCTGCGCGCCATGTTCTCTGTGGAGATGGAGGAGTACCGCCTGCTTGCCGATCTGGGTCTCAGGCGGAAAAATGCCGCCCGCTCTGTCCTGTGGCAGAACGCCCTGTTCGCGCTGGGCGGCGAGGCGATAGCTGTGGCGGCCATTGCAGTGTGCAGCGGCAGGGGAGTGGAGCGGATCGTGAGCATTCTGCACTATCTGCCCGCAGCGGAGGCGCTGCTTACCTGGGCGATCCACTTCGGTGCAGTCGCCCTAAGCTCCCTGTGGATCATCCACGCGGTAAACCGGAGTGTCTATCCCGCAACCTCTGTGAAACCCGATTTGTCTCTGGATGAGGAGGTGGAAGCATGATTCAGGTCTATAATCTCAATAAAGTCTATGACAGCGGCACGAGCCACGCAAACCATGTGCTCCATGATGTGTGCCTGACTCTGCCCGATACCGGTTTTGTGTGCATCGTCGGCGCATCCGGCTGCGGCAAGACAAGCCTTCTGAATGCCATCGGCGGTCTGGACAGCTTCCAGAACGGCGCCATTACCACCGACACCATATCCGTATCCGTTGACCGTTACGGAAGCCGAAAGATGGAGCGGGAGCGCAACAACAACTTTGGCTACATTTTCCAGAATTACTATTTGCTGAATGACCACAGTGTGGCATATAATGTATATCTCGGCCTCCACGCCCTGTCGCTTACCCACAAAGAAAAGCTGCAGCGGGTGAAGGAAGCGCTGAAAGCGGTGAATATGGAGCGCTACGCCGGACGTATTACCGCGGAACTCTCCGGCGGACAGCAGCAGCGTGTCGCCATCGCCCGGGCGCTGGCCCGCCGTCCCCGGGTGATCTTTGCCGATGAGCCTACCGGCAATCTGGACGAGAAGAACACGCTCAATATCTGCACTTTGCTGCGCCGTATCTCCAAAACCAGTCTGGTGGTCATGGTTACCCACGAGGAGAACATTGCGAAGTTTTTCGCTGACCGTATCATCACGATCAGCGAGGGTCGGGTCGAGGAGGACAGCAACGCGTGGGATCGGGAAAGCTTCTCTGTGTCCGACAACGATCTGTATGCCGGAGATTACAGCGAGGAAACCGTTGCCAGCGAGCACCTTTCCGTCCGTGTGCTTCGGGAGGATGACGCGCCCGACGCGTCGCTCACCGTTGCGATCCTGAAGGACCGCATTATCCTCAAGCTGGATGACGGGCGCACCGTGTCCTGCTCCACTTCACCCGAAGAACCGGTGATCCGGGAAGGCAAACGTCCCCGGCTGGTACTGGAGGCGGTGGACAACATTCCCGAGGCGGATACCGCCGCTGCCGAGCCGGAAAAGAGCCGAGGAAAAGCCCGCGCCGGAAAAGGCCTTACCTGGGGCATGATGATGCGCGAGTCCACCCGTTTGCTGCAGGGCAAGGGACTTAAGTTCCTGTCCACATGGATCTTCCTTGTGGCCATGACTGTGCTGACCGTCTATATGGTGGGCGATTACATCACCATTTCTTCCATCGATCCCCATGACTTTATTATCACAGACTCCCATGTGCTGGAATTTACCTTTGAGCGCGACGTAAACCTGCCCAAGCATATGAGCAGCATTCTGCCGCAAATCAAACAGTTCCACCAGCATCTGGAAAAGTCCGGTGTGGATTACGATATACTGCCCAAGCTGGACTCCAGGATCAGCTACTCCACTGACATTTACCAGCAGATGGGCAGTGTCAGTGTGGAGTTCACCGGATTCTCTCCCGCGTTTGCTTCCCGACTGGATCCGAGCACCCTGATCTGCGGCCGCATGCCGGAGAAGACCACTGAGATCGTGGTGGACCGCTGGGTGCTGGACGCCCTGATGGCGCAGGATGGCATCGTGCAGAGCAGTGTCAGCAATGTGCTGGATCTGCTGGGCGCGGAGCTGGATGTATTCAAATCCGCCTATGTACCTACCATTGTGGGTATCTGTGACAGCGGCGAGCCTACCATCTACTTTACCAAGTCCGGTATGGCTACGGTGGGTAAGGCAGGCTCTCCCGTGCTTCCTCTGAGCGAGCTGCAGGAGATGTTCCCAGGTGTATATGACGATGTTACGCTGGAGGAAGGCGAATGCATGGTGGTCATTCCCAAGGTGGGTACCCTGTACCGCAACAGGATCGGCCACAAGTACCGTCTGGGTTATACCTACGAGGCGGTCATCGCCGGTGTTGTGGAGGACAATGTGTGGGCCAAGGTGATCGTGAGCGATGAAACACTGGACGGCATGCTGGAATCCATGGGCAAGGGAAGCTACACCATGACCCTCTACTGTGCGGATAAACAGGCCATGAAGAGGTATCTCTCCGTCGGCCTCCCGTCGGAACTGAACGGTCTTATCAAGGTGAATGTGATCGATGCCCACGGCGATGCCTGGGACTCCTACCGCCGCGCCGCTACCCTGCGGGCGGATGCCCGCACTATTGTGACGGTTACGATCATCACACTGTGTATGGTGATGCTGTACCTTCTGCAGCGCTCCGGTGTGCACCAGCGCATCGGAATGATGGCGGTGTATCGCCTTCTGGGCATTCCCCGGAGAAAGCTTTTGATCATTTTCTCTGTGGAAAGTATTCTCTTCTCCCTTGTCAGTGTGCTGCCCGCCGCGGTGCTCAGCTGGGTGGTCATCCGCATTCTGACGATCCTGCCCTCTCTGGAGTTCAGTATGATCCTGCCGCCCGACGTAACCGCAGCTGTGGCAGGTATTATCGCGCTGTACTATCTCGCGGTATCGCTGCTGCCCACGGTGCGGCTCCTGCGGCTGCCTCCGGCGCGGCTGGCAAGCAAATACGATCTTTGATCATTCATGTTTTCCTGACAACAGGCACAGCGGATATTCCGCTGTGCCTGCTGCGGTTTCCGCGGACAGCACGATAAAAGACCGAAAAAACTTTCCTTGTTTCCCCTTGACAAATGCACTTGCCTGCGATATATTAACTGTACCAACTGTACTAATCAAACTAGTACACAGGAAACAGGAGGTAACCTGAAATGGCTATGTCTTTTTCTTTGTGGTTGCTTGTGCTGATCGGTGTTATTCTGCTGCTTGTGCTTGCGGCGGCGCTGATCATGCGAAGATAGGAAGGAGGAAACCGGGTGCTGATATTGAATTACCGCGATGCCCGTCCCATTTACCAACAGATCAAGGACGGACTCAGAAAACTGATCCTCACCGGCGCTATCGCGCCGGATGAAAAGCTGCCCTCGGTGCGTGCGCTGGCAACGGAGCTTGCCATCAACCCCAATACCATTCAGCGTGCTTACGCGGAGCTGGAGAGTGAGGGTGCCATCTACTCCGTGGCGGGCAAGGGAAGCTTCGCCGCGCCCATTCACGAGGCAGCGGCGGTGCGGAAAGAGGAACTGTACGCCCAGCTGCGCGCTATCGTGCAGGAGCTGCGCGATCTCGGTGTGACCGATGAGGAGATCGCAGAAAAGATCAAAGGAGGAAAGGACTTATGATCGAAGTCAAAAACGTGGTCAAGACCTTCGGCGGATTCCGTGCGCTGGATGAGGCCACCATGACCGTTCCGAACGGCGGCGTATACGGCCTTGTGGGCCCTAACGGCGCCGGTAAGTCCACGATTATTCGCCACATCACCGGTATTTACCGTCAGGACAGCGGCGAGGTGATGGTGGACGGCGAGAGCGTTTATGAAAATCCCGCCAAGAAGGCGATGATCGCCGCCATTCCGGATGACTGGTACTATTTCCCGTCCGCTACCATTCGGGATATGATGAACTTCTACCGCGGCTTCTATCCCAAATTCGATATGGAGCGCTATGAGAAGTTCAAGGAAGTGTTCTCTATTTCCGAGAAAGCCGCCATCCGCCGCATGAGTAAGGGCATGCAGAAGCAGGCAGCCTTCTGGCTGACTATGTGCTGCCGCGCCGACTATCTGGTGTTGGATGAGCCGGTGGACGGTCTGGATCCTGTCATGCGCCGTCAGGTGTGGAGCCTCATGATGAACGATGTGGCGGAAAACGGCACCACCGTTCTCGTGTCCAGCCACAACCTGCGCGAGCTGGAGGATGTGTGCGACCATGTGGGTATTATGCACAGCGGCAAGGTGCTGCTGGAGCGCAGTCTTACCGAACTGCAGGAGAACATCGTGAAGCTGCAGGTGGTATGGCAGGATGGCGCACCGCAGCTGCCCCATGAGCTTCAGGTGCTGCACACCTCCAATGTGGGCAGAGTGTACACCTATATCGTGCGCGGAAACGCATCAAGCGTTACTGAGCGCATCGGCTGGATGCAGCCCTTGATGATGGAGGCGATCCCTCTGAGTCTTGAGGAGATCTTTATTTATGAACTGGGAGGTGAGCAGTATGCAGTTAAAGACATCGTTCTTTAATCCCACTCTTTTTTGGAAGAATCTGAAGCGCTCCTGGCCCCTGTGGGGCGGCATCACGGCACTGGGTTCGCTGGTGCCCCTGTTTATGATGCTCGCATCCATCGGCACAAATATGAACCTGTATAAGGATGACGTTGCAGAGCTTCTTTACGGCGCGGCGGTGTATTTCTCCCCCTGGCTGGCCTTTTTCTACGCACTGCTGGCGGCTATGTTCGTGTGGAGCTATCTCCACTCGCCGCGGGCAGTGGGCATGATGCACTCCCTTGCGGTGAACCGCACGTGCCTCTTCATCACCAGCACCCTCTCCGGTCTTGCCATGCTGCTGATACCCTATGTGGTGGTGGGCGCCATGCTGTGCCTGTTTGCCGCCTCCTTCGGAGCGCTGCCTGTCGGTGCGGTGCTTTTGACGATCCTGACGGTGATTCTCGATAATCTGCTGTTCTTCGGTATGGCAACATTGTGCGCCCATGTGGGCGGCAACCTGATCGCTACGGTGGTCTACTATCTGCTCCTGAACTTTGCGGTTCCGGTGCTGGATATGCTTGTCACCTCTTTGGCCGGCAGATTCCTGTTCGGATTCAGCGATACGGTCTCCGATTTCTCTCAGTGGTTTGCGCCGTTGGTGAGCCTTATGGAAAAGGTGGATGTAGTCTACCTTGATTACGAGCAAAAGGCCTACAATCATATGCCCTCTATTGAGAACTACTGGCTCATCGTGGTCTACGGCATAGTGGGCGTTCTGATGCTGGCGCTGAGCTGGCTCCTGTACCGGATCCGCCGCAGCGAGAGTGCCGGCGATGTGGTGGCATTTACCTGGCTGCGTCCGGTGTTCCGCTTCGGTGTGTCTATCGTCAGCAGCCTGACACTGGGCCGGGTGCTCTATGAAGTGTTCTGGGTGTCGCTGGTCAGCAGCAGACCCTCCGGTATTGCTGTGATCATCTATATGTCCATCGGCGCGGTGGTGGGTTATTATATAGCCTCCATGCTGCTGGAGAAAACCCTCCGGGTATTTAAGGGAAGCCTGAAGCATGTGGGTATCGTGGTGGCTGTGACAACTGCCCTGTGCCTGTGCGTATCGCTGGATATCTTCGGCGTTGAGAGCTATGTACCCGATGTGGATGAGATCAGCAAAGTTTCTGTGACCGGTGTGCTGGATTTCGCCTGCGACACTGAGGAGATGCCCGAGGTTGTGGAAGAACTCTGTCTGCTCCACGGGGAGATCGTCGAGGAGAAAAACTATGTGGAGTCCCTGGATGAATTCCGCAATTTCAACGAGGATATTTCCTGGCGGTATATCACCTTCCATTATACACTGAAAAACGGTTCCACTGTGACCCGTGAGTATCTTCTGCCTATGAGCAGCGCGAGATTGCAGGATGGGGAGACCTACGAGGCAAAGCTGTATGCGCTGATCCGGGATCCCCGTATGCTCACCGCCTCTGTATCCATTCCGGAGGGTGGCAGGTTCATATATGCGCAGCTGGAATACTATGTGGAAGAGGACGGCGGATACTGGAATCAGGGCGGCGGTATTACTGAGACACAGTTCAAGGTCATCTATGCCGCTCTGCTGCGGGATGCTGCCGAGGGCAATTTCGTGATGGACGACACCGGATGGGCAGATGCGGAGAAGTACGGCAAGGACGGTTATCTGAATGCTACACTGTGGTACGAGTACCGCACGGGTGACGATATGCACGACTATTACAGCATCTACCTTGACCTGCAGCCTACCATGGTTTACACCCTGCGGGCGCTGGCTGCCACCAATGCGGTGCCCCGCTCTGTAGTAGAGGAGTGGCTCCGTTAAATAAAGCGGTATTTTTCAACAAAAAGTGCCTCCAATGACAAGCATTGGAGGCACTTTTGTTTGGATAAACATAATATTTGTATTGCCCCTAGGGCGAAAGTGTGGTATACTTTTTATGAACAAAGCACCCAATCGGTTTACTAGCCGGAACTGAGACGGTGCCAAGTCCGGAAGGCCTGCCATTGCGGCAGGTCTTTTTTCGTTTTCAGAGGATAAACCCGCCGTCAGCAGTGAGCACCTGACCGGTGATGAAGGAGGCTTCGCTGCCGGCAAGGAAGGCTACGGCGGCGGCGATATCCTCCGGAGTGCCGAGTCGGCCGAGAGGAGTCTGCTCCTTCAGGGCATCCATGGTCTCATCACCCAGCTTTTCCACCATGTCGGTGCGGATCACGCCGGGGGCGACGCAGTTTACGCGGATGCCGGAGGGCGCCAGCTCCATGGCAAGAGAACGGGTGAGGCCGATGATGGCGGCCTTGGTGGCGGAGTAGCCCACCTCGCAGGAGGCGCCGCGCAGCCCCCACATGGAGGAGATGTTCACAATGGATCCGCGCTGCTCGGCGATCATATGGGGCAGCACCGCCTGAATGGTGTGGTATGCGCCGTCCACATTCACGGCGAAGAGTCTGCGCCACAGAGCAGCGTCCGTATATTGAAAGAGATCCTGCTGGGCGATGCCGGCATTGTTCACCAAAAGATCAATAGGGGAGAAGGTGCTTTCTACTGTACGGATGGCGGCGGTGATCGCTTCGGCATCGGCAACATCAGCCTGTACAGCCATGGCGCGGCAGCCCAGTGCGCGCAGTTCACGCGCCAGTTCCTCCGCTTTTTCGGTTTCCTTCAGATAATTGATGCCCACAGCATAGCCGCTGAGCGCCAATTTTTTGGCAATGGCGCGGCCGATACCGCGGCTGGCGCCGGTCACAAAGGCGGTTTTCATAGGGGTGCCTCCTTGCAGGACGAATATGAGTATAACGAAAGAGGCGATTGCTTTCGCAATCGCCTCTTGTTCATGGTGGACGCTAACGGACTTGAACCGCTGACCCCCTGCACGTCAAGCAGGTGCTCTAGCCAGCTGAGCTAAGCGTCCGTACACACGGAACATTGATACCTTAACATATGGTCTGCGGTTTGTCAACAACTTTTTTCAGTTTTTTTGAAAAAATTTTAAAGAGCCTGTTTTGCTGCTGCGGGATGCTTGGGGATGCGGATGGTCATAACGATCTCCTCGTCGCTCTCGCTGCGGTCGCACTTTGCGTCAACGCCCGCAAGGCGCATGGTGTCCATGCTGCGGCGGATACTGTTGAGAAACAGACGGACATCCTTGATGATATAGATTCCCCTGCGTTTGGGCTCGTTCTGCTGAAGTCCCTGCAGCAGGGATTCCACATAGCTTTCCGCTCCGGCAACATTCAGCTGCTTTTCGCCCATGTGCCGCAGGGCAGAGAGGCGCTGTTCCTCGTCCTGAAGGCGCAGAGCGGCGCGGGCATGGCGCTCGGTAAGGTCAAAGCGGCGCAGGAGATCGACACACTGTTCGCTCAGCCGCAGCAGCCGCAGCTTGTTTGCCAGCGCCGACTGGCTGTAGCCAAGCCGTTCGGCGGCTTCCTCACGGGTGAGGGAGTGGCGTACGATCAGTGATGCAATGGCGGCGGCTTCCTCTATGTAATGCAGATCCCGCCGCTGGATATTCTCCACCAGGGCAAGAACGGCTCGGTCCTCGTCGCTTGCCCGCAGGAGAATGCAGGGGACTTTGTCCAGTCCCGCAAGACCGGCTGCCCGGAGCCGCCGCTCTCCGGCAATGAGAAAGTAACAGCCACCTTCGCCTTTCTGTACTGTAAGAGGCTGCAGGATGCCGTGGCGGCGGATGGAATCGGCAAGAGAGCGCAGCTGCGCCTCGTCAAAATGGCGGCGCGGCTGGCGGGGGTTGGGGGAGATCTTACTGGGCGGAAGCATAAGAATGTGGGAAGATCCGTAGCTGGGCATAGTGTGTCCTCTTTTCTTTCTGGAGAATTTGAACACAGCATAGCACTCTGTTTGCGAAAAAGAGGGCAGTTTCTGTCGGGAAACTTAAAAAAAGAAACCGCTGCATGATAAAATGCGGCGGTTTTCGATGTTTTTGTTTGTTGTTTGACATTAATATGCAAGAAGATCGTCAAAGGAAATCTGCAAAACCTTTTGCAGTGCCTTGAGATCATCCAGATAGATGTGTCTGGTGCCGGACTCGACCTTTGCATAGGCGCCCCGTGTCATATCACAGCCGATGAGCTGCAATTTTGCGCACATCTGCTCCTGCGTCCACTTCCGCTCCAGCCGGAGAGCGCGAAGATGTTGACCAAATTGACGATCTGATTCAAATCCCATACTGTATCTGCTCCTGTTTCGGTGCAATTATGTATGGATTTTATCAATAGTTTTTGCTACAATTGCTCTTATATAAGAGCAACGGAGTGAAAATCATGCGGAACAACTACATTAAGTATCG
Organism: Candidatus Pelethomonas sp.; assembly: GCA_045615065.1. GTDB lineage: Bacteria > Bacillota > Clostridia > Oscillospirales > Oscillospiraceae > Pelethomonas. The sequence continues at coordinate 6,390 of JAZLEB010000086.1, read as the reverse complement.
ATCTGTGCGGATCTCTCTGCCGGAAGCCGCCTGCAACAGCGCAAAGATCCTCGCACAGAGGGAAAACAGGACAGTCGGTACATACATTGCGGCATTGGTGGAGCGGGAGGTTCACAAAAACGGATTGCCGGTGTATTTCGTGGAGCACAGCGAACAGGAAGAGTGAGGGAGACGAATTGGAGTTTATCGGTCTTTCAAACTATTTGAAACTACATTCTGTGCCGCAGTAGCGGCAGGCTGCCCTGTATCTACCCTTCGGCTGGTTTGTGCCTCCGGCGGGTGACTTTGGCCTTGGCCCCAAAGTCACCAAAAGTCCACCCAAGGCGTTCCCCCTTGGGTATCTCCCTTTTAGAGAACAAAATTGTTCATGCGGCACTTTCTCGTCGAGAAGGCGCTGCCCCTCGCCCCGCTGCCGCTTCTGCGGATCAGCACTCGAAACACTGCGTTTTTCTTGGAGTGCCACAGCCTTTAAGTGGCACAGTAGTTCTCTGCTGCACCTCGGGAGTTAGTCGGCAATAGACAGGACAACCAAAGGACTGGCGGGGAGAATCAAAAGAGGGGCCTGCGCCCCTCTTTGGGTCGTTTTAGGGTGTGGGAGGGTTAAGGGGGAGGGGGGAATCGAAACCCCTCTCCCTCTTAACGCCCTTTTCGTGCCTTTTCCGGCGAGGGAAAAGACACCCGTCGGAGACATAAAGATAATTTAAACTCCCCGATAAACTCCAATTTACCTCTTGCAAAACATATTTAAATATGATATAAACAGTTCTAAGTTGGAAAATGCGTTGAACGGGAAAATAGCGAGTTTGCCCATCTCAGAGAGAGGCGGTCACCGGCTGAAAGCCGCCTTGATGTGTGTCGCTTGGTTCGCCCGGGAGCGGCCTGTGAGAGCAGGACGGAGTCACTCTCCGTTACAGGAGTGAAAGTGTGCGTGATTATTTTTGCGCAAATGCGGGTGGTACCGCGGAAGGTTTGCCTTTCGTCCCAAACTTTTGGGATGATGGGCATTTTTTATTTTGTAAAACTATCTGAAAAGGAGTTATCAATATGAGAGAGCAACTGGCAAAAATCCGCTCTGAGGCGCTGAGTGCCTTCGAGAATGCTGCAGATCTTGCGGCGCTGGACGCCCTGCGCGTGCAGTATCTGGGTAAGAAAGGCGAGCTCACCGGCGTTCTGAAGATGATGGGCAAGCTCACCGCTGAGGAGCGTCCTGTGATGGGTCAGCTGGCAAACGATGTCCGCACCGCTCTGGAGACCGCTCTGGAGGAGCGCACCGCCGCTCTGGAAAACGCCGCCCTGGAGCAGCGCCTTCTGGATGAGGCCATCGACGTGACCATTCCCGGTAAGACCGCCAATGTGGGTCACCGCCACCCCATGTACATCGCGCTGGATGAGATCAAGGAGATCTTCATCGGCATGGGTTTCGATGTGCTGGACGGTCCTGAGGTGGAACTGGCCACCTACAACTTTGACCGCCTGAACGCCGAGGAGGGTCATCCCTCCCGCGATTGGTCCGACACGTTCTATTTCGATGAGGACAGCCGCGTGATGCTGCGCAGCCAGACCAGTCCCATGCAGGTGCGCGCCATGGAGAGCCGTCAGCTTCCCATCCGCATCATCGCTCCCGGCCGCGTGTACCGCAAGGATGAGGTGGATGCCACCCATTCCCCCATGTTCCATCAGGTGGAAGGCATGGTCATCGACAAGGGTGTGACCATGGCTGACCTGAAGGGCACCCTGAACACCCTTGTTGAGCAGCTCTACGGCGAGGGTACCAAGACCCGCTTCCGCCCCCATCACTTCCCCTTCACCGAGCCTTCCTGCGAGATGGACGTTCAGTGCCACAAGTGCGGCGGTGTTGGCTGCCCCACCTGCAAGGGCGAGGGCTGGATCGAGGTGCTGGGCGCCGGCATGATCCATCCCAAGGTGTTGGAGATGAGCGGCATCGACAGCGAGGTCTATTCCGGTTGGGCATTCGGTCTGGGTCTGGAGCGCATTGCTATGCGCCGCTTCAAGATCGCTGACCTGCGCCTGATCTTCGAAAACGATATGCGCTTCCTTGAGCAATTTTAAGGGAGGAGGACGAAAACTATGAATTTGAGCAGAAAATGGCTGAACGAATTCGTTCAGATCGATGTTAATGATAAGGAATTTGCCGAGGCAATGACGCTCTCCGGTTCCAAGGTGGAAGTTACCGAGGTGGAGGGAGAGGAGATCTCCAATGTGGTGGTGGGCAAGGTGCTCTCCATCAAGCGCCACGAGAACAGCGACCATATGTGGGTCTGCCAGATCGACTGCGGCGACGGTGAGCCCACCCAGATCGTCACCGGCGCGCAGAATGTGAAGGAGGGCGATCTCGTCCCCGTTGCCAAGCACAAGAGCACTCTGCCCGGCGGTGTGAAGATCGAGAAGGGCAAGCTGCGCGGTGAGGTCTCCAACGGTATGCTCTGCTCCTTCAAGGAGCTGGGCCTTGATAACCGCGATTTCCCTGCTGCCTATGAGGACGGTATCTGGATCCTCTCCGATGATCCCGAGCTCTCCGGCTGCAAGCCCGGCGACGATATGCGCGAGGTGGCGGGCATCAACGACCATGTGGTGGAGTTTGAGATCACTCCCAACCGCCCCGACTGCCTGAGTGTGATCGGTCTTGCCCGCGAGGCAGCCGCTACCTTCAACAAGGAGCTGAAGCTGCACACCCCCGCCGTCAAGGGCGGCGCTGAGGGCAATCTTATTGAGCTTCTGGATGTGGAGACTCCTGACGCGGATCTCTGCCCCCGTTACAGTGCCCGTATGGTGCGTAACGTCAAGATCGGTCCTTCTCCCAAGTGGATGCGTGAGCGCCTGCGCGCCATGGGTGTGCGCCCCATCAACAACATTGTTGATATTACCAACTATGTCATGCTGGAGTACGGCCAGCCCATGCACGCCTTCGACTACCGCTATGTGAAGGGCGGCAAGATCATTGTCCGCCGCGCTCATGAGGGTGAGGAACTGACCACACTGGACGGCAACCTCCGCAAGCTGACTCCCAATATGCTGGTCATTGCTGACGAGCACCGCGCTGTGGGTCTTGCCGGTATCATGGGCGGCGAGAACAGCGAGATCGTGGACGATACCACCGATGTGGTGTTCGAGTCCGCCACCTTTGACGGCACCTGCATCCGCAAGACCGCTCTGGCACTGGGTATGCGTACTGAGGCCAGCGCCAAGTTCGAGAAGGGTCTTGACCCCATGAACACTCTGCCCGCCGTGGATCGCGCCTGCGAGCTGGTTGAGATGCTGGGTGCCGGCGAGGTCGTGGACGGTGTCATCGATATCCTCAACTTTGTGCCCCATCCCACCCAGCTGGAGCTGCGTCCTGACAAGGTCAATGCCCTCCTGGGTACCGATGTGTCCGTTTCCGAGATGCAGGAGATCCTCAAGAAGCTGGACTTCGGCGTGGACGGCGAGACCATTACTGTGCCTTCCTGGCGCGCTGATGTGAAGCACTACTCCGACCTTGCTGAGGAAGTTGCCCGTTTCCATGGTTACGATAATATTCCCACCACCCTCCAGCGCGGTGAGACCACCCGCGGCGGCTATACTCCCGAGCAGAAGCTGGAGAACCGGCTGGGTCAGCTGTGCCGCACCTGCGGTTACAGCGAGATCATCACCTATTCCTTCATCTCTCCCACTTACTATGATAAGATCGGCTGGGCAAAGGATGAGCCCCTGCGCGAGAGCATGAAGATCCTCAACCCCCTGGGCGAGGACACCTCCATCATGCGCACTACCACACTGCCCTCCATGCTGGAGATCCTGACCCGCAACTATAACTACCGCAACAAGAATGTCCGCCTGTATGAGATCGGCAAGATCTATCTCCCCGGCGGTGAGGACGGTCTGGCTCACGAAAGCCGTATGCTGACTTTGGGCGCCTACGGCGACGATATGGACTTCTTTGCCATCAAGGGTACCGTGGAGAACATTCTGAAGGATCTGCGCGTGGAAAATGTGGAGTTCGCCCCCTGCACCACCGATCCCTCTTACCATCCCGGCCGCTGCGCAACCGTGTATGCCGGCGGTGAGCTGCTGGGCGTGGTGGGTCAGATTCATCCCCGTGTTGCTGCCAACTACGATGTAGATGCCGAGCTGTACTGCGCGGAGCTGAATATGCCCGCACTGTTCACATCTCAGGGCGCTGAGGCACAGTATACGCCTCTGCCCAAGTATCCCGCTGTGACCCGCGACATCGCTGTGGTTTGTAAGAGAGAGATCACCGTCGGCGCACTGACTGCCTGTATCCGCAAGGCAGGCGGCAAGCTGCTGCGCGGTGTGGAGCTGTTTGATATCTATCAGGGCAAGGGCGTGGCAGAGGACAGCAAGAGTGTTGCCTTCAGCCTGACCATCCGCTCCGATGAGCGCAATATCGTTGCCGCGGAGGCCGATGAGGAGATCAAAAACATCCTTGCTGCTCTGGAGAAGGAGCTTGGCGCTGTACTGCGCTGAGCGAACAGCGGAGAATGTTAAAACTCTGTAACATTCCCCAAAATTCTCTTTACAGCATTAGCGAAATCAAGTATACTTATCTCAATTCGCAGAGAGGTGGTGCAGCAGTGGAAGATTACACTCGCAAATTTGATTTCGCCGGTGAGAAGGATGCGGAGATCCGCAAGACTTTGGGAGAAGTTTACAGCGCATTGGAGGAGAAGGGTTATAATCCCATCAACCAGATCGTTGGCTATATTCTGTCCGAAGATCCTACCTATATCACCAATTACAACCAGGCCCGTACGCTGATCCGCAAGATCGACCGGGACGAACTGCTGCAGATCCTTGTTAAGAACTACCTGCTGCAGAAATGAAAACAGCAAACAGGAGTGCCGGTCGGCACTCCTGTTTTTGCATACATAAAATTATTATACCTGTTTTTCATCCATGCTCCAGCCGTACAGCGGATAGCGCTGGATGGCGCCGAAAATTTTCCGCCTGAGATTGGGGTAGCGCCCCTCCAGCTCCCGGAGCAGCTCCTTGACCTCCTCCCGGTGGGTGGAGCCGTCGGCAGGGCAGGGGTTGGGGATCACGGGAAGTCCCAGCCGGTTTACGGCGTTGCGCACATCCTTTTCCTCGGCATAAAGGAGCGGGCGAAGCTGTGTTACGTCTGTGCGATCCAGATAGGTCACCGGCTGGAAGCAGCCGATGCGCCCCTCCTGAAAGAGATTCATGAGAAGGGTCTCTACTGCGTCGTCGAAGTGGTGACCCAGTGCGATTTTTTTAATGCCCAGCCGATTCATCTCTGTGCTCAATGCACCCCGGCGCATTTTGGCGCAGAGGGAGCAGGGGTTCTTCTCCTTGCGGCTGAGGAACACGATCTCGTAGGTGGGCACCAGTACGATGTGGTAGGGCACCTCCAGCTTTTCACACAGTTCCCTCACGGGAGTGAAATCCATGCCGGGAACGCCGGCATCGATGGTGATGGCCACCACATCGAATTTTTTGGGGTAGAACCTGCGCAGCTGAGCCAGCGCTGCGAGAAGAAGCACCGAGTCCTTGCCGCCGCTGACACCCACGGCAATGGTATCGCCTTCTTCGATCATGTTATAGTCCTCCACACAGCGGCGGACAAGGGCTAAAATATGCTGCATAATGCCAAACCTCCGGCAATTTGAAAAGTCAGAAACAAGAAAACAAAAGAGAATAGAAGAAAACAAGAGCATGAGAGAGGATTTATACCGCTAAATTAAAATAGCTGTTGACAATAGGAAAGGGGTGTGGTATAAATAATCCTGCTCGCAAATCATACCCGATTTCGAGCAAAAATACAAGACTTCCTTCGATGACGTATGTTCGGGAATTTCCCGCACATCCGTAATCGAAGGAACAAAAAGAAGGAGATACGCACTATGTCCACTTTTATGGCAAATAAGAGCAACATCGTTCGCAAGTGGTACGTTGTTGATGCTGCAGGCAAGACCCTGGGCGAGACCGCTGTTGTCGTCGCTGATCTGCTGCGCGGTAAGCTCAAGCCCACCTACACCCCCCATGCTGACTGCGGTGACAACGGTATCGCCACCAACGCCGGCAAGGCTGTTCTGACCGGCAAGAAGCTGGAGCAGAAGATGTACCGCACCCACTCCGGTTGGGTCGGCGGCCTGAAGGAAGTTACCTACAAGGATATGATGGAGAAGAAGCCCGAGCTGGCTATGCGTGTTGCTGTCCGCGGCATGATGCCCCGCAACACCCTGAGCAAGGATTCCCTGAAGCGCCTGCACATCTACGCCGGCGATACCCACGAGCATCAGGCTCAGAAGCCCGAGCTGTGGGAAGTTAAGTAAGGAGGACGAAAAGAATGTATCAGTCTAAGAAGCCCTATCTGTACGGCACCGGCCGCAGAAAGTCCTCTGTCGCCCGCGT
>JAZLEB010000085.1:0-6121 GCA_045615065.1 Candidatus Pelethomonas sp. | reverse complement strand
CCGTCCCGCGCCATGATGCGCTTTAAGCGGATCTCCGGGTCTGCGGTGATGGCAAGAGTCATGTCACACAACTGCCCTAACTTACATTCTAACAGATTTATAGCGTCAATAGCAATACCTTTTTGTGTATTTTTTGCTATTTTCGCCTCCACTGCAGAGTAGATCACGGGAAAAACGATGGCGTTGAGCTTGTCCAGCTCTGCCTTGTTTCCAAACACCTTTTTTGCAAGTTTTGCACGATCCAGTTTGCCGTCCGTAAGAAAGATCTCACCAAAGGCGGCGGTGAGAGACGCACGAAGCGCCGCATCTGTTTCCAAAAGAGAGTGGTAGAGGCGGTCACAGTCAATGATCTCGAAGCCGCGTTTTTTCAGCGACTTCAGCGCGGTGGTTTTGCCCGATCCGGTGGGACCGGTGATTCCGATCACGATCATGCGTTATCCTCCTTGAGTTCAATTACCTGAAAGCCGGCGGCTTTCTTCAAACGGTTTGCAATGGCAAGTCCAAGTCCCTCATCGTTTGGACACTGGGCGAAGATAGCAGTAACAGCGGTTTCATCAAAGGCGCGCAGCGCATCAAAGATGCGACGGGCCTGCTCGGCCTTATCGCCTGCTGAGCCAATGGACTGCACGGTGCATCCGGGAAACAGGGAACAGTATTCCTCAAAGCAAATCACACCGGTGCTTTGGTCGGCGTGGCTGCGGATATATTCAGCGGTCCGGCTGCTGTCACCTGTCACAACAGTAACAGGTGCCTTAGGCGCGTAATGACGGTACTTCATGCCGGGGGCGCGGGGTTTTTCACCTGCGGAAAGGGGGGCGATGACCGCCTTGTCCACAGTGATCTCGCCCAGAATTTCCCGCAATTTTTCTAAAGCAAGGCCGCCGGGGCGCAGGAGACGGGGGGGAGTCACTGTGAGGTCGATGATGGTAGACTCTACGCCTACACCGCAGGCACCGCCATCCACAATGGCGTCGATCCGTCCGTCCATATCCTCGATCATGTGGCGGGCGCAGGTGGGGCTGGGCCGGCCGGAGATATTTCCGCTGGGGGCTGCAACGGGTACATCGGCTGCTTCGATAATAGCAAGGGTCACCGGATGGTCAGGGCAGCGCATACCAACAGTGTCAAGACCGCCGGTGGTCACGTCGGGAACAATGGGCTTGCGTTTCAGGATCATGGTCAGGGGACCCGGCCAGAAGGCGTCCGCCAGTGCGTATGCGGCAGGGGGAATTTCCTTGCAAAATCGTTCCAGCCAATTGGCGGAGGGAATGTGGAGAATGAGAGGATTGTCCTGCGGGCGGCCTTTGGCCTCGAAAATTCCGCGTACAGCTTCTCCGTTCAATCCGTTGGCGCCAAGTCCGTAGACAGTCTCTGTGGGAATCCCCACAAGACCGCCGCGGCGCAGGATATCTGCGGCGGCGTGGATATCGCCTTGCTGTGATATGGGATCGGTTATGTGAAAAACTTTGGTATTCATAGTCATACATTCTGCTGCGCCAGCAGAGCGGTCTGCTCTGCGGTGGTCAGCGCGTCGATAATGGGATCAAGACCGCCGCTGATGACAGCGTCGATATTGAAATTTTTACTGTCGCCCTCCAGCCGGTGATCGGTCACACGGCCCTGAGGGAAATTATAGGTGCGAATCCGTTCACTGCGGTCGCCGCTGCCCACCTGACTCTTTCGCTCGGCGGCAATGGCGGCGTTCTGTTTCTCCTGCTCGGCCTCATAGAGCCTGGAGCGCAGGATCTTCATGGCGCGGTCCCGGTTCTTGTGCTGGCTGCGTTCATCCTGACACTCTACTACTACGCCGGTAGGGATGTGAGTGATGCGGATAGCAGACTCGGTTTTGTTGACATGCTGACCACCTGCGCCGGAGGAGCGGAAGGTGTCGATCTGCAGGTCTTTGGCGTCAATGGTAAAGTCCACTTCTTCTGCTTCCGGAAGGACGGCTACAGTGGCTGCGGAGGTCTGGATACGTCCGGAGGATTCTGTGACAGGTACACGCTGTACCCGGTGGCCGCCGCTCTCGTATTTCAGGCGGGAGTAGGCACCTTCGCCCTCAATCAGAATGCTGACTTCCTTGACGCCGCCAAGCTCCGTTTCGCTGATGTTCATTACTTCCATCTTGAAGCCGTGGCTGTCACAGTACATGGTGTACATTCTGAGAAGATCGGCTGCAAAGAGCATTGCTTCCTCGCCGCCTACACCGCCGCGGATCTCCATGATAACATTTTTGCTGTCGTTGGGGTTTTTCGGAAGGAGCAGAATGCGGATCTCCTCATTCAGCCGCTCAATAGTGCGCTTAGCGGAGGCGAACTCCTCCTCGCCCAGTTCGGCAAGGTCGGGGGAGGACATCATTTCCTTTGCTGTTTCCATATCCTCGTGGGCTGCGCGGTAGGCACGGTAGGCCTCTATGAGGGGGGTCAGTTCCTTCTGCTCCCGGGTCAGCCCCGCAAGGCGGGAGGGATTCTGATAAATGGCGGGGTCTTCCAGTTGGCTGATGATCGCTTCGTAGCGGTCGGAAACCGTCTTGAGTTTATCCAGCATGTTCCTCCTCCTTGTTTTTTTCTTTGCTGTCAACGCCTCGCAGTGCGGTCAAGAATTCATCTTTCCAGAAATCGGAGCCAATGGAGTCGGCTTCGATGCTGGCAGCATACGCGCGGGGCTTTCTCAGATACTGGTCCATCTGCTCAAAGACTTCGTCGTAGCGCAGGCTGCAGGAGCGGGTGATGATATGAGCGGTTTTGCGAAGTTCATCGCCGTGCTGCATGAGAAAGCTGCGCATGGGGGCGCTGCAGCGGCCTGCCCATACGGGAGTTGCCAGGATCACCAGATCGTACTCTTTCAGCTTCTTCTCGGTGTGGAATTCTTTGATTGGCGGAACCTTGCGCGCCACAGCGTGGAGACCGCTGGCGAGCCAGCCGGAGAGTCCCTTGCGGTTTACGCCGTCCTCCAGCTTTACGATTTCACAGTCCAACTCCTGAGCAATACTGCGCACCAATCGCGCAGTGCGCCCTGTGCGGCTGTAATATACACATAAAATGTTCGCCATGTCTCTCTATCCCTTCAAAATCGCTGAAATTGCGGAAAAATATAAGTGTTCCAATAAAAACGCATAAAACTCGGAAGCTCGGCGGCAAGGCCGAAGGCTTCGCGGATATAGTAGTTGACCGTGAGGAACGAATGTTGGTACGGTTCCGGCATTTTCGCCGCCACACCCACCATGTACGGCAGTTCCCAGTAAACCGCTGCGCGGCAGAGATGGTAGTCACTGCTCACCACCGCGTAGTAGTCGAGAGGATCGTAGCCGTTTGCAGCCAGCAGTGCCTTGGAAAAGGCGATATTCTCCCGGGTGTTGTCCGCCTGATCCTCAATGAGAATGCGGTTCTCGTCTACCCCGTGGGCAATGAGCCAATCGGCCATGCACCTCGCCTCGCTGATCTCCTCGCCGGGTCCCTGAGAACCGGTCACCACAATGGGGATCTCCGGTTTGTCGGCAATGTACCGTAGTGCCGCTTCCAGCCGCACTCTCAAACTGAGTGAAGGCTCAGAGCCGTTTACACCCGCGCCGAGGATGATCACGCCGGAAACCGCGGTTTCATGATCTGTATTCGACCAGCGAATGACCTCTGCCTCTAAAAACCCGAACAGCAGAAAGCCGAGCACCAGCAATATGGAGAGGGTGAATTTCGCCGCGGAAAATATCCTGTGGCGTTCGCTTCCCTTGTCCAGCAGTGCCCACAGCGCAAGGATCGGCGCGGCGAGGCACAGAAGAAGACCTGTAAACCGTATGGAGGTGAACACGAAGATCAGCGCAAGCCCCGCGAGAAAGCATAAGGCTGCTGCTGCATACAGAATAGCGCGTTTGGCGGTTCGTTTCATAGGTAAAATGTTTACGCCTGTCCTTCGGCTTCCATGCTGAGCTGCTCCCAGCGCTCCATCATAGCGAGAAGCTGCTCATCCAGTTCCTCTTTCTTTGCATACAGCTCACTGTACTTTTCGTAGTCACAGGCATTTGCTTCCAGTTCTTTGTTGAGCGCGGCGATCTCGGCCTCCAGCTTTGCCATGTCGCGTTCACAGATGGTCAGCTGCTTGCGGGCAGCCTGCTGGGCCTTGTTGCCTTTGGGGGCGGTTTTTTCAGCTTTTTCCTCCCGCTTTTCTACCTTGGGTTGGGTCTGTGCAAGCAGTTTTTCCCGCTCCTTGATCTCCTTGTAGCGCTGGAAGGGGACGGGGTAGTCAGTAATGACTCCGTTCTCCAGTTCCCACACCCGGGTGGCGAAGCGGTTGATGAAATAGCGGTCGTGGCTCACAAACAGCAGTGTGCCCTCGTAGGCCTCCACAGCCTCTTCGATCCACTCGCGGCTGGCGATATCCAGATGGTTGGTAGGCTCGTCAAGAATGAGGAAATTGATCTCCTCGTCCATGAGCATGCACAGTCTGAGACGGCTCTGCTCACCGCCGGAGAGGACGCTGACAGACTTGAACACATCCTCACCGCGGAAGTTGAATGCGCCCAGTCGGTCGCGGGCGGTCTGCGTGCTCATGCCCCGCTTGGCGTAGAGCATAGTGTCCACCAGATTGCGCCGGGGATCATCAAACTTAATAATCTGGGGCAGGTATGCGGTGCGGACAGTGGGGCCGAATTTGATGCGTCCGGTATCGGGCAGTTCCTCCTCCAGAATGATTTTCAAAAGGGTGGATTTGCCGGTTCCGTTATCGCCTACCAGAGCAATGCGCTCGCCGCCTTCCACCTGCAATTCCACGCCGCGGAACAGAGTGCGGTCACCGAAGGATTTTTCAAGATTGCGGATCTCCATGACTTCGTCGCCAAAGAATTCCTTCTCTCCAAACCGATTGGTCATAGTGCGCGCCTTGGTGGGGCGGGCGGTGGACTGCTGTCGGATGCGCTCGATGCGCCGTTCAATGGAGAAGGCGCGCTTATGCAGCAGCTCTGTGCCGTGCTCATGCATTTTGGTGGCGGTATCCGTCAGACGGCGGATTTCCGCCTGTTCTTTTTCGAAGCGGCGCATCCGCTCCAGATAGCGCTGCTCCTTCTCAATAGCATAGAAACTGTAATTGCCGGAGTAGAATTCCGCCTTACCGTCCGCGATCTCAATGACGCGGGTGATAGTGCGGTCCAGGAAATAGCGGTCGTGGCTGATGGTGATGACTGTGCCCTTGAAGCGGCGCACATAGTCCTCCAGCCACTCCACCGCGTGCAGGTCCAGATGGTTGGTGGGCTCATCCAGCAGGAGAATGTCTGTATCCTCCAGAATGAGTCTTCCAAGGTTCACGCGGGTCTTTTCGCCGCCGGACAGTTGATCAAAAAGCTGTGTGCGCATCTCGAAAGGGATGCTCAGACCGTTTGCCACCTTGTTGACGGCGGTTTCTGTGTCGTAACCGCCCAGACCCTCAAACTTGACGCTCAGCTCACCGTAGCGGCGCAGAGTCGCTTCGCTGCTGTCACCCTCTGCCATAGCATTGGCAAGAGTTTCCATCTCGGCGGCCAGCTTCTGGTGGCGGGAAAAGGCAGTATTCAGCACATCCTCCACGGTGAACCCTGCGGGATATACGGGGATCTGGGAGATCAGGCCGATGCGGCGGCCTTTGGCAATGACCACTTCGCCCTCATCCGGTTCCAACTCTCCGGTGAGGATGCGGAAGAGGGTGGACTTGCCGGCACCGTTGCGGCCTAAGAGTCCTAAACGTTCACCCGTCTCTACCTGAAAGGTGATACCGTCCAGAATGTTGCTTCCGATCTCAAAGGATTTTTTTAATCCGTTGATACTTATCTCGATCATAAATTTTTATCTTCCAAACGATGTTATTTCTCAAGTCCCAGCTTTTCTCTGAGATAGTCAGCCGCAAGGTCAAAACGGCCGGAGAAGTGGGATGCCTTCAGCAGCAGGGCGGCGCCCTCGCTGTACTCTTTCATCAAATCGTCATAGGTGTGGGTTTTATCCTCATACCAGCGGACATCGCCGCAGCCGGACTCCCTTGCGGCGGGAACCATATAGTCCTTGCAGTAGGGACCGACAGCGATAAGCATGTCAATGCCCAGTTCGCCTGCGAGTTTTCCGATCGTCCGGTGTCCCTCTTCGGTGGCGGGACCCAACTCCTT
>JAZLEB010000084.1:0-20895 GCA_045615065.1 Candidatus Pelethomonas sp. | reverse complement strand
ACGAGTACGCAGAGCAGGCTGCTCTGTGCGGCAAGCAGGTTTTGCTTGTAAATCCTTTTTGCGCGGATGACGGTGCAGCGGACTGCGCCGTCGGCGCAGGGGTGCATTTTGAGGGTGGCAAGATCATTGCGGAGTATCCGGCAGGAACTCCGGGAATGTTGATCGTGGAAGTATAAAAGCTGCCGTCACCTAAAGATGACGGCAGCTTGTGGCAAGATCAGTTCATGCGCTTGCGGCAATTTTCTGCAAGATCGGCTGTGTATTTACGCTCAATGGTCAAACCGCGGCGGTCAAGTTCCTTAGTGATGCCACACCAAACTTGATATGCCTTGTCAAACTGACCCAGCTTCTCATAACAGAAACCCATAGCGTAGGCAGCGGCGTGTATGTCGGGGTCGAGCTCCAGTGTTTTGCGCCAATATGCAAACGCATCATCATACCGCTTCAACGTCTTGGCGATATCGCCTGCGCAGCAGTACAGGATGGCTTTGTTCGGGAAATGCGCAATGCCATCCAATGCGATCGTGAGCGCACGCTCATTGTCCTCAACAGAATGGTGTGCGGTGGCGCACAGGAGGTAGTAACGGTGGTCGGAAGGATTCTCAGCGAGCAGTTTATCATACTGTTCCACTGCTTCGGGACCCTTTCCTATATCGTCCATCAGCGCAAGGCGCTGTAGTGCGGCGCTGCACCAGATATCCTCGCTTACGTCCGGATGCGCCATGGCCTGGTCGAGTCTTACCTGCGCCTGAACAATACAATATTTCAGCATATAGTGGTAAAGTACGCCCCAGGAGCGAAGATCATCGGCTGTAAGGCTTTCTTTCGGCATGCGGAAAAACTCCTGTTCTGCTGCCAAAAAGTCCTCGGGGCGGTCTGTGGCTTCGTATACGGATACCAGTCTTTGGGCATAGTTGGCGTAGGCAATGGCTTCCTCACGGTAGAGATCATCCACTGTCACACCGTACAGGTGCGCGATCTTGGGTAGAAGCATAATGTCGGGGAGTGTATTACCGCATTCCCAACGGGAAACGCTCTGTACACTGACACCAAGTACATCGGCAAGCTGTTCCTGTGTCATACCTTTCGCAAGACGCAGGCGGCGAAGATTACCGGAAAAAATATCACTGTTCATGTTGATTACTCCATATGTGTTAGTATTAGAAGCTTCTGAATGGATCATACCACAGGGGTACAGCGATGTACAGTTCACAAAATGCGGGAAGACTCTCGAAAAATGAGAATAGATCGATCTCTTTGAGATGGTGGAGGATAATATGAAAATCGAATGCGTTTGGGAACATAATGGCAGCGATACCCTGTTGTATGCTGCAAACTTTCCCGGGGCCTACACTCGTGGAGCAGAGCTTTCGTCTGCTGTTGAGAAAATGCCGCAGGAGGTGCGCTCGTATCTTGTTTGGCTGGGGTGTGATGTACCTGACGAGCTGACTGTTGAGATCGTTCAGGATGCCGCTTGTTCTTTGAATATCGCGGATGCCGATTCTGATGTGCTGTTTTTGTCGGAACGTGAACCGCTGTCAACGGAGGAGTATGAGAAGCTCAAGCAAATTGTGCTGAAATCAGCGGCGGATTTTCATTCACTGTATGAATCGGTTCCTGATAAGAACAGGAGCAGTGCGCCCGAGCGCAAGACTTTTTATGGACAGGTGCCTCGCACCGCAGAAGAAATGTATGTACATACAAGAAGTGTCAATGCATACTACTTTGCTGAGATCGGCGTTGATGCGGACAATGATGGAACGATCCTTGCTTGTCGTCAGAAGGGATTTGAAGCGCTGGAGGCAACGGCGGATTTCCTCGAAAATCCTGTGATTGAAGGTAGCTACGGCGAATACTGGAGCCTTAGAAAAGTATTAAGAAGGTTTCTGTGGCATGACCGTATCCACGCCCGTGCTATGTACCGTATGGCGGTGCGTGAGTTCGGTGCCGAGAATATTTTGGATCCGTTTTGTTTTACGCAGAAGGATGATATGTTCAAATCCTGTCGCAGTGGGAATGATCGTGCGAAACGCGATCAGTTGATTCGGGAATTAATGGGGACGATGGTTCATGTGGTCGTTGATCGCCCTGTGGGATATCGTCATGGTGATATTGTTTATCCGGTCAATTACGGATATATTCCGGGTATCATAGCCGGCGACGGGGAGGATCAGGATGTTTATATACTCGGTGTTACTGAACCGCTGACATCCTTTGATGGTCGTGTGATCGGTGCGGTGCGGCGAAAAAATGATTGCGAGGACAAACTGGTCGTGGCTCCTGATGGCATGGTTTTTCATCAGGGGGAGATCGCGGAAGCGGTCCGTTTTCAGGAGCAGTATTTTATAAGTACTGTTGATTCTCTCATTCGCAAATCCTGCGGTGTCATTCCGTTTCGGCGAAGAGGAAATGATAGGGAATACTTGATCGTATTGCAGAGCAATGGCTGTTGGAGTTTTCCTAAAGGACATATGGATGCGGGAGAAACTGAGACACAGACTGCACTACGGGAACTGAATGAAGAAACCGGACTTCAAGCAGAACTTGTGTCTGGTTTATCGGCAACGATTGAATATGAAGTATCTCCCTATGCAAGAAAACAGGTTGTCTTGTTTCTTGGTGAAGTGGAAGGCGATGTGATTCCTCAGGAAACAGAAGTAGTCAACTATCGGTGGGTCAGGACGGGAGAACTGGAACAGTTCTTGTATGCCGATACTTATAAGGCCTGTGAGAAACTATTGAGGAAATTCTATGTCTATTTATGAAACTATCATCAATAAAACTCTGATTGACAAAGGTTGGTCGGGTGACAAGAAATACCGCGTTGAAACAAAAGACGGCGGAGTTTATCTTATGCGCGTTTCACCGTTGGAGCGCTTGGAGTATAAGAAGAGAGAATACGAGGCTATGCAGGAGATCGCAAAGCTTGAGATTCCTATGTGTTTCCCTGTTGAATTTGGCACCTGCAGTGATGGCATTTATTCCATCCAAAGCTGGGTGGACGGGGAGGATGCGGAGAGTGCGCTCGCGGCTATGGATGCCGGGCGGCAATATCGATACGGTTTGGATGCCGGCGAGATCCTTGCAAAGATCCACTCAATTCCCGCACCTGTCGATACACCTGATTGGGGAACCCGTTTCAATGCCAAGATCGACCGAAAGATCGCAATGTACGAGAATTGCGATCTGAAATATGAGGGCGGCGATGCCTTCCTTGCGTATCTCGCCGAAAACCGCTATCTGCTGCAGAACAGGCCGCAGACTCTTCAGCACGGTGATTACCATGTTGGAAATATGATGATCGACCGCAGAGGAGCCTTGATCGTCATTGATTTTGAAAAGCAGGATATTGGTGATCCGTGGGAAGAGTTCAACCGGATCGTATGGTCGGCGCAGGCGGCGCCTGCGTTTGCGTCCGGCATGGTGGATGGGTATTTTGGGGAAGTGCCTCTGGACTTTTGGAAACTGCTGGCACTGTACATCTGCTCCAATACCCTTAGTTCGCTGCCCTGGGCAATTCCTTTTGGTGAAGGGGAAGTTCAGGTGATGCGTAAGCAGGCAGCCGAGGTGCTGAGATGGTATGACGGAATGAAAACCGTTATTCCGAGTTGGTATCGTGCATATAATTCATAAACATGCTAAAAAAGAGATGAAATACTGCGTTCAATCAAGAAACCACTTTTCCAGCACCAAAGCGTCATATTCCTTACCGTCAACAATATGGGCAGCCTTCTCCCGCTTCACTTCCTTAAATCCCAGCTTTCTGGCGCAGCCGAGCATTCGCTGATTTCCGCTCCATGTTTCCAACAGGAAATGACGTTCACCTAAACTGCGGTAATACTCCATAGCGGCGGTCAACGCCTTTGTTCCAATGCCCTTACCCCATTGATCCATCTCGCAGATCTCTATTCCCATCGTCCGGATTGCGTTATTCTCCTCAGCATTTTTGCTCTGGTCAATAGACTCCCACGGGGGAGATTCAAAATTCTCGTCCAAATAGTATGAGGACACCATGCCGATATGCCGACCGTCCACTTCTATCTCGAATCGCCACCGGATCGCATCCTCCGGCATGCTTTCCATTATTTCCATCATATCAGCGCGCAGTTGTTCGGGATCCTCCTGCTCCATGGTCATCCACGGAGTGTCCGTATAAAACCACTCTGTGTCCACATTGGTCCAGCGGATCTCATCCTCCACATCGGAGAGCTGATAATCCCGGAGTGTGACATTGTCGTATGTAATCTTCATTAGTAACCTCCATGATCATACTGTTGTTAAGAGTATACAGCTGCATAATTGCAAAGTCAACGGAGCAAGGCGTGCTACGAGTCGGTATACCTTGCTCCGTTTAGCATTGAGCCGATACAAAATATACGATATATTTAAAAAAACTATTGACTCTCACGTTGCGTCATAGACTATATTCTGTTTGTGAGGTGATATAAATGAAAATGCTGATCAAAGAATTTGCTGAGTTTACGGGTGTAAGTGTGCGCACACTGCATTATTACGATGAAATTGGATTGTTGATGCCGGCCTATGTTGACGAACATACAGGCTATCGCTATTACGATGAAAATTCCATTCTTCGTATGCAGGAGATTCTCTTTTACCGTGAACTTGATTTTTCGCTGAAGAGCATTGGAGAGATCATATCATCTCCGGATTATGACAAAAACAGGGCATTGAAAGAGCAAAAACATATGCTCACACTTAAAAAAGAACGGCTGGAGAGGTTGATCTCTGCCGTTGACGATGCCATGAAAGGAGAAAATGTTATGAGCGCATTTAATAACAAACAATTTGACGCATACAAGGAAGAAGTTAAGAAAAAGTGGGGCAATACCGATGCGTACCGGGAGCATGCGGAGAAAACGAAGGACTATTCCCAAAATAAATGGAATGAACTTGCAGCTGGGATGAATGATATCTTCGCTGAATTTGCAGTGTGCATGAAGAGCGGTGTGGAACCTGCTTCCCGGGAGGCGCAGGATCTGGTGAAACAACTTCAGGCATTCATCACAAACAACTATTATCACTGTACAAACGAGATCCTCTCGGGACTCGGACAGATGTACACAGCAGATGAGCGGTTCAGAAATAATATTGATACCCACGCCGACGGAACCGCTCAGTTTGTGCGCGATGCAATTGAGATTTACTGCAAATAAGCTTTTAAATGATAAGCAGCACCCCCAATCTTATGATCGGGGGTGCTGCTTATGTGTGTAAAGTATAATTACTTGAAAGACTCAATGATATCAACGATCTCAGCGCCGATACGCTTCTGAGCTTCCTTGGTTGCTGCACCGATGTGGGGAGTGCAGGAAACGCAGGGATGATCGATGAGAGCCTGGTTCTTGGTGGGCTCCTCAACATAAACATCCAGACCTGCACCACGAACCTTACCGGAATTCAGAGCCTCCAGCAGATCATTCTCGTCGATGTTGGTGCCGCGGCTGGTGTTGATGATGACCACGCCGTCCTTCATCTTCTCAATGGTCTCCTTACGGATCATGGGAACACCGTCAACAGCGGGGGTGTGCAGGGAGATGAAATCAGCCTTAGCAAACAGCTCGTCCAGATCAACGTACTTGATACCGAACTTCTCTTCCATACCCTCATAACGGGTGCGGTTGTAAGCGATAACTTCCATGCCGATGCCCTTTGCCAGCTTGCAGAGAGCCTGACCGATGCGGCCGAAGCCGATGATGCCCAAAGTCTTGCCGCTGACCTCAAAGCCTTTGCCGTATGCCTTCTTTTCCCACTTGCCCTCGCGCATGGTGTGACCGGCGATGGAGATGTAGTGAGCGCAGGAGAACATGTGAGCCATAGCGGTCTCAGCAACGGAGTTGGAGGAGGCGAGGGGGGTGTTCTTAACGGTCATGCCGTTTGCTTCGGCGTAATCAACATCGATGTTGTCAACACCGACACCGCCGCGGATGATCAGCTTCAGCTTGCTGCCCTTTGCCTCATCGATATGGTTGGCGCGAACCTTGGTAGCGCTGCGGACGACAACAGCGTCGAAATCACGCAGAGCTGCGCCCAGTGCATCGCTCTCATAGAACTGCTCCACAACCTCATGGCCGTTGGCCTTAAGCTGTGCAACAGCGGACTTATCCATGCCGTCAGTAACAAGGATTCTCATAGTTCGTTTCTCCTATTCAATCGTGATCAGGCGTTTTCAGCCTCAAACTTCTTCAGGAACTCAACCAGAGCCTCAACACCCTCCTTGGGCATTGCGTTGTAGGTGCTGGCGCGCAGACCGCCAACGCTCTTGTGACCCTTCAGGTTGTCATAGCCGGCAGCCTTGGTAGCAGCAACGACTTTGGCATCCAGCTCAGCATCGCCGGTAACAAAGGGGATGTTCATCAGGGAGCGGAACTCCTTGTCAACAGTACCCTTGAACATCTTGGAGTTGTCCAGGAAGTCATACATGACCTTGGCCTTCTCGATGTTCAGCTTGTCCATAGCCTCAAGACCGCCGATGCTCTTCAGGTACTTGAATACCTTGCCGCAGCAATAGATAGCCCAGCAGTTGGGAGTGTTGTACATGGAACCGTTGTCAGCATGGATCTTGTAGCTCATGTAGGTGGGGACCTTCTCGCACAGATCCTCGCGGATCAGATCCTCGCGAATGATGACGATGACCATACCTGCGGGGCCGATGTTCTTCTGCACGCCGCCGTAGATCAGACCGTAATCGCTGACATTGCAGGGCTTGGACAGGAACATGGAGCTCTGGTCGGAGACCAGGATCTTGCCCTTGGTGTTGGGCAGAGTCTGCCAGGTGGTACCGTGGATGGTCTCATTCTCGCAGATGTAGACGTAGTCAGCGTTGTCGGGGATATCCAGATCGCTGCAATCGGGAATGTAGCTGTAGTTACGGTCCTTGCTGGAAGCAACAACGTGAACATCGCCGTACTTCTTAGCTTCGGCAATAGCCTTCTTGGACCATGCACCGGTCTCAACGTAGCAGGCAACGCCGTTCTTCATCAGGTTCATGGGGATCATAGCGAACTGCAGAGTTGCGCCGCCCTGAATGAAAAGAACCTTGTAATTGTCGGGGATGTTCATCAGGTCGCGCAGATCCTGCTCGGCCTCATCGATGATCTGCTGATAGACCTTGGAGCGATGGCTCATCTCCATGACGCACATACCGCTTCCACGGTAGTTCATCATTTCGTCGCGAATTTCCTCCAGAACGGACTCAGGCATAGTTGCGGGACCTGCAGAAAAGTTATAACTGCGATCGTACTTCATCGTATTTCCTCCTTAAATTTAGGGGCGTTGCCCATTCAAATAAAATATATCATAGCAATTATGAAAAATCAACAGTAAACAGAAAATATATCCGGCAAAAAACAGGCAGTTTAGCCTATTAGTGTATCAAATTTGCTCTTTTTGATAATATGGAGAGGGAGCCGAAAACACATTGTAAGTGGGCACCTGTTAAATTGCAGTTGACAAATATATTGGAAACAATGTAAACTGATATCAAGAACAAGATGATGTTGGTATTTGAAATCATATAAGGAGGTAGTATTATGGCGCTGTATAAGATCATCGTAGATAGCTGCACTGACCTGACTGCGGATATGATGCAGCTTGGCTGCTTTGCAGCTGTTCCTTTGAGCATTGATGTTGGAGATAAATCGTTCATAGATGATGCATCGCTGGATCAAAAAACACTTCTGGAAAGTATGAAAGCATTCCCCGATGCACCGAAAACGGCCTGTCCGTCTCCGCAGCAGTACCTGGAGCAGTTCGAAGACGGTATAGACAATTATGTTGTTACCTTGACCGGAAAACTGTCCGGCTCATATAATGCTGCTGTTCAGGCGGCGGCGATCTACCGGGACGAAGGCGGAACAGGGAATGTTTACGTTTTCAATTCCCGATCTGCATCCTGCGGGCAAACGCAGATCGCGCTGCTGGTGCGTGACCTGTGCGAGAATGGAATGAATTTTCAGCAGGTCATTGATACAGTCGAGAAATACATTAGTCGTATGAAAACGATTTTTGTGCTTGAAAATCTTGATAATCTTCGGAAAAACGGAAGACTTACAAAAGTGCAGGCACTGGTGACCGGTGCATTGCATGTCAAGCTCCTTTTGGGCGCGACCCGTGAAGGTGAAATCGAGAAGCTCGGTCAGGGACTTACTGTTCGGCAGACGATTGCTCGCATGGTGGCAACTGTTGTTCAGGATGTGGATCATATTGGACGGCGTCTTGTGATCACCCACTGCAACTGTCCTGAGAGAGCGGAATATCTCCGTACTCAGTTCTTGGATAAATGCCGATTCCGCGAGATCATTGTTGCACCTATGGGCGGAATATCCACTGTCTACGCTAATAACGGCGGAACGATCATTGCTTACTAATAAAACCGGGAGTGCGTTGCACTCCCGGTTTTATTAGTTTTTCAGCAGTTGACGGCAGGCTCTTGCCAGTTCGTCCAAAGTGCTGCAGGGCAGCATCCTGCATAGTGAGGAGATAATTTTGATACTGTGTACATAGTTCCATTTGTTTTCCGGGATGGGGTTAAGCCATAGCACTCGTCCGGCTTTTCGCTGTGTTTCAAACAATGCATTTACAGCACCCTGTAAGTCGATGGTTTTTGTGTCGGAAAGGATCAGCAGGGTGCTACCCTGTGTCAGCGGTCCGTTTTTAAGTTCGCATAGTTTGTTGAGCGCATGCCCGACATCTGTGCCTCGACCATATAATCCGCTGGCGCGGACATACTTGCGGAAAGCATCCATATTTTGTAGGGAAAAGGGATCAACTTCCCGCAGTTCTTCTGAAAACAGGAATATACGGATATTCTCAGATACTTCCGACATTGACTTGAGAAAGCGCAGCGCGAACTCGGAGTATTGAATCATGGATCCGGATACATCGCAAAGGAGGATCAGTTGGCGGCGCTTCTTTCTCTTGTGGCGATAGGCGAGCCGGTAAAAACTGCCGCCGGTTTCCAGACCTTTCCGGATGGTGCGGCGGAAATCCAGCTTTCCGCTGTGCCCGCCTCTGCGTCGCTTTTGGCTGAGCTCAGCATTGAGCTGACGGGCGATCGTAGAGATCAGGACGGTAGCGCGGGGAATGTCGGTTTCCTTGAACCGGGAGATGTCGCGATAGAGAAGTCCCATATCAGGGTCCAGTTCATCTGAACCAACGGCAGCATCCTCCAGCAGCATTTGCTGCTCCAGAAGAAACCGCATAAAAACAGATCGGATAAAGTTTGTATACAGCTTGGGACTTCGTTCAACATTCATTTTGGTGCGCTCTACCATCTGGCGAAGCTCTTCCCGTTTTTCTTCCGGCATTCGCACATAGACTTCCTGCAGATCTTCGCGAATATCAAGCGGTGTTCCGTTCACCTGCATGTCCTGCTCTGCCTGAGAGCGAAGTCTTGAAAGTTCTTCCGCTTCCTGCTTTTGCTGTTTCATGGCAGCTTCGCGAACCTCACGGCTGACGAAAAAAGCGTCGAATGCTCGGTAGAATGCAAGTTGCTGGTCACGACTTTTGGCATATACAGCACATAAGGCATTTCGGACTGTTTCGCGGTCCTTCAGGTCAAAGGCGGTGAGAATCGTGCAGGCGTCTGCGGTTTCTTGTACACCCGCTGTGATTCCTTCCTCGCGCAGCATTGCGGAAAATGCGGAGAGCTTTTCAAGATATGCGTTTTCGTGATAGGGCATCAAATTCCCTCCGTACGCTGCTGGACACGGGCAATTTTGTCTGCTTCGTCTTCACTGTGATCGCCGCAGCTGCATGTGTGCCCGTGAGCGGTGCAGTTGTGACTGTGATGATGAGAACAGTTATGCCCGTGAGAATGAGAAAGAAGGGCAAAATCCTCGTTGTTTTTCAGAATAAACCCGCGGGTCTGTTCCATAGCATCGGCTGTGAGCTCACTGACACCAAGTGCCTCCAGCGCAGAGACCCAATCCAATGTTTCAGCAATGGAGGGCTTTTTGAGGATGGACTCATTTTCTCTAAGATCATGCACGGCCTGTGCAACTTGAAGCGCAAGGTGTTCATTCACGTTAGGGCGCTTGGCGCGGATGATCGATACTTCCTTCGCCACATCGGGATACTGAATGTAAAGATATGCGCAACGGCGGCGCAGCGCCTCGCTGAGAGGGCGGGTCCGGTTAGATGTCAGCACAACAAAAGGAGTGCTTTTGGCGCGAATGCTGCCGATCTCGGGGATCGTGACCTGCATTTCGGCAAGCATTTCCAGAAGAAAGGCCTCAAACTCCTCATCGGATTTGTCGATCTCATCGATCAGCAGAACCACAGGCTTCTCAGAGCGAATTGAGCGGAGCAGAGGGCGTTCCAAAAGATAACTGTCGCTGAACAGGGAGGCCGTCAGTTCGTCTGCAGAGCGCTGATTCATATTTACCTGAATGGCAAGAAGCTGTTTCTGATAGTTCCACTCATACAGAGCCTTGCTCTCGTCCAATCCTTCATAACACTGCAGACGAACCAGATCACGGTCCAAAGCGGCTGCCATAACCTTGGCAATTTCGGTCTTTCCGACACCTGCTGCGCCTTCGATCAGAAGCGGGCGACCCAGTTTCAAAGCAACCAGAAGGGTTGTGATCAGATTGTCATCATAGATATATTGTGAGGCATCCAGACGTGCCTTCAGGGTTGTTGCATCCATAAGTGATCTCCTTTAATAAATGATTTACGAAATTATAGCAGAATTTTGCAGGAAAATCAAATGATAAGAATAAACAAATAATGGATGATCTGGCTGTCAACCGATGATTCTTCCGCATATTGTGGACTATGAATTCAGAAAGCGGGAGGATCAAAAAATGGGAAATACAACGCACTTTTTTCTCGGGGCAAACAGCGGCTCCGGCTTTCAAAATCTGTTTGAATCGTTCTGCCGGACGGAGCAGCATAAGGACCTTCTTGTTTTAAAAGGCGGACCAGGATGCGGTAAATCTACTATGATGAAGCGCATTGGCGAAGTTATGGAAACACGTGGAGAGCAGGTGGAGTATTTGCATTGCTCCGGTGATCCGGATTCACTGGACGGTGTCAGGATCCCACGCATCGGCGTTGCGGTGGTGGATGGAACCGCACCCCATGTGATAGAACCCCGATATCCTGCGGCGGTGGACCGTTATGTGGATCTTGGCCGATTTTATGATATCGCTGCTCTAAAGAATAGGCGCGAGGAAGTGATAGAGCACAGCGACAATTGCAGCAAAGCATACGGTGCAGCATACCGGATGCTATCTGCGGCAAGAAAACTAGAGGAAAATGCATCTTTACTTGCGCTTCGGGGTTTTGATCGAACAAAACTCCTTCGCCGTACTGAGGGGATCGCAGATCGGGAGATCAAAGGCAAGGGAAGCGGCAATGCGGATTGCTATCGATTTCTTGGGAGCGTTACTTGCAAGGGTATGATATGCAGGTTCGACAGTGCGGAGGTGATATGTCCGCGTCAATATCATCTGCATGACAGCTGGGGGAGTGCTGCGGAAATGCTGAGTATTATTCATAAAACCGCACGTGAGCATCAGTACGGATGCGTTTTGTGTCCCGATCCGGAGCAGAAGGATCGGCTGCATCATCTACTGATTCCCGAATTAGGTTTGGCATTTCTCACTGTGAAGGCAGATATGGAGTGCCCATCCGACGCATACCGTAGAATACATTTGGATGCAATGATCGAGAAGGAGCATCTCAGACGGTGGAAAGGCAGATTGAAATTTATGCGCAATATGATCGGCAGCCTTCGCGGTGAAGCGATCCAGCTTCTGCGGGAGGCAAAAGCGGAGCACGACGCTTTGGAAGCAGTCTACCGTCCTTATGTAGATTTTTCACTTACTGATGAGCTGATCGAACAGGAAATCATCAGAATAACAACTTATTAAAAAACATTCGATCCACCGTTTGAGGTGGATCGAATGCTTTACTGTAAAGATAAATTACCTGTCAGAACTACTGCTTGCTGATTTTGTCCTTTTTGCTCATGGCTCGTCGAAAACCGATCTCTTCGCCTTTGATGAGACGCTTGATGTTTTCAAAATGCTTGATAAGAATGACCAACGATGCAACGCACACCGCTCCGATCGTGATCCATTTTCCGGTTTCCGCCATAAACCCAAGATATACCGGGAAGGAAATAATGGTGGTCAGGGTGCCGGGAACAATGTAGTCGGAGATCAGCATAATAAGAGCGACAACCGCAATGATCACGAGGAAGTAACGCCAATCAAGTGCCAGTGTCAGGCCGATAAAGGAGGCAAAACCCTTGCCGCCTTGAAATCTGAGATAGAAGGGGAAGATATGACCCAATACAGCTGCAACGCCTGCAATTGCGGCAGCACCCGCAATTTGAGGGAACAGAAACTGTGCGGCAAGTGCGGCGATGCAGGACTTCAGAATATCGTGAACACCAACCAGTACGCCAATTTTAAGACCCATAGTCACAGTTGCGTTGCTGGCACCGGCATTATTGGAACCGTAGGTTCGAATATCAAATCCCCGCGCTTTTCCAAGGAAAAACGCAAGGTTGGAACAGCCGAGCAGATAACCCATCAGGGCGATGATCAAATAGTAGAAAATCATTTCATTGCCTCCTTGTCTTTGAGGATCTGCTTTGTATAGCGATCCTCTTCTGAGAAGACGCAGCCGCAGTATTTTTGCATATAAAGTCCGTGTTCCCGCGCCTTTGCTTGTCCGTCACGGAAGCCGGGACGGAAATCACGGTATAGGAATTCCACACCGTAACGCTCACCAAAGAACTTTGCAGCCTCACAAATGCCTGCGTGATTCTGATAGGGGCTGACAAGCAGGGTGGAGGTGAAGTGGGTAAATCCGTTTTCTGCGGCGAAACGGGCGGTTTCTTCCATACGGGTGGTGTAGCAGTGGCGGCACCGACCATCAATGTCATCCGCCACAGCGCGTACAAAATCGCGCAGGCCGTAGTCCTCGCGTATGATCAGCTGCATATCAATGGCAGCGGCGTATTCCCTCAGTGCTTCCCGACGGGAGCGGTATTCCTGATAGGGGTGGATATTAGGGTTATACCAAAAGCTGACGGGCTCGATACCTTCGCTTCTCAGGCTCTCAACACAGTACACACTGCAGGGGGCGCAGCAGGTATGCAGCAGAACTCGCTCCACAGACTCAGCTCCTCTCGATGCGAATTTATTCTATCTTAGCACATCACTGGCTGTATGTCAAAACGCAGTATGTTTTGCAGGATAATTTCTTCGCCTGTCCGGTTTCGACCAAATCGGCATCAACCTCTATTGTACAATTCTTTTGCACAGATGAATAAACAAGGAGACAAGCTATGGAGATGAATTACAGGATCAAAGACCGCGATCTTACGATTTCACTGGGCGGAGAGTTGGATCACCACGCAGTGCGCGGTGCAATGGAGTCGGTGGAGCGGTGGATCGAACAGCATATGCCCGCAAAGACTTTTTTGGATCTTGCGGGACTCACTTTTATGGATAGTTCCGGAATAGCGCTTGTGATCAGAACCAAGCGCCGCGCGGAACTGATGGGCAGCAGCCTTGCGGTAGTGAATATTCCGCGGCAAGCGGCCCGTGTACTGGAAACGGCGGGACTTAGCAGATTTGTGGAGTTAAAACCGGGAGGTGAAGTATGAAACAGAATAACTACATAAGCTTGGAGTTTCTGAGCAGAAGTGCCAATGAGAGCTTTGCCCGCAGTGCAGCGGCGCTGTTTGCGTCTCAGCTGGATCCCACACTGGATGAGCTGGGGGATATCAAAACTTCGGTCAGTGAAGCTGTAACGAATGCAATCGTACATGCTTATCCCGACACATTGGGAAAGATCAGTATGCGAATGCAGATCGTAGACGGACATATCCTCGAGATCGTGATCCGTGACTGGGGCTGCGGTATCAAGGATATTGATAAGGCGCGTGAACCCATGTTCACCACTGGCGGTGAGGAGCGCAGCGGCATGGGTTTTACCATTATGGAGAGTTTCATGGATCGCCTGACCATTCGCTCAACGCCCGGGAAAGGAACGCGTATCACGATGCGTAAAAGCATTTTGCCGCGTCCGGGTGTGCGATGACAGCGGAAACCATTGATCTGCTGGTTCAGGCACAGCAGGGTGATTCTGCGGCTGAGGAGGAGATCCTGCGCCAAAACAGCGGACTTATCTGGGCTGTGGTTCGCCGCTATTGCGGTCGCGGCGTGGAAAATGATGATCTGTATCAGCTGGCATGCCTTGGCTTTCTGAAGGCGGTGCGTGGCTTTGATACAGAGTATGGCACGCAGTTTTCTACCTATGCCGTTCCTAAGATCGCAGGGGAGATCCGCCGTTATCTTCGCGACAGCGGAGCAATTAAAGTAGGGCGGTCGGTGCGGGAGCAGAGCTTTGCCATCTATGCCGCGCGTGATCGGCTTCGGTTTACCTTGGGACGGGAACCTGTTCTCTCTGAACTCAGTGAAGCGACCGGTTATACACCGGAAGAGATTGCCGCCGCGGAGCTTGCCACAGCCGCACCGGATAGCCTGCAGCAGGAGACGGCAGAGGGTCTCACACTGGAATCTACACTGGCGGACAGCGCAACAGAAGACGGAATGGTCGAAACGATTGCGCTTCGTGCGGCGGTAAGCCGTTTGCCGGAGCAGGAAGCGCAAACGATCCTCCTTCGATTCTTTCGAGGTATGACACAGCAGCAGTGTGCCAAAATTCTGGGAGTCAGTCAGGTTCAGGTTTCGCGACTTGAGAAACGGGCAATCGATCGGCTCAGAAGAGAAATGAGCTAGTCCACAGAAATAGTTCTTTACAAAAAGCACTGCGTGAAAGCTGATGATGAGCATCCGCCTTCGCTCAGTGCTCTTTGCTTTATGTTGACATTTTCTTATGTGAAGCACATAATGAATGTTAGAGATAATTATTTTATTTCACAACCGGCATGACAGGAGAACCCAAGCGCTACGCATACGATGAAAGATGTGTATGATAAAGCTTTAGACTTGTCCAAAAAATATGATTTCGAACTGGATTTTGAAGGAGCTTTAGGATGAAAATAGAGCGTCTTAAATCTAGGGAAATGCGGCAAACAGTCGATAACGATTTGATTGAACAGATGTATTTCCGTGTTTCGGATCAAACATGTACGATTCATTACAAGGACGGACATAGCGTTTCTGCGAAACTCTCATTTTGTAACATCTACAATTACTCCTATGGAATGCCGCCTTCCAAGGACGGAAAATACATTTATGTTGGTCATTGGGACTGGTGGGACGGCTTGGTTGCACACCATGTGCCGAGCGGAGAGGTCGCGTGGCGATTAAAAAAGGGTGGAAATCGTGAGATACATGTCTTTGATGAATTTCTGATTGTTAGAGCAGAAAACAAGGGCTTGCGTAAGGTTGACGCCAAGACAGGAACTTTGCTGCAAGAAATGAAAGGATCGTTCCAGTCTTCATTCCTCCTTAACGAAAGGCTAATCGCAGCATTTCAAGAGGGTTCTGGTTCAGCTACGGTATTTGACGTGGAGGATGGGACAATTACCAAAACATACCCGCGGAAAGTGGTTAATCCTAACAACTGCCTAGCTGTTTGGGTGGAGTCCGCTCGACTGGAGAACAATATTCTTACGGTCGGTGGTCGAGAGCAACATCCGAACAAAATGATAGATACAGAACAAAAATGGATTCCCTTTGAACGTGTCATTGACACAGACTTTTCAGCGGTAGACTAGATCTGTGGCCGCTCATCATTATCTTTGCTCGCAAAGAAGTAGTCAATCGCAAATTAATCGCTAGGCTCATCACTATACAAAGCAGGTGCTATGGCAAAGAAAACTTAGCACCCACAAGTTGGTTATTCCCTGCAGAAGAACACGCTGAACGGCGCGGAGCTGTACGAGTACAACGGCTTCAATCAGCTTGTTATCCTCAAGCAGGGTGACACCGGCGCGGCGTATGGCTACAACGCTTCCGGCATCCGCGTTTCCAAGCAGGTGGGTGATACTTACACCTATTACCTGCTGGATGGCGGCGATGTGGTGGCAGAGTGCGAGGATGGCTTGTTTTCTGCAATTTACACCCGCGGCTTCAACCTGATCTACCGCCTCACCATGGACGGTGTGGAGTATTACCTTCTCGATGCCCACGGCGATGTGATTGCTTTGACGGACGGCTTCGGTGCAGTAACCAAACGCTATGCCTACGATGCCTTCGACAACGAGGAGAATCCCGACGACTCTGACACCAACCCCTTCCGCTACTGCGGCGAGTACTTCGACAACGAAACAGGCACCTACTACCTCCGCGCGAGATACTACGATCCGGCCATCGGTCGCTTCACCCAGCAGGATGCCCATTGGTCGCCCGCCAACATGATCTACGGCGATAACCCGAGAAAGATCTACGAACGGCAGGACGCTCTGGGACTGAGTACCTACACATACGCCCCCGAAATCTCCGCAATTATGCAAAGCGGGAATATGTATGTGTATTGTGCCAATAGTCCGGTGATGTATCATGATCCAAGTGGGCACGAATCAATGGCACTCACATGGACCGGTACAATGTGGTGGCTGGCGGGTGTTGATACAGTGCTTCCTGTTGGCGATGTGATCTATCTTGTAGGAATCGGTGCTTGCTCAATAGTGGATGCCGTCAATGTAATTGGCATTGATAATATTGTAACCTTTTTCTACAATGCCGAAGCTGGCGTTTCGAATGCCGCAGATTGGATTCAAAAGGCCTTTGGTGGCGGTTCATCTTCACCTGGCGGTCCCAATTGGAATCATAGAGATTACTATCTTCGCAATGTGAAGAACCAAAAATTGTGGAATGCTATCGATCAATTATATCGAAAGAATGCAACTGTTGGAGATGGTGGAACGGCAGATAAGTTAAGATATGAGTTTGATAGCGGGCAACCATTACGACATCTCCGAAAGGCGCAAACTATGATAACGCGCCTAGAAAGAATTTTGACGGAAGAAGTTCTTACTGAGAGCGAAAGGAAACTGGCATATTACTTGCTCAATGACTTATACAACGCAGTAAAGTATGTTTCTTGAAGGAGGAACAGAAATGAAATATGAAGATCTTCAGCGCATACTCGGAGAGCGATTTCCACAGTTACTTCCGCATATTTCACACTACTTTGACACATATGGTTGTGATTTTTCAGAACCGTATATATTATACAACGAAGTGTTAAATCCATATGTAAAGAAATTGCTGCGTGAAGGAAACGACAAAGAGTCTCTTCGAGATGTGTTTGAATTCTATGAAGAACTTGCTCAAAGCAATGATGAAGAAGTAAGAAATCTGTTGCAAGTCGAACTTCTTGAGGTGTTGTGGGCAGAAAAAGCACTGTTCACAAAAGCGTGTTCCCAAATGTTGCCAGAAACAAAAAAAATCAATGAAAATATCAGGGAGTATCTTTTGGTTCCTAGTAAATAGCAGGTGAGGAATTGATCCAGAGGGACTATTAGCCTCTGGATCAATTCCTACTTCGCAAACGCTGACATGTCAGGTCTGCACCTACGGCCTCTCCGCCAAGCTCAGCACCGTGGTGCCCCGCAAGAACGGTGCGACCTTTATCGGCTGGGGTCTGAGCCCGGACGGTCCCGTGGAGTATGCCGCCGGAGCGATCGTGAAAAATCTCACGGCAGCGCATCAGGCCACCGTCACCCTGTACGCCCTTTGGCGCAACAGCGGCTCCACCACCGTTCCCGAAGTGCCCGAGTTCCCCACAGGCGGCGGAACCTACAGCCTGCGCGGTGCGGTCAGCGCCGAGATCGGCTATGTCAAGTCCTACGAATATGATCTTGCAGGCAATCGGACAGGATTCGCCTTGACAAAGGACGGGGAGACGGTTCATACTATTGTTTACCACTGTGATGCGCTGAATCGCCTGACCGCTGTGGTGCAGGATGATGAAGCTGTTGCGACCTACACCTATGATGATAACGGCAACCGGGCAAGTCTGACCTACGCCACCGGAACCGTCACCACCTATACCTACAACCTTGCCAACTGGGTCACAGGCATGACCAGTGTGAGCGGCAGTGCGGTTCTGACCGACTATTCTTACACCTACTACGCAGACGGCAACCGCCGGAGCGAGCGGGACGGCGTAAGCGGCGCGGTCACCACCTATGTCTACGACGATCTGGGCAGACTGGTGCAGGAGTCCGAGACGGATGGCTTGACGGTTGTCTACACCTATGACTCCGCAGGCAACCGCACCCAGATGGCGGTCACAGGTACGGAGCGCTACGGCGTGGAGTACACCTACGACGCCAACAACCGTCTGACTCAGGAAGTAAGAGCGGGTGAAGCCACACTCTACACCTACGATGGCAACGGCAATCTCCTGCGAAAAGGTACGGTCGATGGTGCAGAACTGTACGAGTACAACGGCTTCAATCAGCTTGTTGTCCTCAAGCAGTGTGACACCAGCGCGGCGTATGGCTACAATGCCTCCGGTATCCGCGTGTCCAAGCAGGTAGGCGAGACTTACACCTATTACCTGCTGGATGGCGGCGATGTGGTGGCAGAGTAAAAGAAAAAACAGCAACCCCACGATCCATCCATTACAAGATCGTGGGGTTACTTCATCTGTTCAATTGTCAACGTTTGTTTTCCACCTTTCGGTTGTGTCTCATTCGAAAAAGCTCAATTTGCATCCTGTCAAGTCAGTTCAATTTGTTTGTATAGTGGATAGATATATCCATGCTGCTTCGATTGCTAAAGAAGTTTTTCGATTGAGATCAAGTTGGGATCCGCCAATACAAAGTGTGCCGATCGACGGATCAAGCTTACTTGTACATTGGATCTTACCTCCTCTTTGGGATGGTTAAAATATACCACATTAAAGCGATGAAGTCAATACTTTTTGTAAAGAAAGCATAAAAAATGCTCGTCACCCGAAATATTCGGGCGGCGAGCATTTTATTAATCGATTTGGACGGGAACACCGTTTACTTCAACACTGTCCTCCACGCGGATCAGGACATACCGTACACCGTCGATTACCCGGGTTTCCACCAGATCACTGCGCTCAGAACTGATCTGGATGCGCACATCTGCGGTCTTGACCTCGGTTTTGGTGTCGATAAGATTGCGGGGACTAAGTGCAGTTTCCGCGCCAAATGTCTCGTCGTACTTTTCGGCAAAGGCATCGGCGCGCTCTTGGGACACGCCGCTGCCGGTGATCAGGCGCTTCATGCCGTTTTTGGAGATGACAAGGGGCGTGGGATCCTTGCTCTGCTTGTGCTCTTCAATCAGGGCGCAGAGCTGATCGCGCACAGACTGCACCACCTCGCAGCGGCACTCCTCCTGAAGTGTCTCCCCAAGCATATCCTGAAAGGATTCCTTCTGCCGCTTGGCGGGCATCAGAATGGGGGCGTTAAACACTGCGTCCACGAAGGAACGGTAGTTTTCCGCGGGGTTCTTGGTGTAGTAAAGCGCGTTGTAGAGATTGGTGCAGCGGTCGTCGAAGGAAGGGAACAGGAAGCCCAACTCGGGAGGGGAGATGATCCAATCGGGACTCAGGTTGCGGAACGCGTTTTCGTGAGCCTGGAAGCTGAGTGCGGGTTTGGTAGCCTTCACGGGGCAAATGCTGCAGAGAATGTAGTTGAACACCTCGCTGGAGCCTTCTTCAAACTCCTCGCCGTCCTTGGCGCGGTAGGGGATGTCATAGGCATCGTAGGTGAGGAGGATCAGATAGTTCGTCTCCAGATTCAGCGCGTCGATGACTCGCTGATAGAAGGTATGTACCGCATCGATATCATTGACGGAAGAGGAACGCAGCGCCATAAGAAGACGGTGTTCGTCGCTGGAGACTACCTGCTTTGTGTCAAAGGATATATCCACCAGATTGCGGCCAATGGTACCGGACAGGGTTTTCTTCAGGATCGTCAGAAGTTCTTCACTCTCCGACTGGGAGAGCAGAGCCATGGATTGATGAAATTCAGAGATAATCTCC
Source organism: Candidatus Pelethomonas sp. (assembly GCA_045615065.1). Classification (GTDB taxonomy): domain Bacteria; phylum Bacillota; class Clostridia; order Oscillospirales; family Oscillospiraceae; genus Pelethomonas. The sequence goes on along the minus strand of JAZLEB010000084.1, from coordinate 918 downwards.
TTTCTTTCATTTACATAGCAGCCTCTCACATGGGTAATATTGCTTTTATCCGCACGAAATCTGCGGCGAATTTCAGATACTTCTCTTGCGTTCATAGGTGCGACTCCTTTGGGGTGGGTTGTAACGTGTTCTAAAATCACGAAATTTAGTATAACACAAACGGTGCAAAAATGAAAATGATATTTTCATTTTATTTTCAGATGTGATATACTGTAAGCAGTTTAAAACGGAGTGTGATAACGATGTACGATGAACTCACTGCAGTTGATATTCAAAAAATGAAAGAGGAGCTGGATCACCGCATCCGTGTTCTGCGCCCCAAATTGATCGAGGATGTGCAGACCGCCCGCGCGTTTGGTGATCTCAGCGAGAACTTTGAATATAAATGTGCCAAGCAGGAAAAAAACCGCAATGAGAGCCGCATCCGCTATCTGGAAAGGATGATCAAAACGGCAAAGGTGATCGAGCTGGATTCTGCCGAGGGTGCAGTTGGTCTTTTTGACACGATCGTGGTTTACAACGAAAAGCTGCAGAAGGAAATGACCTTCCGCATTGTGACCACCCTTAGGCAGGATGCCCTGAAAGGGCGAATCAGCAAAGAATCACCGGTGGGCAAAGCGCTGTTGGGTCATCGGGTTGGTGAGCGGGTACTGGTCCGGGTCAATGACGATCTGCAGTATTACCTTGAGATCCGCTCTATTGAAAAAGGTGAGGACGATACCTCCATGGAGATCAGTTCTTATTAATAAAAAACTCTGCACTGTGAAGTGCAGAGTTTTTTTGTGTAAACAAAGAAAACCACTCGCTGGGCGAGTGGTTCAAAAGAAGCCTAATGGCGATGATGTAGACGAAAAAACTCCCTTTGCTTTAAGATAGGGGTGCGGTCCGCCAACTGCACCAAATAAAGCAAAGGGAGGT
>JAZLEB010000083.1:0-53206 GCA_045615065.1 Candidatus Pelethomonas sp. | reverse complement strand
AAGGAGGGGATCGCTCCGCTGAGCCCCGGGTTCGTGATGCTGGCAGCCGCCTACTGGCGGAAGACCCGGAAACGCCTGCGGATTCTGCCGGCTTACGCAAACCGCGTTCAGCGGACGATCACCTTTGGAGAGGAAATCCTGTTTAACCCGGATGCCGTTTTCGCGGATATAGGGCTCATTGACCTCTGCCAGTGTATTCTGGTGGCGGCCAATGATAACGGCATTATCATTCTGCCAAAGCATAAAGTAGTTGCGATCTCTGGGAAGGGAGTCAAACACATACTGCTCCAGGGCAAGATTGAAGGAAGGGTCGGTGGTAGACACATCGATAAAAGTCCATTGCATATAAAGGGTCTCCTTAAAGATAGATACAGAGAACGGGGGTCGCTGCGACAGCGACCCCCGTTGCCAGTGCAATTAGAAGGTGTAGCGCAGGATGGGAGTACGAGCGGCGCGAACCTCGTCGGGACGGCCGATCTGCGCATTGTGGGGAGAGTTGTGCATGTACTCGGGATCCTTGTGACCCAGATCGTACAGGCTGCGATAGATCTCTGCAGCCCAGTCCAGAGTCTCGCGACTCTCGGTCTCAGTGGGCTCGAGCATCAGTGCTTCGTGCACGATCAGGGGGAAGTACATCGTGGGGGGATGCATACCGTGGTCGATCATGGTCTTGGCAACATCCAGAGCGGAAACACCGGTCTCCTTCTTGAAGTCGCTCAGATCCAGAACGAACTCGTGCATGCAGATGCGGTCAAAGGCGGGAGTGAAGGTGCCCTTGATCTTGGTCTGCAGGTAGTTGGCGTTCAGAACAGCGTTCTTGGCAGCCTCGGGAATACCCTCGCGGCCCAGAGTCATAACGTAGGTCAGAGCCTTCAGGACAACACCAAAGTTGCCGTGGAAGCTGCGGACCTGCAGGTTCTTGTTGCCGTCGACCAAAGCGCACTTAGGCAGATAGGGAGCCAGGTGGGCCTTGCAGCCGACTGCGCCTGCGCCGGGGCCGCCGCCGCCGTGGGGGGTAGCGAAGGTCTTGTGCAGGTTGGAGTGGATGCAGTCGAAGCCCATGTCGCCGGGACGGACAACACCCATAACAGCGTTCAGGTTAGCACCGTCGTAGTAGCACAGACCGCCGGCCTCGTGGACCAGACGGGTGATCTCGAGGATGTTCTCATCGAAGATACCGACAGTGTTGGGGTTGGTCAGCATCAGACCTGCGGTGTCGTCGCCCAGAACAGCCTTGAGAGCCTCCAGATCGACGCAGCCGTTGGGAGCGGATGCAATATTGATGACCTGATAACCGCACATGTTGGCGGTAGCGGGGTTGGTACCGTGAGCAGAGTCGGGGACAATGATCTTGGTACGCTTCTCACCCTCGCCGCGTGCCTCGTGATACTGCTTGATCAGCAGAATACCGGTGAACTCACCGTGAGCACCTGCAGCGGGCTGGAAGGTGCAGTCATCCATACCGAAGATCTCGCAGAAGTACTTGTTGGCCTTGTCCAGAGCTTCCTTGCAGCCCTCAGTAGCAGTAGCGGGAGCCAGGGGGTGGACATTGGCAAAACCGGGCAGAGCAGCCATCTCCTCGTCAATGCGGGGATTGTACTTCATGGTGCAGGAGCCCAGGGGATAGAAACCGCTGTTGACGCCGTGCACGCGCTTGTTCAGCTCGGTGTAGTGACGGGACAGCTCGGTCTCGCTGACCTCGGGGAGGTGGGGTGCAGCTTCGCGTTTCAGAGCGGCAGGCATTTCCACCAGCTCAACATCGCAAGCGGGCATCAGGTCAAGATGACGACCGGCCACGCTTCTTTCGAAAATCAGCTTCATTATGCACACACCTCCTTGACGATAGCAACGGCCTTATCGAGATCGGCCTTGGTAGCCTTCTCGGTAGCGCACCACAGTACGCCGCCCTCGGTGGGCAGACCGCCCAGGATGCCGGCATTCTCCAGTGCCTTCAGCACCTCGTCGACCTTGGGCATCTCGACGACGAATTCATGGAAATACTCGCCGGTATACTTCATGGAGATACCGGGGATCTTGCAGAGTTCCTTAGCCAGGTAGTGAGCCTTGGCCATGGACTGGTTGGCAACAGCAGCCAGACCGTCGGGACCCATAGCGGAGCAGTACACGCCAACGATCAGAGCGCACAGAGCCTCGTTGGAGCAGATGTTACTGCTGGCCTTCTCGCGGCGAATGTGCTGCTCGCGGGCCTGCAGGGACAGAACGAAAGCGCGCTCGCCGTTGCTGTCAACAGTCTCGCCGATGATACGGCCGGGCAGCTTACGCATGTGCTTGGTGGTGGTAGCCATGAAGCCCAGGTAAGGACCGCCGTAGCTCAGGGGCATACCCAGAGGCTGAGCCTCACCGACAGCGATGTCGGCGCCGCAGGCGGCGGGGGTCTTCATGATGCCCAGAGCGATGGGGTTGCAGCCCATGACGAACATAGCGCCGGCTGCGTGGACAGCCTCGCCGATGGTGTCAGCGTCCTCGAAGAGACCGTTGAAGTTGGGCTGCTGGATGTACACGGAAGCGACATCCTCGGTCAGCATTTCCTTCAGAGCGTCCATATCGGTCTTGCCGTCCTTGACGGGAACGATACGCAGCTCGTCGTTGGTGCCGTAGCAGTAGGTGCGGACAACATTGATGGTCTCGGGGTTTGCAGCACCGGAGATCAGAGTCACGCGGCGCTTGCGGTCACGGCACATAGCAGCGGCCTCAGCGGCAGCGGTAGCGCCGTCATAAACGGATGCGTTGGAAACATCCATGCCGGTCAGCTCGCAGATCATGGTCTGATACTCGAAGATGGACTGCAGGATACCCTGGCTCATCTCAGCCTGGTAGGGGGTGTAAGCGGTCAGGAACTCCTCCTTGGCGGGGATGTACTTGACGATGCTGGGGATGTAGTGGTCATATGCACCGGCGCCGCGCAGGATGGTGTTGAACATGGTGTTCTTGGCAGCCATCTCGCTCATGGCGCGGCTGACCTCCAGCTCGCTCATGCCCTCAGGAATGTTCAGAGGCTTGTCGAGATACATCTCGGCGGGCACATCGCGGTAGAGTTCCTTGAAATCACTGAGGCCAATGGCCTTGAGCATTTCAAGACGCTCCGCCGGAGTGGAAGGGATATAGCTTCCCATTAATTAGCCCTCCTCGGCGCAGAAGGCCTCGTAAGCAACGCTATCCAGCATATCTTCCTCAGCGGTAACATTCTCGACCTTGATGATCCAAGCGCCGTAGCAATCGCTGTTCAGCAGCTCGGGAGAGTCGATCAGCTCCTCGTTGATGGCGCAGACAACGCCGGTGACAGGGCTGTTCAGGTCGGAAACGGCCTTAACGGACTCGACATCACCGAAAGCCTCGCCGGCGGTGACAGCATCACCGATCTCGGGCAGGTTCACGAAAACCAGATCGCCCAGAGCGTCCTGTGCGAAGTCGGAGATACCGACGACAGCAACGTTGCCCTCGTACTTGAGCCACTCGTGGTCCTTGGTGTACTTCAGTTCTGCGGGATGATTCATAATTGTGTTCCTCCTAATAATATATATTGATTTATTTGGAATGACTTGGGGATTACTGGTGGATGACGGGAACAACGTGGTTGCCGTCGATACGCATATGGTTCTTCACCACGCGTGCCTTCAGACGCTTGCCGCGGACGTCGATGGAGATCTCATCGCCTTCCTTGACATCGCTCTTCATGAAGGCCATACCCAGAGAGCGGTTTGCGCTGCCGGTCTCGGTGATGTAAGGCACCATGGTACCGCTGGTGACCCAGCCGATGTGCTCATCGCCGCGGTACAGCTCCATGCCGCCGCGCATAACGCCGCGGTCGATCAGGGCGATAGCCTGAGTGCGGTAGGGCAGATCTGCAACGGTGCTGAGGTCGCCGGCGTTGATAGCCTTGAAAGCAGCGAACTGCTTGGCGAGAGCCTCGCGGCCGATGAAGTCACCCTTCTCCTCAGCAAAGCTGACAGCGAAGCGTGCCATGGGCATTGCGAAGATGGGGAACTCGCCGCCGTCGGGAGACTCACCGAACTCGTGGCCGTACAGGGGCAGGCAAGCCTCCATACGCAGGGTGTCGCGTGCGCCCAGACCTGCGGGCTTGGCGCCCAGCTCGATCAGACGGTTCCACAGGGAGGTAGCCTCCTCGCTCTTCACGAACAGCTCATAGCACAGGGGCTCGCCGGTGTAACCGGTGCGGGCAGCCCAAATGGTGCGGCCTTCCAGCTCAATGGTGTTCAGCGCGTTGCGCTTGGGAGCGGTGATGGCCTTGCCGCCGGAGAGGACCTGCAGGATCTCATCGCTCTTGGGGCCCTGAACAGCGATGATGCAGTGGCTCTTGGTGATGTCGGTGATGGTGCAGTCATAGTCCTTGATCACAGAGTTGAAGTGAGCCAGGTCCTTGTCGGTGTTGGAAGCGTTGATGACCACCAGGTAGCGATCCTCTTCGAAACGGTAGGCATACGCATCGTCGATAGCGTGGCCATTCTCGTCGGAGATGATGCAGTACTGGGACATGCCGACTTCCAGAGCGGCGACGTTGCTGGTCAGGACGCGCTGCAGGAACTTCAGACGGTCGGGGCCGCTGACCAGGATGTGACCCATGTGGGAAACATCAAACAGGCTGCAGTGGCTGCGGGTGTACAGATGCTCTGCAACGATCTTCTCGGGATACTGGATGGGCATATCCCATCCGCCGAAGTCCACCATGGAAGCACCGGCTGCCACATGGACATCGTAGAGAGGTGTGCGCTTCAGTTCGCTCATAATAATCCTCCTAAAAAATAAAAGAGAGCCACAAAACCCCCTTGAAAGGGTTTCGTGCCTCCATAGATTGACCTGAGAGATTCCCGCCTCCTTCGGCAGTTGCTCCGTCGGTGACGCACAGGGCGTACTTTTCAGAGTATCGTCACGACCCGGTCCTTTTGCCTGAGAGCTTTTGCATTCCCCTTCGGCGCCATACTTTGATGGTCTCTCCCGAGCCGGTCATCCGATGTATTCGGTTATCCTTGAAGAAAACCTCGTCCACTCCGCTCTATGAAGCTGTCACTGTTTCAGACACTGCATAACGGCCTTCGCTGTGCAAAGGGCGAAAATACGAGTGAGATCGAAGAAAATTTCTCATTTCATACGAAATCATTATACCACTATTTCGTTCCCTGTCAAGCTGTATAATGCAGATAGAACACAGCATTTGTACTGAAAAATTGGCACATTTGCCTGTTGTGAATGACGGGCGGGGATTGAGGGGTTTGCTGCCTGTCTGTGATGAAAAATATGTAGGATGCAGATAAAATTCCGGTTGTAATTTTCAAACTTTGTTTTATAATGGAGTTGATATCGTATCAATGAAAATTTATATCACATACGCGTTTGCGCGAAAGATATCAGGAGGAAAACATATGCTTACCTTAAAGATGATCCAGGAAGCCCGCGAGGCACTGAAGGATGTTGCCCGCGTGACCCCTCTGAACCCCACCAAGAACCTTGGTAAAAATGTATATATCAAGTGTGAGAACCTGCAGCTGACCGGCGCGTTCAAGCTGCGCGGTGCTTACAACAAGCTGCGCAGCCTCACTCCCGAGGAGCGCGAGCGCGGTGTTATCGCCTGTTCCGCAGGTAACCATGCGCAGGGTATTGCGCTTTCCGCTACCCGTCTGGGTATGAAGTCTGTTATCTGCATGCCCGCCGGTGCGCCCATCAGCAAGATCGAGGCCACCAGAAACTACGGCGCTGAGGTCGTTCTTGTTCCCGGTGTGTATGATGATGCCGCAGCAGAGGCAAAGCGCCTGTGCGAGGAGAAGGGCTATACCTTCGCTCATCCTTTCAATGATCCTTATGTTATGGCCGGTCAGGGTACTATTGGTTTGGAGATCCTGGAGCAGCTGCCCGAGGTGGAGCAGATCATCGTTCCTATCGGCGGCGGCGGCCTGATCGCTGGCGTTGCTCTTGCTGTCAAGCACCTGAAGCCCTCCTGCAAGGTGATCGGTGTTCAGGCTGAGGGTGCCGCTTCCATGTGGGCATCCCGTAATGCCGGCAAGCCTGTGGAGCTGTCCTCCGTTTCCACCATTGCTGACGGTATCGCCGTCAAGATCCCCGGCGACCTGACCTTCGAACTGTGTGAGAAGTACGTTGACGAGGTTGTTACCGTGAAGGATGACGAAATTGCCGCAGCTATCATGACTTTGATGGAAGATCAGAAGATCGTCTCCGAGGGTGCCGGCGCTACTACCGTGGCAGCCATTCTCTTCGGTAAGGTCAGCGCAGCAGACAAGAAGACTGTCTGCCTTGTTTCCGGCGGTAATGTGGACGTTACTACACTCTCCCGTATCATCACCAAGGGTCTGACCAAGTCCGGCCGTATCACCAATATCACCACCAAGGTTGTGGACAAGCCCGGCGAGCTCAACCGTCTGCTGAGTCTGGTTGCTGATTCCGGCGCAAACGTGCTTTCTGTGCATCATGACCGCGAGGACTATCAGTCCGAGGTCAATGCCTGTGTGGTGGAACTGGTTCTGGAGACCAGAGACCGCCGTCATGCCGAGGATATTCTCAATACTCTCGACAAGAACGGTTATGTAGTCAACCGGATCCGCGCATAATTGAATAATTTATGAAAGATGCCGCAGTAATCGCTGCTGCATCTTTTGTGCTGATAATTGTTCTTTTCAAATTGGAGTTTGTCGGGGAGTTGAGGGTATGTTCCGCGCTTCGGTGCGTGGTACTTTGCCCGCGGCGGCAAAGTACCCAAAACGCCGTTAAGAGGGAGATGGGTTTCGATTCCCCTCTCCCTCTTAAAACTCCCACACCCTAAAACGACACAAAGAGGGGCGCAAGCCCCTCTTTGGATTCTCCCCGCCAGTCCTTTGGTTGTCCTGTCTATTGCCGACTAACTCCCGAGGTGCAGCAGAGAACTGCGACTCAACACAAAAACCGTGGCACACCAAGGGAAACGCAGTGTTTTGAGTGCTGATCCGCAGAAGCGGCAGCGGGGCAACCGCACCGCCTTCTCGACGAGAAAGTGCCGCAAGCACAATTTTGTTCCCTAAAAGGGAGATACCCAAGGGGGAACGCCTTGGGCGTGTTTTTCGTATCTTTTTGCACGAGCAAAAAGATACCCGCCGGAGGCACAAACCAGCTGAAGGGCAGATACAGGGTAGCCTGCCGCTGCTGCGGCACAGACGGCAGTTTCAAACAGTTTGAAAGAGCGATAAACTCCAATTTACATGCAAAAAAGAGGTCTTTCCCTGATGGGAAAGACCTCTTTTAATGATAGATTACTGCTCCTCAGCCAGTGCCTTTGCCTCAGCAATTGCCTTCTCCTGTGCTGCAGGGGGGCAATCCTCATAGCGGACAAAGTGGAAGGTGTAGGAACCGCGGGACTGGGTCATGGCGCGCAGATCGATGGCATAGGTCATCATCTCTGCCATGGGAACTTCAGCCTCGATGATCTGCTCGCCGTTAGCGGTGGGGTTCATACCCATCACGCGGCCGCGGCGCTTGTTCAGATCGCCGATAACGTCGCCCATGTAGCTGTCGGGAACGGTGACCTGCAGCTCGCCCACGGGCTCCAGCAGAACGGGGGATGCCTCGGGCATAGCGGCCTTGTAAGCCAGCTGAGCGGCGGTCTTAAATGCAATTTCGGAGGAGTCAACGGGGTGATAGGAACCATCGTACAGGACGGCCTTCAGATTGACGACGGGGTAGCCGGCCAGAGGACCGTGCACGCAGGCCTCGCGCAGACCCTTCTCAACTGCGGGGAAGAAGTTCTTGGGCACGCTGCCGCCGAACACTTCCTCAGCAAACTCCATCTCTTCCACATCGGGGTTGGGCTCGAAGCGGATATGAACATCACCGAACTGGCCGCTGCCGCCGGTCTGCTTCTTGTGACGACCCTGCTTGGAAACGGGCTTGCGGATCTTCTCACGGTAGGGAACACGTGCGGGCTGGAGCTCGGCTTCCACATTGAAGCGGCTCTTCAGCTTGCTGACCAGAACATCAACCTGGATATCACCGGCGGCGTACAGAACCATCTGGTGAGTCTCGGCATTGTTGACGGTGTAGAAGGAGGGATCTTCCTCGTTCAGGCGGTTCAGACCCTGAGCGATCTTGTCTTCCTGACCGCGGGTCTTGGGAGCGATAGCCACAGCGTAGCAGGGCTCTGCGATGGGCAGCTGCTTCAGAGAGACAACCTTACGGGGATCGCAGAGAGTGTCGCCGGTCTTGACCTTGTCCATCTTACCGATGGCGCCGATATCGCCGCAGTGCAGCTCCTTGACCTCGGTAGCCTTCTTGCCGCTCATCAGGTACAGGCGGCCCAGCTTCTCGGTCTCACCGGTGCGGGCGTTGACCAGCTGAGTATCGGGAGTGATAACACCGGAGAACACCTTGATGTAGGAATACTTGCCGTACTGGTCGGCAACGGTCTTGAAAACGAATGCGGAGGGCACACCGCCGGGAGAAACAACGAACTCCTCGGTCTTGCCGTCCTGAGTGGTGGCCTTGTGATAGTTGCCTTCCACGGGGTTGGGCAGCAGATCAGCAATGTGATCCAGCAGCATCAGAGTACCGATGTTCTGATGTGCGGAACCGACCAGAACGGGGAACATGCTCAGGTCACGGACACCCTGACGCAGACCCTTGATCATCTCAGCATAGGTGAAGTCCTCGCCGGAGAAGAACTTGTCCATGAACTCTTCGCTGGTCTCAGCGACGGACTCCTTCAGAGCATCGTTGTACTCGGTAACAACATTTTCCTTGCCTGCGGGGACCTCGATCTCAACGCGCTTGCCGTTCTGCATCTCGTAGGCGCGCTTGTTCAGAACGTCGATGATACCGGTCACGCGCTTGTCCTCATCCCAGATAGGAACGACAACGGGGGCGATCTTCTTGCCGAAGCGCTCACGCAGAGCCTCGAAGGTTGCGTTGTAATCGCTGTTTTCCTCGTCGGACTTGGAGATGTAAATGAAGCGGGGCATGTTGCGCTCTTCCAGGTACTTCCATGCCTTCTCCAGACCAACAGACACACCGTCCTTAGCGGAGCAGACGATGATGGCGGCATCGGCAGCGCGCAGAGCTGCGATAGCCTCGCCGGCGAAGTCGAAACCGCCGGGAGCGTCCAAAACGTTGATCTTCACACCATGATGGGTGAGAGAAGTGGTTGCCAGAGAAATGGAATACTGGCGCTTGATCTCTTCGGGGTCATAATCACAAACGGTGTTGCCGTCGGTGGGCTTGCCCTGACGGTCGATGACACCGGTCATATACAGCATGCTCTCAACCAGAGAGGTCTTACCACTGCCGCCGTGACCCAGCAGGCAAATGTTGCGAATTTCCATGGGAACTAATCTCCTTTACGTTTATCGCATCGCTTAGAGGACGCGCTCAATGATCAGATTATATTATATTTTTACGTTTAGCACAACCGCTTTTTCACTTTACCGAAATATTTCGATAAATTCAACAAAAACTGCAAAACATTTTCTACATACCCGTCATACCTGTAGCTCTTTGTGCGGGGAAAGAGATATTCTTGACGTCTTTGATTTTCGGATTATTCCAATTATTGGATAAAAAGCGCAGGAATACCGAGGGTATTCCTGCGCTTTTTGAAACAAAGATACAAAAACAGAGCACACTACATTTTGTCGGCACCGGAGAGGAGCGGCAGCATCGGCACGGTCCACAGAAGAAGATAAATAAGGAGCATGCCCGGAGACAGAGCGTCGCTCCGGCCTACAAAGGTCATGTAAAAGCCCAGCAGCGCGCCGCATGTACTGCCTATCATAGACAGGAGATTTCCTGTTTTTATGGTCTGACACAGGCGATGACTGAGCACGGTCAGTTCCGTAAAGGGCAGCAGACCGTCGCGGTAAATAAGACCGCTCGGAGCGGCAGCTTCCCGCTCCGGATCGGAGAGGGACAGGCGCTCACTGATCTCCGGCAATAAGGCCTTGCCGTCGGTACCGAAGTACTGCTTGAGCCGCTTGGGTGTGATGTTTCCGTCTCTGGTGGCAAGTACCAGTTGTATGTGGTTGCGTCCCAAAGCACGCAGCGCAGTTCCTGTTGCGGCGCTCGGCTGGTATTTAATGGAGAAAATGGCGGTCAGTTCGCCGTCCACCGCCAGACACAGAGCGTTCTTTGCGGGGAGTCGGGAGGGCAGGCGCACCGCTTTGTGGCGCATGAACATGGGAGTGCCGACCAAAACAGTTTCACCGCGGATCATACCGCTCAGTCCATTGTCGTCGTGGACATGGAAATGCTCCAGTGACTGGAAACGGATGCGCTCGCTGCGGCACACTTCCTCAAAAACCCTTCCCATACAGCCGCCGGCCTGTACGGCAAGTGTTGCGGTGTAGGATACGGCCTGATCGCGGTCCTCACCAAAGAGCTTGATGCCGTCGATCGTGACACTGCTGCGGGGGAACAGATCGGTGTCGGTCACAACGATCTTGCGCTCGGCAGCCAGTGCCGCGGCGCCATACTGTCCTGCAAGGGCGGTACCGTTTCGACTGAGCCGGCGGGCTATTCGTCCCCATGGAACACAGTATGCCATGGGGCACACCAGTGAGCAGGAGGCGCACAGCATTACGGAGAGGCAGCGGGGAAGATCGTGCCAGTTATCCTGTCCGGCAGAGGCCAGCACGGCAAACACCGCGCAGGCAGCCAGCAGTACGGGAAGCATGAGCCGCTGCCACTGGGCAGCGGTGCTTTCTGTGTTCAAACGCGCGATAAAACCTTCTCTCCGCCGGTTACCCTTTATAACGCCCGCGGCGTGGCGGTCGGCTGCGCATGCAGGTTCGCCCATAGCGACGGTGCGCAGTGTTTCCCACATACCGCGGTGATAGCCCGAAAGACCCCATAGCGCAAACACCAGCGCGGTGCCGGCTACTGCACTCAGAGGGGACAGTGCCTCGCGGTGGGGAAGCAGCGGTGCCGTAGCGGCATCCACAACTGCGGCAAGGTTTGTCAGAGCGGCATAGGTGAAATAGGTGCATTGGCGCTCACGCAGTTCTTCGGCGGCAGCCCGGAAGACACCCAGACAGAGAACACCCAAAAGAATATGAGCGATCAGCATGCACAGGGCGGCGCTTTCCTCGCTGTTGCTGAAGTAGGGAATAGCAAGGCCAAGCTGCATGAAAAGCCACGGCAGCCATACAATTACCAGTATGGGAACGGCAAACAGAAGGGCACGGCGGCTTTCCTGCGCGCGGCGCTTGTGAAAGGCGGCTGTTTCCTTGACCGGTGGGTCGGGGATCTCTTCGTTCAGCGGAAGATCTGTTCTCGGTTCGCGGTGCTTTTTCTGAAGCCGTTTCTGCTCTTTTCGGATGTGGCGGGTTCTGTGCAGATTTTTTCGCTCCTGATCTGCGATCACCGCGTCCACAGTGCTGGCAACGATATCCTCCATGGTAGGCGGCTTCGGCGGAGCAGCCGATTCCCTGATCTGCGCGGTGGATTTTTTCCCATTTCTTTTTTCGACCGGCTCAGGTTTCTCTGTTTGTGTCAGGCCAAACAGATCCTCAGCGGAGGGATCCTCGTCATAGTCGCGCATATCAATGAGCACCATGGTGTCATCCCCGTCATTCCCGGCTGCGGCCTCTGTGGGGAATGCGATCATATTGTTGGGTATCTGCATGGTGTCCGCGAGAGGATCGTTTTCCGGTTCGGGCTGGGGGACAGGCTGCACCGGAAGTTCCACAGATGTATGGACTTCCGGTTCGCTTCCGGAGGGATCCTCACTGCCGAATTCAGCAAGGATATCCTCCAGAGCATAGGACTGATATTCCACGTCCTCCAGTCCCATCAGCAGATACTGGGTGTCCTGCATCAGGTCGAAGGAACCGCTCTTTTTATTTTTATCCTTTTTGTTCATGCAGCAAAACTCCGGGATGTATTATGCAAGGCGCTGGCGCACTGCCTCATAGAGCAGGATCGCGGCAGCGGCGGATGCGTTCAGGGAGGAGATCTGACCCTTCATGGGAATGCTCACAAGGAAATCGCAGTTTTCCCGCACAAGGCGGCTCATACCGTCACCCTCGCTGCCGATCACAATGGCAGCGGAGCCCTTGAGGTCTGCGTTATATAGAGTGGTGGTGCCTTCTGCGGCGGTGCCGAATACCCACACACCCTGCTTCTGCAAGTCCTTGAGCAGTGCGGGAATATTGGGAACACGGGCCACGGGCATATAGCTCACAGCGCCCGCACTGGTCTTTGCCACAACGGAGGTAACGCCTGCCGAGCGGCGCTTGGGGATAATGACACCATGGGCACCGGCACACTCGGCGGTACGGATGATGGCACCAAGATTGTGGGGGTCGGAAATCTCGTCGCACACCACGATCAAAGGTTTCTCGCCCCGCTGCGCTGCGCGCTCAAAGATATCCTCAATGCTTGCGTAGGCCTGTGCGGCCGCCACGGCGATGACACCCTGATGACTGTGGGTGGCACTCATGGCATCCAGCTTGCGGCGGTCTACATCCACCACAACGAGACCTGCTTTTTTCGCCTCGGCGGCGATGCGGCCCAGGGTGCGGTCGGTCTCACCCCGGGCAATATAGATCTTGTCGATGGCGGTACCGGCGCGCAGCGCCTCGGTCACGGCGTTGCGTCCTTCGATGAGACCTTCGCCCTCGGTATTCTTTTCAAAATCTTCTCTGTATTCTTTCATAACAAACTCCTTATGCTATTGGATAAACAGGATTCGACACTTATGTACCTTAGTATACCACAGTTGTGGCGGGAGAATAAAGAGGTATTCATAGAAATTTCACAGAAAATCCATAACCTGTTCTTGTGAGAGCGGTATTTTTATGATACCATATCATATTGGTAAAGATAGGGAAGTTTCCCTTTATTTTGAAGGAGTGTACTATGAACAACGATCAGAAGAAACCGAACAATGATCAGAACAACAAGAAGAACCGCAAAAACCTGCGGGGACTCCTGATCCTGCTCGGGTGGGCGCTGGTGCTGACGATCGCCATCAATTTCCTCTCCAGCTACGGAGAGGAAGCACACAAGGCTGCCACCACTCATGAGATCCCCTACAGTGAGTTTGTCAATCTGGTGAAGGAAGACAAGGTGCAGGAGGTCGTCTTTAAGGAAGGACAGCTGCAGATCACCACCGTGGAGGGTTATATCTACACGGATGAGAAGGGTGAGACCTACGACAAGGACTTCATGCTCTTCACCATGCAGATGGGTTCCTACGCTGAGGGCCTGCTTGCCCTGCTGGATGAGCATGGTGTGATCTACACCAACCCCTATGTGCCGCAGATGTCCCCCGTGCTGGAATTCATGATCTCCTATATTCTGCCTATGGTGCTCATCACCTTCCTGTTTTTCCTGATGATGAGTCTCATTACCCGCCGCGGCGGTATGGGCGGCATTGGCAGTGTGGGCAAGGCCAACGCCAAGGTCTATATGGAAAAAACCACCGGTGTCACCTTCCAGGATGTGGCTGGACAGGACGAGGCAAAGGAATCTTTGGTGGAGATCATTGATTTCCTTCACAATCCCGGCAAGTATACCGCCATCGGCGCGAAGCTGCCCCGTGGCGCGCTGCTGGTCGGCTCTCCCGGTACCGGTAAGACCCTGCTTGCCAAGGCAGTAGCGGGTGAGGCGGGCGTTCCCTTCTTCTCCATTTCCGGTTCCGGCTTTGTGGAGATGTTTGTGGGTGTGGGCGCCAGCCGTGTGCGTGACCTCTTCCAGGAGGCCGCAAAAGTTGCGCCCTGTATCATTTTCATCGATGAGATCGATGCAATCGGTAAGACCCGTGATACCCGCTTCGGCGGAAATGATGAGCGGGAGCAGACGCTGAATCAGCTTCTTGCCGAGATGGACGGCTTCGACCCCACCAAGGGTATCATCGTCATCGCAGCTACCAACCGTCCTGAGGTTTTGGATAAGGCGCTGCTGCGTCCCGGCCGTTTTGACCGCCGCATTACCGTGGACAGACCCAATCTGGCGGGCCGACTTGCCACATTGCAGGTTCATACCAGAAAGATCCGCCTTTCCGAAGATGTGGATCTTGACAAACTGGCGCAGGCCACTGCGGGCTGCGTGGGCGCGGATCTTGCCAACATGGTCAATGAGGCAGCGCTGCGCGCGGTGCGTCACGGCCGTCAGGCGGTCAATCAGGAGGATCTTCTGGCATCCTTCGAGGTTGTCATTGCCGGTGCCGAAAAGAAGGGTACGGTCATCACCGAGCAGGAGAAGCGCATTATTGCTTATCACGAGGTGGGTCATGCGCTGGCAGCTGCCAAGCAAAAAAATGCCCAGCCTGTTTCCAAGATCACAATCGTGCCCCATACCCAGGGTACTCTGGGTTACACCCTGCATCTGCCTGAGGAGGAAAAGTTCCTCATGAGCCGCGAGGATATTCTTACCGAGATCCGCACGCTGCTGGCGGGCCGCTGTGCCGAGGAACTGGTGTTCAATACGCAGACTTCCGGTGCTGCCAACGATATTGAGCGGGCCACAGAGCTTGCCCGTAATCTCATTGCCCGCTTTGGTATGAGTGAAAAGTTCGGCATGATGGCGCTGGGCACTGTGCAGAACCAGTATCTTGACGGCGGCTACAGCATGAACTGTGCGCAGGAGACCTTTGCTGCCGCTGACCGCGAGGTGGTGAACCTTCTGCAGAATTGCCACGATGAGGCGATGGAACTGCTGCGTGATAACCGCGAGATGCTCGATAAGATCGCGGAGTACCTTATCAAGAAAGAGACGATCACCGGCGCGCAGATGATGGCGATTCTGGAGGACCGTGATCCCGAGCAGGAGGAATATTACGGTGTGAAAAATATGCCGGATGATACCATTGAGCCTCCCGCACAGCACATTGCTATGACAGACGAGCCTGTTCCCATGCCGGAACAGGGGGAGGAGACCGCTGAGCAGGAGGAGACTCCTTCTGCGGAAGAAACAGAGTAACACAATATGCCGAAGCCGGTTTACCGGCTTCGGCATTCACCCAAAACGAACATACGGAGGAGAGAATTATGGAATACGTAATGCTTGGCAATACCGGTCTCAAAGTGTCCCGCCTTGGTTTCGGCGGCATTCCCATTCAGCGCATCACAGTCGATGAGGCAAAGGAACTTCTGAAGGCAGTTCACGATGCGGGGATCAATTATATTGATTCTGCCCGCGGCTATACGGTCAGCGAGGAACTGATCGGCGCTGCCATCGAGGGATTCCGCGGCGATTTTGTGATCGCTACCAAGTCCATGGCCCGTGACAAGGAGGGTATGGCGCGGGATATTGAGGTGAGCCTTAAGAATTTCCGTACCGATTATATCGACATCTATCAGTGCCACAATCCCACTGTGGAGCAGTTGGAGAAGATCTGTGGGGAGGGCGGCGCACTGGAAGCGCTGCTGGAGGCAAAAAAAGCCGGCAAGATCCGTCACATCGGCCTTACCGCCCACTCTCTGCAGGTATTTGAGAAGGCGTTGGAGCTTCCCTGGGTGGAGATATTTATGTTCCCTTACAGCATTGTGGAAAATCAGGGCGAAGAACTGATGCGCCGTCTGAAGGAAAAAAATATTGCCTTCATTGATATGAAGCCCATGGGCGGCGGTGCCATTGAGGACGGTCGTCTGGCTCTGCGCTATATCATGCAGAACGATGCCGTCACCGTTGCGATCCCCGGTATGTACTGCTGCGAGGAGGTTCGCTGCAACGCCGAAGCGATCGCAGATACATCCGCGCTGACTGAGGAAGAGAAAACTGCCATTGAGAAGATCCGCCAGGAACTGGGTACAAACTTCTCCCGCCGCTGCAACTACTGTGCTCCCTGCACTGTTGGCATCAATATTCCCGGCATGTTCCTTGCGCAGGGTTACCTGAAGCGCTACGGCCTGAAGGATTATGGCCGCACCCGCTATAACGATATGGGCGGCAATGCCGATGCCTGCATCGAATGCGGTGAGTGTGAGAAACGCTGTCCCTACCATCTGCCTATCCGCGAGATGCTCAAGCGTGTCGCTGATGATTTTAAGGCATAAATAAAGTGAAACCGCCGCAGAATGGATCCATTCTGCGGCGGTTTCTTTGAAAAGAGAGAGAAATAAGAAGAAAGACTCTTATAGTGTTACCTTACCCCATAACACCGGTGAAGTCAATCGCCCGGGAGTGTTGTTTACGAAAAATTCACAGTGCGTTCAAATTTGTATACTACTCTTGACTAATATTGGGAAAAAGGTTATAGTTAGTATACTAACTATACAATGGGAGGGGTTGCTCTTTTGGATACTGCTAATCTGGGACGAATGCTGGGATGCTGCGGCAGACTTGCCAAGCTGCATGTGGATGTGCAGCTGCGCAGACTTGGCTACGATGTAACGCCGGTGCAGTCGCAGGCACTGGTGTATCTTTTTAAACACAGGGATCAGATGACCACCCAACGGGATCTGGAAAAGGCGATGCGCCTGAAGCCGTCCACCATCAACGGTATTGTGGACCGCCTGCTGGAGAAGGCGTATATTACCCGCTGTACCAGTCCTATAGACGGTCGCTGCCGTCTGCTCCAACTGACGGAGGCGGGGCAGATGATGGTGGATTCCCTCCGCACCGCGCTGAACACAACGGATCAGGCGGTGCTTGCCGATCTTACGGAGGAAGAACAGATCAATTTGGAAAACTATCTGCGCCGTATTATCACGCGCCTGGAAAATGAGGTGAATCAACCGTGATCAAAAAACTCTGGCCTTATACCCGGGGTTACCGGAAGTATGTGTTCTTGGGCGCTTTGTGTGCCGGCTCGGAAGCGGTGGTTGAGATGATCCTGCCGCTGATCATGGCGACCATTGTGGACGACGGTCTTGCCGGTGACGGAAATGTGCCCCATGTTGTAAAATTCGGCTGCCTGATGCTGGTGATGGCCTTCATCTCCATGTTCCTTGGCATTGCCGCGGCTTTTCTTGCTGCCCGCGCCGGCCAGGGCTTCGGTGCCCAGCTGCGGCAGGCACAGTATGATCACATTCAGACCTTCTCTTTCCGTAATATCGAGAAGTTCTCCACTGCATCGCTGGTCACCCGTCTGACCAACGACTGCAGTCATATGCAGATGACTCTCGCCATGAGTATGCGCATGATGGTTCGTGCGCCCATGATGTTGATTTCCGCGCTGGTGCTGGCAACTTTGATCAGCACGAAACTTTCCAGTGTTTTCCTGGTGTCTATCCCTCTGCTGGTGGTGGGTATTATTCTGATGCTCTCGCTGATCAGTCCTCTGTTTGGGAAACTGCAGGGAGCAACGGATGACCTTAACCTGGTGGTACAGGAAAATCTTTCCGCCATCCGCGTGGTAAAGTCCTTCGTGCGGCAGGATCACGAGTCCGGGAAGTTCAAGAAACGCAACGATGCCCTGCGGTCTATCGCTGAGAAGGCGTTTGGCATGGGTGCGATCGGCGGTCCCGGTATGATGCTCATTACCAACGGCACCATCATCGCCGTTATGTGGTTTGGTGCGCCGCTGGTAGGCAGCGGCGAGATGGATGTAGGCCTGCTGTCGTCCTTCTTTACCTATATCACCCAGATCCTTTCCAGCCTGATGATGGTGTCCATGATGATGATGATGATGACCCGCTCCATCGCCTGCGGTAAGCGCATCATCGAGGTGTTGGATGAGAAGAGCGACATTACCGATGAGAAGGGAGATCCCGCTCTTGCTGTAGAGGATGGCTCCATTGATTTTGACCATGTATGGTTCAAGTATAATTCCGGAAGCGGTGAGTGGAACCTTGAGGATATCGATCTGCATATCAAGAGTGGTATGACAGTGGGTATCCTTGGCGCTACCGGCTCGGCAAAATCCACCCTGGTGCAGCTGATTCCCCGCCTGTATGAGGCGCAGGAAGGTACGGTGCGCGTGGGTGGTCGTGCTGTGGGTGAGTATACTATGGAGCATCTGCGCGATGCCTGCGCCATGGTGCTGCAGAAGAACACCCTGTTCTCGGGATCTATCCGATCTAATCTGCTTTGGGGCAAGAGCGATGCCACCGATGAGGAGATCGAGAAAGCCTGTGAGGCTGCCTGTGCCGCGGAGTTTATCCACCGCATGCCCGAGGGCTATGAAACCGATCTGGGTCAGGGCGGTGTGAATGTGTCCGGCGGACAGAAGCAGCGCCTGTGCATTGCCCGCGCGATTTTGAAGAAGCCCAAGATCCTGATTCTGGATGACAGTACCAGTGCCGTGGATACCGCTACCGATGCCAAGATCCGTGAAGCGCTGCGCACCGGCCTTCCCGGCACCACCAAGATTATTATTGCCCAGCGTATCATTTCCGTTATGGATGCGGATATGATCGTTGTGATGGACGACGGTAAGATCAGTGCCACCGGCACCCATGCTGAGCTGATGGAAAAGAGCGAGATTTACCGCGATGTCTATGAATCCCAGCAGGAAGGAGCGATGGAAAATGGCTAATCCTCCCAGACACGGTCAGCGCGGCGGTCACGGCCCCCGCGGTTTCCAGAAACCGAAGAATCTGAAAAAGACCATCGGAACGCTCCTGGGCTATATCGGCCGTTCCAAATGGCTGCTGATTTTTGTGATGCTGTGCGTGGCGCTCAACTCTTTGTGTTCTATTGCCGGCTCCTATTTGCTTAAACCTCTGATCAATGATTGTATCGCACCGCAGAACTATCCGCTGCTGATTGAAACGCTTGTCAAGATGGCGCTGCTGTATGTGGCCGGAGCCTGCCTGAGCTATATTTATTCCCGTATCATGATCAGCGTTTCCCAGCGTACGACCAATATGATCCGTCAGGATCTGTTTAAAAAGATGCAGCGCCTTCCTCTGCGTTATTTCGATACCAATACCCACGGCGATCTCATGAGCCGATTTACCAACGATGTGGATGCCATCAACGAGATCCTCAACAACGGTCTCATCAACCTGGTCTCCAACGTGGTCACTCTTGTAGGCGTTGTGTCTGTGATGCTCTATCTTAACCCCCTGCTGTTTTTGGTTACCATCTTCTCTATGGCGGTGATGTTCTTTGTGGTCATGGCCTTCGGCAAAAGAACCCGCAAGTACTTCAAGGCACAGCAGCAGAGTCTGGGCGCCCTGAACGGCTACATTGAGGAGATGATCGAGGGTCAGAAGGTTATCAAGGTCTTTAACTATGAGCATGAGGCCCGCGCAGGCTTCGGTGAACGTAATGAGGCATTCCGCTTCAATGCCACCAGTGCGCAGAGCCTTGCAAACTCCATGGGTCCCATTTCCAACAATATGAGCCATGTGAACTATGCGCTTACCTGCTGCATCGGTACACTGGTCGCTATCGGCACAGGCATGGACCTCGGCTCCCTTGTGGTGTACCTTAACTATGTCCGCCAGGTCAGCCACCCCATCGGTATGATGAGCCAGCAGGT
The DNA here is from genome assembly GCA_045615065.1 of Candidatus Pelethomonas sp. Lineage (GTDB taxonomy): Bacteria > Bacillota > Clostridia > Oscillospirales > Oscillospiraceae > Pelethomonas. Next base: position 33,825 of record JAZLEB010000083.1, on the reverse strand, counting down.
CAACAGTGTACTCTCTGCCATTGCGGGCGCCGAGCGTGTGTTCGAAGTTATGGAGACCACCCCTGAGCTCGATGAGGGTAAAGTCGTTCTGGTCAACGTTAAGCGCGAAGCGGACGGCACGCTGACCGAGCAGGAGCAGCGCGGCGATGGTTGGGCATGGAAGCACCCTGACGGCACGCTGATCCCTCTCGCCGGTGATGTTCGTTTCAAGGATGTTGTGTTCGGCTATGTACCCGAGAAGCAGGTGCTCCACGGTATCAGCCTCTACGCAAAGCCCGGTCAGAAGATCGCATTTGTCGGCTCCACCGGCGCAGGTAAGACCACCATCACCAACCTCATCAACCGCTTCTATGAGATCGAGAGCGGTACCATCACCTATGATGGTATTGATATCAAGGACATCAGCAAGGACAGCCTGCGCCGCTCTCTGGGTATTGTTCTGCAGGATACGCACCTGTTTACCGGTACGATTGCCGATAATATCCGCTACGGTAAGCTGGATGCTACCGATGAGGAGATCCGCGCCGCGGCAAAGCTTGCCAATGCCGATACCTTTATCCGCCATCTGCCCAATGGCTACGATACCTGGATCACCGATGACGGCGGAAGTCTCAGTCAGGGTGAGCGCCAGCTGCTGGCCATTGCCCGCGCGGCTGTTGCCGATCCTCCTGTTCTGATCCTGGATGAAGCTACCAGCTCCATCGATACCCGCACAGAGAAACTCATTGAAAAGGGCATGGACAGCCTGATGCAGGACCGCACGGTGTTCGTCATTGCCCACCGCCTCTCCACTGTGCGCAATGCCAAGGCGATCCTTGTTCTCGAACAGGGTGAGATCATTGAGCGCGGCGACCATCAGGAACTGTTGGAGCAGAACGGAAAATACTATCAGCTGTACACCGGTCAGATGGAACTGAGCTGACCGAAAAGATCCCCACGGATGAATCGGGAAAGATTCGTCCGTGGGGATCTTCATTATTCTTTCAGAACCTTTTTGCAAAGCTTTTCGCTGATGGGGAAGAACAGCTGGGCGGTAGGACCTACCAGAAACGCGCAGATCACTGTGCCGGCGCCTATTGTGCCGCCAAACACAAAACCGATAGCGGCGAAGCATACATCCACTACAATACGGATGATGCCGAATTTCTTCTTCGATTTGTCGCTGATCACCACAGCCACCAGATCGTTGGGGCCGGTGCCTGCTTCGGATTTGATGACAATGGTCATGCCGAAGGCGAGGATCACGCAGCCGATGGCAAGGCAGGCAATGCGCCAGGGCAGGGGAGACGCGGCGTGGATGATGTTTCTCAGGAGCAGGGTGAATACATCAATGATCGGACCGCCCAGTACCATGCACAGAAGTGTGCCGATACGGATGTAACTGCGGTCAACGATCAAAAGAATAAGGATGATCAGAAAGGAGATGCCCACATGCACCCATCCGTGGGTAACGATGGGGAAAATGGAGGAGATCCCCCGCTGCAACCCCTGGATGAACACATTGAAGGGATCGGAGCCGAGGTTCGCCTGCAGGAACAGTGTGACACCGAGGTGGGCAATTGTGAGACCCAAAAGCAGCAGAACGATCCGCTTGATCCACAGGTTCAGTTGTTGTTTCATAGCTGGATGCCTCCCAAAGGAAAATTGTGGCGGGAATTTACAGGAACAGTATACAATGCTTTTCACGGCAGGGCAAGCAGGCTTTTGAGGGCTAAACCGTTTTTTCGCCCCATTTCACGAAAAATATGCCCCAGTTGCGGAAAGAAAATTGGCATTCCGGCTGTTATGTGATATACTGATTCGGTTATCAACGGCAGGAGGTGTCCTCTATGGCATACACGGAATGGGAAATTTGTCGTGCTACGATTGGCGGCGAGCAGATGCATATGATCCTCTGCGATGACGATCCCGACTTTTCCCGCACTTTGTGCCGAGAAGTGGAACGGGTCATGGAAAAACTTAACATTCGCACGGAGGTCGACTGTTACCATTCCTTTTCTGAGATCCCGCAAGCAGCATTTTCTGATTGCTCGGTGGTGTTCTTCGACATTGACTTTGAGGATGAGGAGTATACCGGCATCGACCTTGCCCGAAAGCTGCGCGAGGCGAATAAGCACGCGCTCATCTTCTTCGTGACCAATTTCATTGAATATGCGCCTGCTGGGTATGAAGTGCAGGCCTTTCGCTATATTCTCAAGCGGGACATGAGCGAGGTGCTGGAGCGCTATCTCATGCAGGCTGTGGAGCAGCTGGCACAGGAGCAGGAGTACCTCCACCTGCGTGACAGAGAAGATACAGTGGAACTTGCGCTGGAGAAGATCGGATTTTTTGAGGTCATGGACCACAGTGTCAGTGTCCATGCCGGTGAGGAAGTCTATATGCTCAGCACGACACTGTCCAGTCTGGAGCAGCAGCTGGAAAAGCGGGGGTTTCTTCGTATCCATAAGAGTTATCTGGTCAATATGCGCTGTATCCGAAAATTCCGAAGCAGGGAATGCCATTTGGATAGCGGGGTCGTTCTTGCGGTCAGTGAAAAGAATTACGCCCAGCAGAAACAGAAGTATCTCCTGTGGAAGGGGCTGAACTGATGACCTGGTTGTTTACCTGCCTGGGTGCGGCGCTGCAGATCCTGTTTGCGTATCTGTTTTTCTCCCTCTTCCTGGAGACGAAGTGCGGGAAGGATGAGATTGGCTGGATCCTCGGCATAGCAGCCATCCTGAATATCACCTATGCCTTGATCGGGGTGGAGGGAGTGTACGGTCACCTTGTGTATCTTTTGGTATGCGTGGTGCTGCTGCTGCGTGTGTTCGGTGAAACCGGCGGATACGGATTGAGCCTTTTGGTGTTTTCTGTTCTTATCCCCATGGCAATGGATGGCCTGACATCGCAGATCTCGGTGGAACTTTCGGAGGAAGCCGCGGCGCTTGTCAAAGTGTGCGGACGCTTGATGTCGCTTGCTCTTGTTCCGCTGTTTCACCGCGTGAAGCCGCTGATGCGCAAGCATCAGAGCGCACCGCAGGATCCGGATCAGGATACACTTCTGCTGCGCCAGCACATGGAGCTGCAGCAGGACAGTATGCGCGCGCTGGAGCAGAACTACCGCCTGCAGCGCAAGAATTCCCATGAATTTGAGCATCATCTGCAGGTGCTGCGGGGGTTGCTGGATCGGGGGGAGGTAGAGCGCGCAAGGGAGTATCTCGCCCGGTTGAAGAAGGACCGCTCTATCCACCTGATGAGCGTTAATTCTCATCATCCTGTGATCGATGTGATCCTCAATCAGAAGCATCAGACCGCACAGGAGAATGGTATCAAAATGCAGATCCGGGTGAATGATCTGTCGGAGGTGAACATTCCGGCGGACTCTCTTGTGGTGGTGCTGACAAACCTTTTGGACAATGCCATCGAGGCTTGCCGAAGGATCGACGGCTACCGGGAGATCCGGTGTAATATTCTTTTTGAGGACAGTTTGTACATCAGCATTCGCAACACCTCCGCTCCGGTGGAGATCGTGGAGGGAAGGATCCCTACATCCAAGCAGGATTCCCTCAGCCACGGTTTTGGACTCATGAGTGTGCGGTTTGTTCTGGATAAGCTGAATGCGGAGTATACCTTTGGTTACGATGAGGGCTGGTTCCACTTTGCCACGGAAATTGAATAATTGGTATGATGGATGCCGCGTGATGCATGCGGCATCCATTTTTTATGCCTTGTTTGCGCAGAAAATGCCCGAGTTGCGCATGACTACTGGTAAACAAATCTGTCGGTTGGTATAATTGGGCTAATCAAATTGAAGGAGGATCTTCTATGAAAATCGCCAGGCAGTTGCTGCGCCAAAAGATCAAAACAGTTTTTGGCATTCTCTTGATGACCATCGCCACGGCTGTCCTCTGCATCTGTGTTGGACAGTCCATTGCGGCCCGCGCGACCATCCGGGAGCTGGAAAACAGCTTTGCCACCGTTGGACTGCAGGAAGGGATCATGAGTAATAACGGTCTTGCGAGCAAGGAGTTCAGTGCATGGCTGGAAGCATTGGCGCAGGAACACCCTGAGATCGTCAAGGATCAGGTGAATGCCGGGGTGCTCTCCGCCTATATTCCTGATCTGACACCTCTGCATTTCACTATGGGTGAGCCCTATCTGACGAATTTTACCGATAGTTCCGGTTTAGACATAATTGAAACCGGACCGGAGGGGATGCCCTATACCTGCGCGATGCTGACATTCAAACTGGAAGAGATGACGGAGCCGCAGGAGAACATCAGTGTTACACGTCTCAATCAGAGACTGACCTATGGCGATTTTCTGGAAAACCCCGAGGAGTATTATGCCTATCTGGAGACGCTGGAAACGGTGACGATCCACTCGGGTTATTCGGTTACCGTCGTTGGTACGGTTACAGGGGTGGTTGCCCTACAGGAGGGGTTCCGGGATCCCACCGGCATGCGCCTGCGCATTACCCTGAAGGTGATGACCCTTGAGGAGCTGGAGGCGATGGAACTCGCTGTCGGCGGGGAGTATCTGGCCTTTGGTATGGACTATACCGATGAGGACTGGATCCTGCGCAGCAGATATGCCAGCGGTGATCAAGGCAGAGACCCCTGGGAAATCGAGAAATTTGACCCTGCCAAGCTCAATATTCTTTCGGGAAAAGAGTTGGAAATGTGGCAGCAAAATTCTCCCGGTAATGTTCCCTACGCCATTTACGACGGCTATAAGTTCCTGACACGGGAGGAATGTGAGAAGATCAATACCGTGTCCATGAGCATAGGATTGATCAAAAATCCTCATCACTTTGAAAAGGACGAAACCGGAGCGACTATCAGTGTTACCAAAATCGATGAGTGGACGGTCAGAATGCTCAGCGGTGATACCTACACAGTTCCTCTGGAGGAGTACATGGAAACATACCGTCTTCCTATGCTGGCAAGGATCGAAACAACGGCGGAGGAGTTTTTGGAGAGCGAGGAAGGCACCCTTTGGCGGGAAACACTGGAGTGGAGAAAGTACAACGACAATGCCTTCGCGGTGATCGGTACAGACAAGCTGAATTATCTCGCAGATTTTGCCAAGGGCAATTCCCGCGTTGTGGCGGGCCGCGACTTTACGGAGGAGGAGATCGCCGAGGGTGCCCGGGTTTGCTTAATCAATGAAACACTGGCGGCGGAAAACGGGGTGGAAATCGGTCAGACAATCACTCTCAGCATGTATAGTATGGATCAGGGTTTGCCCTGGTTCCAGAATCTGCTTTATACAGCAAATCTCCCCGCCTACTTCTACTATCCCACAGAGGAATTTGTGGACACAGCGGAGTACACCGTTGTGGGTTTCTGGCGCGGCGAGCAGCTGTGGACATACGATTTCGATCAGGAATGTGCACTGCTGCCCAACACGGTCATTGTCCCGGAGTCTTCGGTTCAGACGGAAATGACTGTGATCCCGACTTTGGCCTTTAGCGCACTGGTGCTGCATAACGGACAGGTGGATGCCTATAAGGCGCTTGCTACCGAGGCGGGTTATGGAGATGCCTATGTTTTTTACGATCAGGGCTACACCGCCATTTCCGAAAATTTCCACAGCTATGATGAAACAGCGGAAAAGGTGCTTCGGATCGGATGGGTGGTCTACAGTGTGCTGCTCCTTCTGTTCCTCCTTCTGTTTCCGGTGTCAAGACGGCAGACAGTGCTTTTGATGGAGTCTCTGGGTGAGCCGTTTGTCAATCGGTTTATCAATGTTGCCGTGTATGCCGCTGCGATTCTGGTTCCCGCGGCGGTGCTGGGCGGCGCTGTGGGTGCTGTGGCATGGCAATCGGTGGTGGGTGCACTGATAAGTTCCACAGAGTCAACGATGACCATGACGATGAATCCTCTGGTGCTGACTGCTATTGCACTTTCACAGTTTGTACTGGCGCTGCTCATGAGCGCACTTGTGGCGCTTCCTGTGGCGCGCTCCTTCGGAATGTCGAAAAAGAGGTAGCTTATGCTGAAAAGAATAATTCGCAGGTATACCCGCGAACCGCTGGCAAATATCGCGGTTTTGATCTTTGCCGCTGTTTTGACGGTGATTCTGTGCCATTTGCAGCGCTCACAGGAGGAGGAACTGCAGAACTTTCGCGAGACCTACCGCGCTGTTCCTGTATATTTCTCGGTTACCGACCTTGATGGTTCGCAGCTTAGAGGTTCCCGCAGTATTGAGGGTTGGGTGGCGGAACTGTTTTTCCCCAACAGCCGGACAACTCCGAATTTTTCAAAATTTGTCAAGGACCTGAAGATTCGCATGGAACTTGAGGCATACGTAGGCGAATTTTCGTGGGAGGATCAGGAAGACTACTACCGCCAGCTGAATGACGCGGAGCGTGTGAATTTGGTGGGCATCAATGCCCTTCGCGTAGCTGAGAGACTGACAGAGGAATACGCAGGTTCTGTTCGCTGGTATGAAGGATACAGCGAAGAGGTTTTGGAAACCGAAGAGAGAGTCTGCCTGGTCAGTGAGGACTATGAGGGAAGTGATGAGATTGCCCTTTCGTTCACACATGATGACGTATCGACCGGGGAAAAGAAGGTTTACAGCTGTACATTTACTGTGGTGGGACGCTATAGCGCAATGGATGTGAATGACATCTACTGCCCGTACTTTGTGCTGGATCAGATCTATGGAAAGATCCTGAAGCCGAGGAAAATCCTCTGTCTATCCGCCACATTGGCGGATAATAACTTGCTGGGTGAACTGAAAGAAACCGCGCCCTGCTGGTTCGCTGAACCATCTCCCATGGGAACAAAAACTCCCTGGGGAAGGTTTGGCTACGAGTATTATCTCTACGCCATGGATATCAACGACAGTCTTCTAAAGGAACTGGTTACCACCATGGAAAACAGTATCACGATCAACCGCCTGTCCTCCACGCTGATTTTCGCAATGTCCGCGCTGGCGGGGTTTCTCACCGGCTTTCTCGTGATCCGCTCCCGCAAGCGGGAGATCACACTGATGCGCACACTGGGCAACTCCAATATGCGAATCTACTTTGAGTTTGCGCTGGAGCAGTTTCTGTGCCTCTTCGCAGGTGTGCTTATCGGCGGCGGTTATGCTCTGTGGAACCCTCTGTGGAAGCTGGCGGTGTTCGCCGTGGTCAACTTTGTGGGACTAAGTGCCGCGCTGGTGGTTTTTCTAAATAGTAATCTGCTTTCCACGATGAAGGAGGATGAATGATATGAGTATTTCTTTAAACAATGTTTCATATAGCTACAAGGGTAAGTTCCAGACTGTGAAGGCGGTGGATGGTGTTTCCTATGATTTTGAGGCGGGCAAGTGCTATGCCATTATTGGTAAGTCCGGTTCCGGAAAGACCACACTGCTGTCCCTGATGGCGGGGCTGGATGTCCCTACCGAGGGTGAGGTCATTGTGGATGGAAAGTCAACCAAGGAATGGGACAGAAATCAGATGCGCCGGGATGCGGTGAGTGTAATCTACCAGAACTACAATCTGTTTCCACTGCTCACTGTGCAGGAGAATATCCAGTATCCTCTCGACCTGAAAAAGACCCCGAAAAAGGAAGCTGCCATCCGCGCCAAAGAGGTTCGTGAGCGCGTTGAGCTGCCCGGCGCGTATGATAAGCGCCTGCCCGCCCACCTCTCCGGCGGCGAGCAGCAGCGTGTGGCCGTTGCCCGCACACTGGCGCAGGGCTGCAAGATCGTTCTTGCCGACGAACCCACAGGTAATTTGGACTCCACCAACACCCGCAACATTGTGGAGATCCTGAAAAGTCTTGCCCATGATGACGGCTGCACCGTCATCATCGTTACCCACGACCCCGCCGTGGCGGAACAGGCGGATGCTGTGCTGCAAATGAAGGACGGCAGCTGGATCTGATTGCAATGTAAGAGCGAAAAAACAGGCGTGCCTGCAGCACGCCTGTTTTTTTCGTTCTTTGATTCAGTTCCAAAGGCTGCAGAGAAGATCTGTGTAGCCGGAGGGATCGTCAATGGGGAGACCTGCGATCAGCTTGGCCTGGTTGAGTAGGATGCGGGCATACTTCTTTGCCTTTTCGCTGTCGGCAGCGAGGGCAGCTTCCAGTGCTGCGAAGGCAGGGTGCTCCACATTCAGTTCCAGAATGCGTTTTGCCTTCATGCCCAGCTCAGGCTGCACAGCGTTGAAATAACGCTCCATGTCAAAACTCATGCCATCGCCTGCGGTGAGACAGACAGGGTGAGTCTTCAGCTTCTTGGATACGCAAATCTCGTCCACTTCCTCGCCCAGTGCTTCCTTGATGAAATCGAAGGTGTCCTTGTGGGCATCGCTCTGTTCCTCGGCGGGAGTATCGTCCAGCTCCAGATCGCCGTCGATCGCGGAGCGGAGGGTCTTCTCCTTGTACTCGCGCAGAATGCTCATGAGCATATCGTCCATAGGCTCGGTGAGATAGAGGATCTCAATGCCCTTGTCACGCAGCAGTTCGGTCTGGGGGAGGTTGTCCATGGCAGCAAGGTTTTCGCCGGTGGCGTAGTAGATGTGCTTCTGCTCCTCGCTCATACGGCTCACATATTCGCCCAAAGTGACCATCTTCTTCTCGGTGGAGGAATAGAACAGCAGAAGATCCTGCAGGAAGTCCTTCTTGGCGCCGTAGTTGTTGAGACAGCCTACTTTGAGCTGACGGCCGAAGGTCTTGAAGAATGCTTCGTAACTATCGCGGTCCTCCTTCATAAGGCGCTCCAGCTCACCCTTGATTTTCTTGTCGATGTTATTAGCAATGAGTTTCAGCTGGCGGTCGTGCTGCAGCAGCTCACGGGAGATATTCAGGCTCAGGTCGGGGGAGTCCACAACGCCCTTGACAAAGCTGAAATGCTCACCGATCAGGTCGGCGCACTTGTCCATGATCATCACGCCGGAGGAGTAGAGCTGCAGTCCACGCTCATATTCCACACTGTTGAAATCGAAGGGGGGACGGGAGGGGATGAACAGCAATGCCTTATAACTTACCTGACCCTCGGCGGAGACAGCCACCATGGAGCGGGGAGGAGCGAAATCACCGAATTTCTCCTGATAGAAAGCATCATACTCGCTCTTCTCTACCTCGCTCTTCTTGCGCTGCCAGATGGGGACCATGCTGTTGATGGTCTCTTCCTCCTTGTAGCTTTCGTATTCGGGCTTGTCCTCGGGGGAGTCCTCCTTGCGGCGGGACTTAGAGATCTCCATACGGATGGGCCAGCGGATATAGTCAGAATACTTCTTGATGAGGGAGCGCAGCGTGTACTCGGTGAGGTAGTCGGCAAACTTATCATCGTCAGTGTCAGGTTTGATGTGCATAATGATGTCGGTACCGACGGTATCTTTTTCACAGGTGGTAATGGTATAACCGTCCGCGCCGTCGCTTTCCCAGCGGTAGGCGCTCTCTGCGCCGTATTTGCGGGTGGTGACGGTGATCTTGTCAGCTACCATAAAAGCGGAGTAGAAGCCAACGCCGAACTGACCGATCACATCCACATCGCTTTTCTCGGTGTCTACTTCCTGACGGAAACGGTAGGTACCGCTGGATGCGATCGTACCCAGATGATTCTCCAGCTCGCTTGCGTCCATACCGATGCCGTTGTCGCTGACAGTGAGGGTGCGTTTGTCGGTGTCGGCGGTGATTGTGATGCGGAAGTCCTCGCGCTTCATTCCCACCTTTTCGTCGGTGAGGGAGAGATAGCACAGCTTGTCAATAGCATCGCTGGCATTGGAGATGATCTCACGCAGGAAGATCTCCTTGTGGGTGTAGATGGAGTTGATCATCAGATCCAAAAGCCGCTTGGACTCCGCCTGAAATTCTTTCTTTGCCATGGTTTGTTTTGCCTCCTGTAAGGTCGAAATGCGACCTGAAATTTATGGTACCATTATGACGAATAATTGTGAACAAATTGTGACTAAATTGTAAATATTAGCACTCTGCGTTCGTGAGTGCTAATTTTGCGCATGGCGATCTATACAGCGAAAGGGGGGCTTTTTTGGAAAAACAGGTTGTAACGAAGGACTTTTTGTGGTAAAGTGAAATGAAAACTAGTGATCGAGGTGTTCGATTATGGATAATCATATTTTCCGCAGTGCGATCAACGGCTTTAACCGCCATGATGTCATGGGATATATTGAAAAGACGCAGAAGGCTGCTGCAGAGCGCGCAGCCGCGCTGGAGGCACAGCTTGGTGAGGCCGGTGCCGAGGTCGAGCAGCTGCGCGCTGCGTTGGAGCAGTGCACTGCCGAGCGGGATGCGCTGAAAACTCAGCTTGGTGAGCTTACAGACAAAGATGAACGCACAGAAGCAGAGCTGAATACCTATGTAGAGAAAACCCTTGCGCTGCAAAGCGAGCTGGTGGAAGCCCGTACTGAGCGAGATGCGCTCAATAATAAGCTGCAGGCTATGGAACACGAGGTGGCGGCAGCAAGGGAAGAGAAGGAGCGCGTAGCCCAGCTCGAACTGGAAGCGCACAAGAGAGCGGATGCGCTGATGGAAGAGACCCGCGCCAATGCAGAGATGATTTTGGCAGAGACCCGTGCTGAGGCAGATGAGATCCGCTGTAAGGCGCAGGCACAGGCGGAGGAGAAGATCCGCGAGTCTTATGACCGTGCCGAGGTAGTGCGCACAGCTATGGAAGAGCGCGTCCGCGCCACCGATGCAGATGTAAAGGAACTTGTTGCTTCTGTGGAGACCATTGCCGCTCATGTCGCTTCTGAACTGCGTAAAATGGATGTTGCTGTGACACAGCTGCCTATCAGCTTCAACCGGCTGAAGGACGGTATGAGAACTGTGCTGGAACAGGCGGAGGATCGCTCTGCTGCGGAGCAGTAATCTTAAAAATAATATTGACAAGCATACCGGATAGTGCTATAATACCAAATGTTACGACAATGTGTCGGTCATATGGGGGTATAGCTCAGCTGGGAGAGCGCTTGAATGGCATTCAAGAGGTCAGCGGTTCGATCCCGCTTATCTCCACCAAAAAGACTTGAAATCGAAAGATTTCAGGTCTTTTTTGATTTGTAAAATCTGTCATGATGAATTTAATGGAACAGATGAAGAAAACCCTGTATGCGTATTGATGGCGTATACAGGGTTTTAATATTTTCTTTTTCAACAGACACTATCCTTTCTCGCACGTAGTCCGGTTTTTGGTACAGCTTCCTTGTTAAGCTGAGTACAGTCAGAAACGGCTGCGGTTTAGAACCGGCATATAGTTACCGCTTGCCCGGTATGAGGAGGATAAAATATGGTTTTCATTTTTGTTGTTATTGCTTTCGTATATCTGTCCAGCAGGTTGTTTCCGCTGGCGACCGAGATCAGTTGGTGCTTTGAAAAGATCATTGCATTCGCCTTTTTCGCATTTGCTATTTTGTCATTGTTTGCATATGTAGTTATTGATGGCATTGTATTTCTTTTTCTTCCCCTCGCATTTCTTTTGGTCGCTATCGATACGCTGAGTGCAAGAAGCTGCTCGGAACCAATTAACTAACAAATATTTGTGTCATAGATAAAAGGGGATATTATTATGTTTAGTGATGTTTTTGAATTTAACCCGGATGGAAATATTAATCTGTTCGACCTTGCTTTTGGACACGGCGGTATGCTTTTTAGCGAAAACAAGATGGATATAATCGACGAGGAAAACTTCTCTGGATTCCTTGATGATGAGGCGGACGATGAGCTGCTGCAGGAAAGCAGTATCAATGATTTGGAGTGGGAGCGCGGCATCCTTGCGTATCGACTCTCTGAGTTGCGGGACAAACTGTTTGATCTTGCGGATGAGGAACCCGATGATTACATCGACACTACGTTTGAACGTTGGGAACGGCGCAAAAATCAGCTGGATGAGCAAATTTTCGAACTTGAAGACAGGATCGCGGAAATCGAAGACATGATGGCGTTTAATGCCATGGGAGTGCATGCTCAAGCGGTTTGACTTTCTGGTTCTTTCAGATTAAAATATAACAGAGAATATATTTAAATACACGAAAGTGTGAGCCAACTTGCGTAGAATGGACGGTGTCTGACATGGCCAAGTCTTCTTTCCAAAAGTTAAAAACGACATATGTGATGCTCTACCTGCTGCAAAATTCCGACGAGGAACATCCTGTAACGACCCAGCAGATCATTGATTACCTTGAGAGCAAAGGAATCTCCGCTGAGCGCAAAAGTATCTACAGCGATATTGAAGCACTTCAGTACATGGGGCTGGATGTCATTATGGTGGATCGCGGACGGTTCCATGGGTACTATGCCGCAAGCCGTGTATTTGAACTTCCGGAACTCAAACTGTTGGTGGACAGTGTGCAATCTTCCAAGTTCATTACACACAAGAAGACGATGGAACTGATCCGGAAGATCGAGCAGCTGGCCAGCATCCACGAAGCACAGCTTCTGAACCGTCAGGTCTTTGTGAAAAATCGCGTTAAGAGCATGAACGAGTCCATTTACTACAATGTGGACGAGATCCACACCGGAATCTCTTCTAACCGCAAAATCCGTTTTAAGTATTTTGAATACGATGTCAATAAGGAGAAGAAATTTCGCAGAGATGGTGCTTATTATGTCGCAAGTCCCTACGCCATGACCTGGGACGACGAGAATTACTACCTTGTGGCATACGAATCCGGACTTGAGAGGATGGTACACTATCGCGTGGATAAGATGACCGAAATCTCGGTGACAGAAGAAGCGCGCGATGGCCAGGAAGCCTACAAGGCGTTGGATTTGGCTGTATACACGCAGAAAACCTTCGGAATGTTCGCGGGCGACGAGGTAACTGTTCAGCTCCAATTCAAAAATTACCTGGTCGGCGCTGTTATTGACCGTCTTGGCCGTGACATATTTATTGTTCCCGATGGAAATGACCATTTCACTGTTCGCGTTAATGTGGTGGTCAGCCCACAGTTCTTCGCCTGGGTGCTGGGTTTCGGTGATAATGTGAAGATCCTCGGCCCCGGAAACGTGGTGGAACAAATGCGTCAATATCTGCGGGATATCTCACACCAATACAGAAGAGATGTTGCAAAGGTGGATGTTCCGCCTGTCGATCGATTTAAATTGCTTGGAACTCACGTGGTGACGTTTGACCGCACTGCGATCCCCAGCAACAAGGTAAAGCGTTGGTTCGATGTATCTCTGCCTGCAGAACAGCATTGCGCAGATGCTGCAGAGTTTCTCCTTGGCGATTTGAGCGGCATGAATGCCGGCGATAAAATTGTGGCGCGCGGCCGTGAATATAAGCGGAAAAACAAAGTTGCTTACATTTGTCTGGACGGTACACAGGGAACGGCGCTTGTCGCAGGCACAGAGCCGTATACAGTTGCGTTTGAGTACAACGGTGGAATGGTTCAAAATCTTACCTGCAGCTGTTCTTACAGCCGCCGCTGCAAGCACGAGGTTGCTGCCATGCTGCAGCTGAGTGAAACGCTGGAGTTGATTCAAAAGAACTATGGAAAAGAATTTGTTGAATCCGGTTATTTCGCCGCACTGAGCAAGGATGATTTCTTTGACTGCGTTATGGAACACGCGGATCTTGGCAGTGCCGCATCAGTCTGAGCAAACAAAAAAGCATGGCCCAAGGTGTTCGGCAGAAACACCTTGGGCTCTTGCTGTTTTTGAGCTGTTTGCTGCAGTGGTAGTTTCGTCCCTTGAATCAAGGCTGCTGTGCGAAACTGCCTGACATTGACAATCATTTTTCTCTGTATTATCATTGATGCAGGAGATAACTTACCGCTCTGTCCGGAGGAAGCTAACGGCTATGAAAGTTACTTATATTCATCACAGCGGCTTTCTTGTGGAAACCGATCGTTTCTACTACTTGTTCGATTATGAAAAGGGTAGTTTGCCTGAAATGGACACCGCGAAGCCGATTTTTGTTTTGTCCAGTCATAGCCACGGTGACCACTATAACCCGGAAATCTTTTCCCTGTTGGGATCCTCAGGCATGCGGCATGTTCGGGCGATCCTGTCGGACGACATTGAACCACCTGAAAATGTTGCCGTTGTAACGGTATCTTCGGAAAAGAAATACGATCTGGGGCCTCAGCAAACACTTACTACTTTTTGCTCCACAGATCTGGGTGTCGCTTTTCTGATTGAGGATCAGGGGGAACTGATCTACCATGCCGGTGATCTGAACGATTGGGTGTGGGATGAGGAGAGCGACATTTACAATGAAGAAATGACCGCAAACTACCGCAAGCAGATTGACCGTCTTTCCGGAGAATTGAATCATCGGGCAATTGACGCGGCATTTGTAGTGTTGGATCCCAGACAAGAAAAGGACTATGACAGAGGACTCTGTTATTTTCTGGAAAAAGTTTCCGCAAAGCAGGTTTATCCCATGCATTATTGGGACAAGCCGGCTGTCGTCGAAACATTTTTGAAGGCTCATCCGGAATATAAACCTCAAATTCAAAGAACAGAATTATAAGCGCCATGCGCGGAAAGAGGTCAGTTATGAAATTTAAAATGGTTCACGAAAATTACAATGTGGCGGATCTGGGTAAGTCTCTGGCTTTCTACGAAAAGGCACTGGGACTTCACGAAGTGAGACGCATCAACGGCGATGGTTTTATCATTGTTTATCTGAGCAATGACGAGAGCTCTTTTGACCTGGAACTCACCTGGCTGGCAGATCATCCCCAGGCATATGATTTGGGCGAGTGTGAATTCCATTTGGCTTTCCGGACGGATGACTATGAGGCAGCCCATAAGCTCCACGAGGAAATGGGCTGTATCTGCTACGAAAATCCGGCAATGGGTATTTATTTCATTACGGATCCTGACGGATACTGGCTGGAAATCATCCCCACCAGAAAATAATTAACCGATCAATATTGTCACGAAAAGCGCCATGTATTTCTAATACATGGCGCTTTTATACAGTTTCCTCTATGGTATGATTCAAAATGAATTATACAGACATTTCTTTTTCTAACTCTTGAAGAAATTTTACCATCATGTCGTGCCGCAGCTGGGCAATTCGTTTGCCTTCCGGGGTGTTCATTTCATTTTTCAAGAGCAAGAGCTTATCATGAAAATGTTGTATCGAATCGTCCAGCGGCCTTTTGCGCTCTCCGCCAAAGGCAAAAGTCCGCGCGATCCCAATGGCACCCATAGCGTCGAGCCGATCGGCATCCTGCACGATCTGTCCCTCCGGCGTTCTTGGACGAACACCCCTGTTTTTGCTGAAGGATATCCCGTTGATCACCTCGCAAATAAACTCTGCTTGCGTTTCGTCTATTTGATGGCGCGCCAGGAAAGACCGTGTGTTTTCGTTGTTTTCGGTGTGAAATAATTTGTGATCATCCGCGTCATGAAGCAGCGCTGCGAGTGCTACAACAAAACGATCGCAATCCGGTGCTGTATCTGCGATCAACAACGCGTTGCGATACACCCTCTTCGAATGCGCCGCATCATGTCCGCCGCAATTATTTTGAAACAGGGTTTCAATAAATTCCATCGCATCATTGATAATGCGTGTCTCATCCACGATTCTTCATCTCCCTGCAAATGGTATTTTTCACCCGGGTCAATTGTTACTGAGCTTACTATATCAAACAATTGCGGACAAGGCAATCACAAGGACTGGAGTTTCGGAGTTGTGAGTGCTATAATAGACGCAATAAATCAGAATTCGCAGGTGTCAGGCATGAACAGTATTGTGATCACAGACAAGCAAAAAGAGCTCCTTGCCGCATGGAAAGCTGAGGAAAAAACCGCCCACATCCATGGCTGGGACTTCTCACACATTGCCGGCCGCTATACCGAGCAGGATGATCTTCCGTGGGACTACCGCGGTGTGATCGGACAGTATCTGGCGCCCGATATGAAACTCCTGGATATTGACACCGGCGGCGGAGAGTTCCTGCTGTCCCTGCATCACCCGTACGAAAATACCGCCGCAACAGAAAACTATCCTCCCAATGCGCAGCTGTGCAGCGAGGTTCTTATGCCGCTTGGCATTGATTTCCGTGCAGGCGACGGCAAGGGAAAACTGCCCTTTGAAGACAGCAGTTTCGATATGGTCATCAACCGCCACGGCGACTTCAATGCCGGGGAGATTTTCCGTGTGCTGAAGCCGGGGGGATTCTTTATCACGCAACAGGTGGGCGCGGAGAATGACCGTGAGCTGGTGGAACTCCTGTGCGGAGAGACAGCGCTTCCTTTCCCTGAACAGTATTTAGGTATCACAGCCCGAAGATTCGAGGATGCGGGCTTTACTATTCTGCGGGGCGAAGAATGCTTTCGTCCCATCAGGTTCTATGACACCGGCGCGCTGGTGTGGTTCGCCCGCATCATAGAGTGGGAGTTCCCCAATTTCTCCGTAGATACCCACTTGGAGAATCTTTTGAATGCCCAGCGGATGCTGGAAGAACACGGCTCCATTGACGGAACGATCCACCGCTTTCTGTTGGTGGCACAGAAATAACACGAGGATAAGAAAATGATCATTCTGATTACAGGTGCATCCCACACGGGAAAAACTGCACTTTCTCAAAAGCTTTTGGAAAAATACAAGTATCCGTATCTGTCCATTGATCACTTGAAAATGGGACTGATCCGCAGCGGAAACACCGACCTCACGCCTATGAGTGAGGATAGTGAGCTTACTGCGTATTTGTGGCCGATCATTCGCGAAATAGTAAAAACGGCCATCGAAAACAAACAGAATCTCATCGTTGAGGGTTGCTATATCCCCTTTGACTGGACGGCGGATTTTGAACCGGAATATCTTGAAAATATCCGCTATTATTGTCTTGTGATGAGCGAGAATTATATCAGAAATCATTTTGATGACATCAGAAAATTCGCAAACGTCGTAGAAAACCGACTGGATGATGCGTGGTGCACCCCGGAAAGCGTACTCAGCGACAATGCCGCGGTTTTGAAGCTTGCCCAAAAACATAATGTGAATTATCTGCTGATCGATGACAAGTATGAGGTCAAGATTGATTTATAATGCTAAATCCACTCCAATGAGGTGACTTACATTGATGATCAAACCTTATGAAGAAAAGTACAGAGATGACCTTATTTTCGTAGTTTTGCAAGCCAAGGATGCATTGGGCAGGAAGCCTTCCATCAATCCGGATCTGCTGGATATCAAGGCAAACTACTTTGACCGCGGAGATATGTTTTGGGTTGCGGTAAACGGGGATGACCGGGTGATCGGATGCGTTGGATACTCAAAAACAGAGAATCTCTCCGAAGCTTTTCTCCACAGGCTTTATGTGAAAGCATCCGAAAAACACAAAGGGATAGGAACAGCACTTCTCCAAACGGCAGAGTGTGAAATGAGAAACCGAGGGATATCCGTTTCGCTGGTGCATCTCGGTGCACCCGAAGAGCAGTGGTTTGAGTCCTACTCCTTCTATCCGAAGCACGGGTACTGCGAATACGCCCCCCGATACATGCGAAAGGATCTGTAAACCTTATGAACTTTGTATGGCGTGATTATGATCCCGAAACTATGAGCTATGTCGAGACTTGGCTTGACGAGAGTGCTGTCAGATCCACGGGGTTAGACGATGGCTTTCGTGATTTTTATGAATACTGGGCAAACGAAGACGGATTTGTTGTCGGTGAGAATTTTTGGTGCAAAGTCGTTTGTGAAACCGACGATCCTGTTGCTGTTATTGCCCTTTGTCAGCACGAACAAACAACATCGATCATGGAAATCGTGGTGGATCCCGGAAAGCGTGGCCGTGGTATCGGAACGAAGCTGCTGCGAGAACTTCTGACAAACAATGAAATTATAGGTTTTTCCATACACAAAAGCGAAGCGGTAATTTTTCCAAGCAACATAGCATCGAAAAAGGCGTTTGAAAATGCCGGTTTTCAATATCATCATATGGATAAAGATGAAGACGGAACTTCTATATCTTATATTTACGAAAAAGAAACGGATGTCATTACCCACTATGATATGTTGATAGATGAAAACAACGATCCGTTCTATGATCCGCCTGCCTTGAGAGAGTATATGAACGGGTGGGACGGTAAAGTGTTTTTAGATTCCCTGAATCTTTCCGGAAATCAGTCTGTTCTTGAAATCGGCGTTGGAACCGGGAGAATTGCGGTTCAGGTCGCCCCACATTGCATGAGATTGACAGGAATAGACATTTCGCCTAAAACCATCAAACGGGCAAAAGAGAACCTGAAAAATCACAGTAATATTTCTTATATCTGTGATGACTTTCTGAAACATGATTTTCAAGAGACTTTTGATGTTGTTTACTCATCGTTGACAATGATGCATTTTCAAAACAAAGAGCAGGTCATTTCTAAAGTGGCAGAACTGTTAAACGACAATGGGATTTTTTGCCTGTCGATCGACAAGAATCAAAATGAATACATTGATATGGGGACGCGCCGGGTAAAGATATATCCGGATACCCTTGATAATATCACTGAATTGATTGGTGCGTCAGTAATGACCGTTGTCAATGTATGGGAAACAGACAACGCACACATCATTGTCAGTAAAAAACCAATGCAGCGAGATGGTCTGAATGTTAACCATCCGATATGTCCAAGCGGCGGATAAGATGTTGTTTCCTAAACAATTGAATTGACTCGATATAACGACGAACAGCAGGCCGCGGCCTGCTGTTCAGCTTTTTTGTTGCGGTTGTCCCGTGAAATACAGGGTGTGTTCCTCGTCCATTTCAGCTCTCTTTGACTTCTACCAGCAGGATCTTGTTTTGAAATCCACCGCGTTTCACTGCTTTTGCCGCCCGAATCCCTTCCAACTGGTCAACCGAGTATCCCTGCGCTGCAGCGGCGGCGTAGATGACTTCCAGCAGGTCAGCCAACTCTTCGATATTCTGATCCTTGTGGTATTCTGCCAGTTCTTCATCCAGTTTGGCATCGAGCATTCGAAGATACTCTTCGTCATTCAGAATCTCTGTTTTGCAGGTTTTGCCGGATGCCTCGATGATCTCCGGAATGCGGTCGCGCACCAGTTTGTTGTATTTGATAATACTCATATCCAACCCTCCAGGCTTAACGAAGTCTGCTCAGATATTTGCCGCCGTTTTCGTTCAGCCACTTGTTCCAGCGCTTATACTCCGGAAAAACCCGTTCTACCTCCGCATAGAACGCTGCAGAGTGATTCATATGCTTTCTGTGGCACAACTCGTGCACCACAACACTGTCGATCACCTCATCCGGCAGCAGCATCAGAAGACAGTTGAAATTCAGGTTTCCCTTTGCGGAACAGCTGCCCCAGCGGGTGCGTTGATTGCGAATGGTGATTCGTCCGTAATCCACCCCAACAAGAGGCGCGTAGTCTTTTACCTTTTCCGGAATAACAACAAGAGCTTTTTCTGTCAATACTTTCAGTTCTTCTGCTGAGTACGGTTCTTGCTGTGTATCTGCTTGCCGGCGTTCCTGCATCTGCGACCAATGCTTTTCGATCCATGGCTTTTTCTTGAGAACAAATGCGGATATCTCCTGAGAACTCATACGGTGCGGCGCGCGAATGATGATCCCTGTCGGTTTTATTTCGATGGAAATCGTTTTTCGGTTGCTTCGATAAATCTCTGTGTTAATTCCGCTGAGGTGTTCCATACTGTTGACTCCGATATCATGAGAGATATGCTTGAGTTTACCTTTTTCTCAGCATATAGTCAAGGAACGAAGAGCTTAATTCAAAGGTATTGAGGTTGAAAATGCGCAGCTGTTTGTGTTAAAATCAATTTGCAAAAATAAACTGTTAGGAGGAAGAGCATGAAAAAACGGCTCTCGATTTTTATGGTGATTTTATGTCTTGCCGGCTGTGCTCCGGCTGAAAAAACAGAGAATGCTCCCCATACGATTCCAGATGATTCCCAAGTGGAAGTTTTTGATGATGAAAACCGTACCGTGATTTCCATCGATCCCGCCGGAGGTTCTCCCTTCAACGGCGGTAAATTTGAGGGCTGGGGCACCAGCTTGTGCTGGTGGGCAAACCGCATCGGTTACTCTGATGTGCTGGCGCAACAGGCGGCGGATCTGCTGTTCAACGCTGAGACCGGACTGGGCATGAATATCGCCCGTTACAACATCGGCGGCGGTGACGATCCCGCGCATCACCATATTACCCGTACCGACTCCATGATGCCCGGTTTTTGGGTGCTGGACGAAGTGACCGGACAGCCCGTGTTCGACGGTGCACAGGATGAAAATCAGCGCAATGTACTGCTTCGTGCCAAGGAAGCCTGCGGCAGCAGCTTTATCGCTGAGGCGTTCTCCAACTCGCCCCCGTATTACATGACGGAAAGCGGCTGTTCCTCCGGTGCCGTTTTCGCCGGTGAGAATAACCTGAGAGCCGATCAGGTGGATGCCTTTGCGGCATATCTTGCTGATGTGGTGCTCTATTATAAGGAACATTACGGTATCACTTTCCAAAGCATCTCCCCTATGAATGAACCCAACACCGCCTACTGGGAGGCGTTCAGCCCCAAGCAGGAGGGGTGTCATGTTTCCCCCGGTGAGAGTCAGTCCGCTATTCTGCTGGCTACCCAAAAAGCGCTGGAAGAAAGAGGGTTGAGCGATATTCTGCTGGTCGGTACAGATGAAACCAGTACGGTGCTGGCTGCAAGTTCCTTTAAGAAACTGTCACCGGAAGCGCAGAGTGCTCTTGACCGTATCGATACCCACAGCTACAAAGTGGGCAAGTTGGACGAACTGCAGGCGCTGGCTGCGGAATACGGAAAAAATCTGTGGATGAGCGAAGTGGACGGTGACTATACACTGGGTAAGGATTCCGGAGAAATGGGCGCTGCTCTTTGGCTTGCCAATAAGATCACCTCTGATATTCAGGGGTTGATGCCCTCTGCATGGATCCTGTGGCAGGGCATCGATAATCATGTTTCCAGCGAAGGCTACATGGGCAATCAGGATTTTGGTATGCCTGATCTGAGCCGCGGCTACTGGGGTCTGACCGTGGTGGATCATGACAGACAAGAAATTCATCTCACCAAAAAGTATTATGCCTTCGGTCAGTTCTCCCGCTATATCCGCCCCGGTTACCGCATCCTTACCACCGGGGGAAATGGTGTGCTGGCGGCCTACAGCGATGAGGAACAGAAACTGGTGGTCGTTGCGATCAATACGGAGGAGACAGAGCGAGAGGTGGGTTTCTCGCTAGCTGGTTTCCGTTACGGCGGTGGCAGTGCGGAGGTCATTCGCACCAGCGGGGAGGAAAACTGGGCGGTTCTGCCCGGTATCCCGGTGCAGCAGGATATGCTGCGCGCCGCGCTGGCGCCCTACTCCATCACCACCTTTGTTGTGGATAATGTGGTGCTTCCCTGATTCTGTATCTCAATAAAAGCGAAGGCTTCACAGCCTTCGCTTTTTGTATACTGAAGACCGTATACAAAACTGCTGATTTTTGCTATAATATCCCAAGAGGTGATATCTGTGAGAGTTTATGATATTTCCCAGGAAGTGCTGGGCTGTGCGGTGTATCCCGGCGATCCTGTGCCGAAGAGATCGATCCTGCAGAACATGGAGCAAGGTGATCTGTACAACCTATCTTCGTTTAAGATGTGCAATCACAACGGAACCCATGTGGATGCTCCTGCCCATTTTTTGAGGAACGGCACAACGGTGGATAAAGTTGGTCTTGCTTCCTTCGTCGGTATGTCCTATGTGGCAGAGTGCAGCGGTACTGTGACGGTGGCGGACGCGCAGCGGATCTTGAATAAGGCCTGTGCTGCGGACAGGGAATCGGCGCGGCGTATTCTTGTCAAAGGTGACTGTGTAGTATCCGCGGAAGCGGCAGAGGTGTTTGCCGCATCCAATCTGATGCTTTTGGGTAACGAATCCCAAAGTGTCGGACCGGAGGATGCACCTATGGCGGTACATAAAACGCTCCTGAGCAGGGGAGTGGTGCTGCTGGAGGGGATCCGTCTGTCCAATGTTCCGGAGGGCGTGTATCTCCTCAGCGCAGCGCCGCTGAATATTGCCGGGGCGGAGGGGGCTCCGTGCCGTGCGGTGCTGATCGATCTGACATCATACCGGGAGGAACAGAATGATGAGAATTGAAACTGAGCGGTTGCTGCTTCGTCCGTTTGTGCGGGAGGATGCAGCAGACTTGTTTGCGTATCTTCATGAGCCGACCGTTCACTGTTTCGCGGATATGAAGCTGCAGAACATGGAAGATGCAGTCAGAGCCGTGGAGGAGCGCATCAAAGACGAGTCCGGTGCATACCTGGCTATCGAACTGAAAGAGAGCGGCAAGGTGATCGGTGAGATCTTTGCCCATGCGGAAAGTGTCACACCGGACGGTGCTGCAAAGGATACCTGGTCGCCCTGCTGGATGCTGCATAGTGACTATCAGGGGCATGGCTACATGTACGAAGCTGCCCGAGCATTTTTCGATGCGCTGTTTTATGAGCAAGGTGCCCGGCGGATCTATCTTTACACGGAGGATGACAATATTGCCTGCCAAAAACTAAGCGAAAAGCTGGGTATGCGGTTGGAGGGAATATTCCGCCAGTTTGTTACCTTTGTGAACGCGCCGGACGGGACGCCGATTTATGAAGATACCCGCCAATATGCTGTACTGAAGCATGAGTGGGAAGCGCGCTGATATTTGAAAAGAGTGATCTCTATGGAATTTCATGAAAAATTACAGGAACTGAGAAAGAAACGGGGACTTACCCAGGAGGAACTGGCAGGGGCGCTTTTTGTTTCGAGAACTGCTGTTTCGAAATGGGAGTCGGGCAGAGGGTATCCAAACCTGGACTCTTTGAAGGCTATTGCCAAATATTTCTCGGTGACGGTGGATGAACTTCTGTCCGGCGAAGAGGTTCTGACCATAGCCGAAGAGGACCGCAGAAACGCGGCGCACTCTGTATGTGGCCTTGCGTTTGGCGCGCTGGATCTGAGCACCGCGGTGCTACTGTTTCTTCCGTTCTTTCGACAAACGGTTGGCGGTGAGTTTAGCGGTGTGCCGCTTCTGTCCTTGACGGAGATCGCGCCTTATATCCGCTTTGCGTATTTTGCCGCGGTATTCGGTATGATCGTGTCGGGACTTGCGGCGCTGGCTTTGCAAAAATTCCGTCCTGTATCCGGGAAACAACCGGAGAGATGGGTATCACTTGGTATCAACGCGGCGGGAGTATTGCTCTTTATTCTCAGTCCGCAGCCCTACGCTGCGGCGCTTCTGTTTGTTTTTCTCGCGGTCAAGGTGCTGCTGTTCGTTAAGCAGAAATTGTAAAAACTTGCCATAGCAGGTGATTTTTCGACTGTGACACGAACCGTGTCGCAGATGTGACGCCTCGTTTCTTGTAATTATCCCGGTATTCCCGCACTGTGGACACAGGCGGAAGCCGCATAGAGAAAACGGGAGGATCATGACAATGAAGCGGGAAACGAAGAAAAGGTGCTGCGCTGCGGCAGCCTTGTTGACAGCCTTTGCGCTGTGGACGGTGGCGGTATGCTGTGTGGATGTACGGCCCATTGGGCCTGAGGGCTCATGCGTGGGTTTTGCGACGGTGAACAGCTGGTTTCACTCGCTGACCGGTGTGCATATGCCACTGTATGTACTCACAGACTGGTTGAGCTTGGTGCCGCTTGGGTGCGCGATGGGTTTTGCACTGTTGGGACTTATACAGTGGATCCGAAGGAAACATCTTCTAAAGGTGGATCGCAGCATTCTTGCGCTGGGCGGGTTTTATCTCGTGGTGATGGCGATGTATCTGCTCTTTGAGAACGTTACAGTGAATTTCAGACCTTTGCTGATCGAGGGAGTTTTGGAAGCGTCCTATCCGTCGTCCACTACACTTTTGGTGCTGTGTATTATGCCTACAGCTGCTATGCAGCTGAACGCGCGGATCAAAAACAAACGATTCAGGAAATGCTCTGTTGCCGCAATCACCTTCTTCACAGTCTTTATGGTCCTGGGAAGACTTGTTTCAGGTGTGCATTGGATCACGGATATTATCGGCGGCGCACTACTCAGTGCGGGACTTGTGGAACTGTATGCCGCTGCCGCAGGAGACGAATAAACAAAGAGAGTCATGCCTTTCGGCATGACTCTCTTTGTTTATTCAACTGTTACGCGAATAACCACAGGCAGATCACTTTGGATGCCGGGGGCGGTTACGTGAAGTCCTTCGGTGTCCTTGCGCCATTCCGCACAGCCGCTGTAGCCGAGAATGTCCACCTTTTCAATAATGCCGTGGAACTCAGGGGCGTTGTGGTCGGGACTGTCCTTCAGGGAACGAATGGTAAAGCATCCATCCTTCGGGCAGACCATGGCGATGGCGTACAGTGCTCCGTTTCCCAAAATAAAGCGGTAGTCATCGCTGGTAAACTCTTTTGCTTTTTGATCGGTGAACTGTCCGTCTTTACTCTCGGTGGGGCCTTCCTGTGACTTGCGCCAGGGACGTCCGCCGTGGATGGCCTCGCCGTTTACTTTCATCCATGCGCCCAGATCCTCGAGGATCTTTCGGTCGCCGTCGGGGATCACACCGTCGGCGCGGGGGCCTACATTCAGCAGCAGATTTCCGCCCTTGCTGACAACGTCCACAAGGGTCTGCACGATCTCTGCGCTGCTTTTATAATCCAGATTGTGGGTGTGGCACCAGGAGTTGCGGGCAACAGCGGTGTCCGTCTGCCAGGCGTAGGGCTTGGCTTCGGCAAAGCTGCCGCGTTCCACTTCCGCAATACCGCTGCCAAACATCATGGCATCGTGCTTATAGCAGATCATCACATCTGTGCCCCACTGCTTACCACAGTTATAGTAGAATGCCGCCAGCTTTTTCAGGTAAGGCTTGAAGGCACGGTGCAGCAGCCACCAGTCAAAGTACAGAAGACGGGGACGGTAGTTGATGATCAGTTCCGCTGTTCTTGCCAGCCAATCGTTCAGATATTCTTCGCTGGGCTGCGGCTCGCCGGCAAGATCAAAATGATTTGGCTCCGGCATGGCGGGCCAGTAAAAATCACCCTTTTGCAGCGGCTCGTGAACATCGCTCTCAAAGTCCTTGCCGTGTCCCATAAAGAACCAATGCTCGGCGCGGTGGGAGGAAACACAGAGCATCAGATCCTCCTGCCGGGCGGCTTCCTTCAATTCGGCCAGTACGTCGCGCCGGGGACCCATATCGTTGGCATTCCAGTCGGATAACTCACTGGCGTACATCTGAAATCCATCGTGATGTTCGGCCACGGGCATCACATAGCCCGCACCCGCCTCGCGGAACAACCGCATCCATTCGCCGGCATCAAAATGCTCTGCTTTGAACATAGGGATAAAATCTTTATAGCCAAAGTCCTTGTGGTGACCATAGGTCTTCAGGTGATGCTCGTAGGCGTTGTCACCCTTGATGTACATGTTGCGGGAGTACCACTCGTTGGAGTTGGCGGGCACACTGTAAACGCCCCAGTGAATGAAAATGCCAAGCTTCCGCTGAGAAAACCACTGCGGCACGGGCGCAGTGGACAGTGAACTCCATTCTGCCCGATAGGGACCTTCTTCGATCACGCGGTCGATGAGAGCCAGCAGTTCCTGTTCTTTGTTCGCATCGCGCATATTGTATCCTCACTTTCACTGCGGGAGAGGAGAGATCTCCCGTTCATTCTGTTCTCATTATAGCCTTGCTTTTGCCACGTTTGCAACACAAAAGACGCATTGTACGGTGTGTTTTTGTCATAAAATGTAACTGACCCGTCAAACTGCACAAAACACATGGAAAATAATTGGAATCACTGAATCTTGAGCAAAGAGGGAAAACGTGTTATCCTTATACTGTACGAAAATGGAAACGTTTCCGGCATCGGTTTCGGAAATGTTTCGGAAAATCTCCGCTTTTCCGGAGAATAAGAAAGGATGTTGATGATGCGAAAAACATCGAAACTCACGCGCTTGATGAGTATTCTGCTCTCGCTGTGCATGGTTCTGGGCATGATCCAAATGCCCGTAGCTCACGCAGCAGAAGCAGAGGTTCACGGAGAGAAGATGATTTACCTTAAGCCTAACTCCAACTGGACGCAGGCGAGTGCCCGTTTTGCAGCCTATTTCTTTGGCAACGGCGAAAAATGGGTGGATATGAAGGATACCGATGGAAACGGCGTCTATGAAGTAGCTGTTCCTGCCGGTTACCCCAGTGTCATTTTCTGCCGCATGAATCCCGGCACCACCGCCAATAACTGGAACAATAAATGGAACCAGAGCGGTGATCTGAAGGTTCCCACCGACAATAAGATTTGCTTCACCGTGCCCAGCGGTGCATGGGATGGAAGCACCACCGGTTGGGCGGCTTACAGTAAGGGGTTCACCCTGACCCTCGATATGAATGGTAATGGCGAGAACAAAGAACTCTTTGTTCCCGAGGGAAGCAAGATCCTTGAACCCGTTGCTCCCGCTGCCGAGGGATTTGAGTTCGGCGGTTGGTACACCGAAGCTGCTTGCACCACTAAGTATGTATTCGGCAACGAGGTTATTACCGGGGCAAAGACCCTTTATGCCAAGTGGATCGAACTTACTCCCGATATCGTCTCTTACACCGTAACCTTCAACATGAACGGTCACGGCACTGCTATCGAGGCGCAGTCTGTGATCGAGGGTATGATTGCCACCGAGCCTGCCGCTCCCACCGCGGACGGCTATCTCTTCCGCGGATGGTTCCTCGATGCGGAAGGCACCACTCCCTATGATTTCAACGCTGCCGTTACCGCAGATGTTGAGCTCTTTGCCAAGTGGCTGAAGATCGAAAACCACACGGTCACGCTTCATTATGAGAAGCCCGACACATGGGGTGCATCTATCTATACCCACATCTGGGGCGGTACGGCCAATGATACCGCCTGGCCCGGCACTAAGATCACCGATACCGACAGCGACGGCTGGCTGGATGTTACGGTAACGGCACAGACCGGTGTTACCATGAACTTCCTGTTCCACGACAACACCGGCGATGCCCACAAGACTGCCGACATGACCACCGGTGAGATCACCGGTGACACCGAGCTGTGGATCAAGAACGGCGCGGTTCTGACCGAGAAACCCGTTCCTGTCTTCTATGTTGCCGGTGTCGCAGGTCTGTGCGGCGTGGAGTGGGACTGCGCAGCTGAGGCCAACAAGATGGCTCTGGATGAAGAGAGCGGACTGTATAAAAAGGTCTTTACCAACGTTGCTGCAGGTACCTATATGTTCAAGGTTACCGATGGCACCTGGAGCAATACCTGGGGCGGCACTGCCACCGACGGCAACTATGAGATTGTCGTTCCCAAGACCGGCGATGTGACCATCCGCTTCAATGCCACGACCAAGGCGATCACCGTGGTTCTGCCTCAGCTTGAGACCTACACCGTGACCTTCAACATGAACGGCCACGGTGAGGACATCACCGCTCAGACTGTCACCGAGGGCGGCAAGGCCACGGCCCCCACTGCCCCCACCGCAGAGGGCTTCGACTTCGGCGGCTGGTACACCGAGGCTGAGTGCACCAATGCCTACGATTTTGACACCGTTCTCACCGGCGACATTACGCTGTACGCCAAGTGGACCGGGAAGGCGGTCGAACCCGATCCTGAGCCCGATCCCGAGCCTGTTACCTACACCGTGACCTTCGATATGAACGGACACGGCGAGGCTATTACCGCTCAGACCGTCACCGAGGGAGGCAAGGCTGCCAAGCCTGCCGATCCCACCGCGGAGAACTATGATTTCGGCGGCTGGTACACCGATGCCGAGTGCACTGCCGAGTACGACTTTGAAACCGTTCTCACCGGCGATATTACACTGTACGCCAAGTGGACGGAGAAAGTGGTCGAGCCCGAACCCGATGAGCCCGAAGCACGGGTCATCTATTTCAAGCCCAACGCCAACTGGCGTGATGCCGGCGCCCGCTTCACCGCTTATTTCTTCGGCAATGGCGAACTGTGGATCCCCATGACTGACAAGGACAACGACAAGGTCTGGGAGGTCACCGTTCCCGAGGGCTTTGTGGATGTTATCTTTGTCCGTATGGATCCCAACAATCCCACCAACGGCTGGGGTGCAAAGTGGAACCAGACCAAGGATCTGAAGGTCCCCACCGATGGAACGAACTGCTATACTCTGGCAGAGGGTTCCTGGGACAAGGGTAACGGTACCTGGGGCAATTATACACCTCCTGAGGAGCCCATTCCTGTGATCTATGTTGTCGCCGGCTGTTTCAACGGCAGTTCTACGGACGGCGGCGTGTTCGGCACTGCATGGGATCCCGCCAACACGGCTAACCAGCTGGTGCTGAACGAGGAGACCGGTCTGTACGAAAAGACCTACACCAACGCCCCCGCAGGCACCTATACCTTTAAGGTCACCAACGGTTCCTGGGAGCAGTCCTGGGGCGATAACGGCGGAGACTATCTGTTTACGCTGGAAACCGCCGGTGACTTCACCATCACCTTTAATCTCGACACCCTGCAGGTCGGCGTTCTGGTGGGCGGCGAGGAGCAGGAGCCCGAGCAGCCCGACTATTATCTGGTCGGCTGGATCAACAACGCTGATTATACCGGTACCGCTTATAAGTTTGTGGACGGCAAGGTGACCGCAACCTTCGCTGCCACCAGCTATGTCTATGTCAAGGACAGCAAGGGCACTTCCTATTATGCTGCTACTTACTGCACCGATACCGCAGTTACGCTCAAGTCCGGCAATAATGAGAAGATGCTTGCTCCCGCCAACGTGGAGCTGCAGTACACCCTCGTCGTAAACGGCGACGGCACTCTGACCCTCAGCTACACTATCGTGGTGGAAGAGCCTGAGGTTCCCGAGGACTGGAACACCGTTACCATCCACTACCTCAAG
Source organism: Candidatus Pelethomonas sp. (assembly GCA_045615065.1). GTDB lineage: Bacteria > Bacillota > Clostridia > Oscillospirales > Oscillospiraceae > Pelethomonas. Next base: position 5,052 of record JAZLEB010000083.1, on the reverse strand, counting down.
CCCACCACCTGGGGCAGCATGGTCAATGCCTACCTCTGGACCGATGAGGGCAAGCTGCCCAATTACGAAGCTTTTGGCGCATGGCCCGGCAGCCCCATCTCCGGCAACAGCGAGAAGGCCGGCTGGTACGATATTACCATTGCAACCGAGGAGGCGCAGGCCTTCAACTTCATATTTAACGATGGCTCCAATCAGACCGCCGACCTGACCAACGCTGATTTCGTTGGCGTGTCCGAGCTGTGGGTCGTGGGCGAGGAGATCTACACCGTCGCTCCCGTTGAGTGGACCAGCTACACTGTTACCGTGCATTTCCAGAACTCCAATTCCTGGAGCAATGTGTACTGCTATGCATGGCTGGGCAACAGTGCCGAGCTGATGGGCGATTGGCCCGGCACCGCAATCTCCGCTTCCGCCAACCCCGGCTGGTACACCGCACGCATGCATGTGGAGATCGGTCAGAACCTGTTTGTGATCTTCAATGATGGTAACAACGTCATTAAGACCCCCGACATTGACCTGGGCGTTCCCACCGGCAATGCCGAACTGTGGTTCAATGGAAACGGTGATTCCGTCACCAAGCCTGCAGGCTGGATCGACGAGAGCCGTACCATCCATCTGCCCGGCACCATCGGCGGCAATAACTGGAATGCCGCAGGCAACCAAATGACGTACGATGCCGCACGCGGCCTGTACACCATTACCTTTGAGGACGTTGCTCCCGGTACATATGCTTATAAGATCGCCGTCAACGGCGCATGGGCTGAGAACTACGGCGCAGGCGGTGAAGCTGCCGGCGCGGACATGTCCGTCACCGTTACCGAGACCCAGGATGTGACCTTCTGGTACAGCGATGTTTCCCACCGCGTGGTCTGCTCCGTCAACTATGATATTGACGCAGTGGTCACCCTCAGCGGTACCGGCATTCCTGAGGGTACCCGCCTTCTGGACGATGAGCTGGACGGGCTGTTTACTGCCACCATCTACCTGAACGCAGGCAAGTACTCCGACCTTGCCATCACCTGCGGCGAGACCGTGGTGAACTTCCTTGAGTTCGTCATGGATGCAGGCAAGAATGTTACCTTCTCCTATGATCCTTCCACCGGTATGGCTTACCACAACGGTTCCAACCTGAAGGTCGATACTACCCACATCTACTACAACACCAAGGACATCAACTACAAGGATCCCTTCGGCGCTGTGGCAGTGGGTGAGAGCGTCAAGTTCTCCATCACCACCGGCACCGATGCTACCGGTGTTGTGCTGGTGATTCGCGGTGTCGGCTCCGTTGGTCTTGAGAAGGACGGCGAGGCTGTGGACGGCGTTCAGCGCTGGACCTGCACCTATGCCTTCGAGTCCATTGGTGAGTACGATTACTATTTCTCCATCACCAACGGCAGTGACATGGTGATCTACTGCGACGATATCTACAACAACTATTTCCGTACCGGCGACTACGGCAGCGGCGGTATTGGCAATCCCAATGATATCTTTGCCTACGACATCATTGTCCACACCGCTGATTTCGAGACTCCCGACTGGATGAAGGACGCTGTCATCTATCAGATCTTCCCCGACCCCTTCTTCGACGCACTGGAGTACAACAACGATGACCAAACTACCGCCCGCGGCACCGTGGACTACGAGTATGTGACCGATTGGTACATGCTGCCCGAGAACCCCGAGATGGTCAATGCCTATCCCAACGACTATCCCATCTTCGCTCTGAAGGGTGACGGTGAGTGGTCCAACGAGATCTACGGCGGTGACCTGAAGGGTGTTACCGAGCGTATCGATTACCTCAAGGCTCTGGGTGTCAACGTTATCTACTTCAACCCCGTGTTCTCATCCATCTCCAACCACCGCTACGATGCCTGCGATTACATGGAGATCGATCCCATTTTGGGTACACTGGGCGATTTTGAGGAGCTGGTTGCCGTTGCCGAGGCAAACGGTATGCACATCATTCTGGACGGCGTGTTCAACCATGTGTCCGATGACTCCGTCTACTTCGACCGCTACTACAAGTTCCTGGGCAAGAGCGAGAAGATCGGAGCATATCCCTACTGGGCATATGTGTACGACCTGATGAACGAAGAGGGCTACAGCCAGTCCGCTGCAGAGGCGGCTGCAAAGACCTTCTTTACCGAGAACTACGGCATTACCGACTATTCCTATATCGATTGGTTCAAGGTGGAGAACAAGAAGGCTACCTATGCCGATACCATCGGTCTGCGCGCCGGCAAGAAGGTTTACACCTATGAGGGCTGGTGGGGCTATGATTCCATGCCCGTCATTAAGTCCACCAACGGCAGCGAGTATCAGACCGGCAACTGGGCCGAGGAGATGCTCTCCCACGAGAACCCCAACAGCGTCAACTCCTACTGGATCACCAAGGGCATGGACGGCTGGCGTCTGGACGTTGCAAACGAGGTTTCCGACGAGACCTGGCGCAACTTCCGCGACAGCGTGAAGGCTCTGGACAGCGAAGCTGTCATTATCGGTGAGATCTGGCATGACGCTACCTACTATCTGCGCGGCGATATGTATGACTCCGTCATGAACTACATCTTCCGTGACGCCGTCGCAGGCTTCGCCCGCGGCTACCTCATCAACCGCGACAACAAGGCTGAGAAGTGGGATACCGATTATACCGCTGCGGACGCCCTTGTTACTCTGGAGATCCTCCGCGAGCGCTATCCCGAGGAAGCCTTCTACGCCATGATGAACCTGGTCGGTTCCCATGATACCGCCCGTATCCTCTCCTATCTGGATGATGTTGAGGATGATCGCTATCAGAAGGATCTTGCCAACAACTTCCCCATGTATGAGACTACTTCCGAGCGCGCAAAGCAGCTGCAGTATGTGGTGGCCTTCATCCAGTTCACCTATGCCGGTGCTCCCACCATCTACTATGGTGACGAGATCGGCATGACCGGCTGCGATGACCCCGACGACCGCCGCGCTTTCGAGTGGGGTAAGGGTCAGAAGGATCTGGTTGAGTGGTACGCACAGCTTGCTGCCATCCGTGCCCAGTATCCCGCTCTGCGTACCGGCAGCGTGGAGCCCTTCGCTCCTCACCGCGATGTGATGGGTTATGTCCGTACCGACGGCGAGAACACTCTGACCATTCTGGCAAACCGCGCTTCCGGCGATCTGAACGTCGCTCTGGAGGGCACCTATGTTGATCTGATCTCCGGTGAGACCTTTACCGATACCGTCACCGTCCCCGCTTACCGCGGTGTGATCCTGGTTGCTGCCGACGAGGTCAAGGATTACGAGGTCGATACTGAGGCTCTTGCACCTGCTTACGATCCCGCTTACATCGTAGAGGTGCGCGGCGAGACTCCTCCCGCAGATCCTCAGCCCGAGCCTGAGACCTATACTGTGACCTTCAACATGAACGGTCACGGCACCGCCATCGCAGCCCAGACCATTATCAAGGGTGAGAAGGCAACCGAGCCTGCCGCTCCCACTGCTGAGGGTTACACCTTCGGCGGCTGGTACACCGATGCTGCATGCACTGCCGAGTATGATTTTGATACTGCAGTGATCGCAGACATCACTCTGTACGCCAAGTGGACGGAGAACGTGGTCGAGCCCGAGCCCGAGACCTATACTGTGACCTTCAACATGAATGGTCACGGCGCTGCCATCGAGGCACAGACCGTTACCGAGGGCGAGAAGGCAACCGAGCCTGCCGCTCCCACCGCAGAGGGCTATACCTTCAGCGGCTGGTACACCGATGCTGCATACACTGCCGAGTATGATTTTGATACCGCGGTGACCGCAGACATCACCCTGTACGCCAAGTGGACGGAGAACGTGGTCGAGCCCGAGCCCGAGACCTATGCTGTGACCTTCAACATGAATGGTCACGGCGCTGCCATCGAGGCACAGACCGTTACCGAGGGCGAGAAGGCAACCGAGCCTGCCGCTCCCACTGCTGAGGGTTACACCTTCGGCGGCTGGTACACCGATGCTGCATGCACTGCCGAGTATGATTTTGATACCGCAGTGACCGCAGATATCACCCTGTACGCCAAGTGGACGGAGAACGTAGTCGAACCTGAGCCCAAACCCGAACCCGAGGTTTACCTCGTGTCCTACAATCTGAACGGTCACGGTGCGCCCATGGCTTCTCAGAGAGTTGTGGAAGGAGAGAAGGCAGTTCGTCCTGCCGATCCCACCGCAGAGGGCTATACCTTCGACGGCTGGTATCTGGACGCAGCATGTACGATCCCCTTCAACTTCAATGCCGAGTTGACCGAGAGTGTTATGTTGTACGCCAAGTGGATCAAGGTAGAAACCGAGCAGGATGTTGATTCCGCTGAGGTCTTCGAGGATCTTACCGAGGAAGCATGGTACTTCGATGCTGTTGACTTCATGGTTGACAAGGGCCTGATGAATGGCGTGAGCGAGAATGAGTTCGCTCCCGAGGAGAAGCTCTCCCGCGCTATGATGTGGACCATCCTTGCCCGCCTGAGCGGCGAGGATACCACCGGCGGTGTAAACTGGTATGATAAGGGCCGTGAATGGGCTATGAATACCGGCATCAGCGACGGCAGCGATGCCGACGCTGAGATCACCCGTGAGCAGCTGGTCGTTATGCTGTGGCGCTTCATGGGCGAGCCTGCCGCTACCGGCAGCCTGTCCGCCTACACCGATGCTGACAGTGTCAGCGATTGGGCAAAGGACGCCATGGCATGGGCCATCGAGACCGGCCTGGTCAACGGTACTACCCCCACCACTCTGGATCCCAAGAGCAACGCAACCCGCGCACAGGTGGCTACTCTGGTTCAGCGCTTCTACGAAATGATGGAAGCCAAGAACTGATCCGCAGCATAATAAAGCGGAAGCCTGTACCCGTAATGGGTACAGGCTTCCGCTGTTTAGGTGATGGTAAATTGGAGTTTATCGGGGAGATTGCACAGCAGTACGCAAGGCTCCCTCTGACGAGGGAGCTGTCGAGCGAAGCGAGACTGAGGGAGAGATACACCGGAAGTCCTTGTTTTGCAGTCTCTCCCTCCGTCTTTTGCTTCGCAAAATCCACCT